>JAYPGD010000050.1:0-1034 GCA_038126655.1 Verrucomicrobiales bacterium
AAGGAAAAGGAGGAACGCTGACATGACGCTCCTTCAGGCGCTCGAAGGCGTCCTCATCAAGTATTCGCTGATCACGGCCTTCGCGGTGGTCGGCTTCACCGTCTGGATTTCCTACGTGATGTCGGAGCGTCTCACCCGCGGGCGTCTGCACGGCTCGGCGATCGCCATCCTCATCGGGCTGATTCTTGCCTACGTCGGCGGCCTGGCCACCGAGGGCGCCAAGGGCATCGCCGACGTTCCGGTGTTCGCCGGGATCGGCTTGATGGGCGGCGCGATGTTCCGGGATCTGGCCATCGTGGCGACGGCCTTTGGCGTGCGCATGGCGGAGTTCCGGCGATCCGGCCTGGGCGGCGTGGTGTCGCTGTTCGCGGGGATCTTCGTATCGTTCCTCGTCGGGGCGGCGGCGGCCTATGCCTTTGGCTATCGCGACGCTGTCAGCCTCACCACCATCGGCGGCGGAGCGGCCACTTACATCGTCGGCCCGGTGACCGGCGGCGCCATCGGCGCATCTTCGGAGGTCATGGCCCTGAGCGTCGCAGCCGGGCTGGTGAAGTCCGTGCTGGTCATGACGGTGACGCCGTTTGTCGCGCCCTCCATCGGGCTCAACAATCCCCGCGCGGCGATGGTGTTCGGCGGGTTGATGGGCACGACCAGCGGCGTGGCCGGCGGATTGGCCGCGACTGATCCAAAACTCGTGCCCTACGGCGCCATGACCGCGACCTTCTACACCGGCGTCGGCTGCCTGCTCGGCCCGTCTCTCATCTTCATGATCATCCGCGCCATCGTCTGATCCGCACATGACTGAACTGCCGCTCATCTCCCGCGCCCGCTCGCGTGGCGACGCAGTCGCCTTTCGCAGCCCCGCAGTCTCCCACACCTACGCCGATCTGCTGGAACGCTCGGCCGCGGCGGCGATGGCGTTGTTGGACGACGCGACCGATCTTTCCGAGGCGCGGGTCGCCCTGCTCGCGCCCACGGGCATCGGATACACGGCCGCGCAATGGGGCATCTGGCGGGCCGGCGGGGTGGCCGTG
>JAYPGD010000050.1:1044-13022 GCA_038126655.1 Verrucomicrobiales bacterium
TGCCTTTCCGCCACGGAACCCGAATGGGAATATGCGCTGACCGACGCAGCGGTCTCCACCGTGCTGGCGTCGGCCGACATGGCCGAGAAGATCCGGCCGGTCTGCGATCGCGTGGGAATACGGCTGACGCGGCTCGAGTCATTGCCCGGAGATGGCGAAACCAGACTGCCAAACCTCACCGGAGAGCGCCGCGCCTTGATCCTTTACACCAGCGGCACCACCAGCAAACCGAAAGGCGTCGTCACAACTCACGACAACCTGCAAGCCCAGATCAAGATGCTGGTGGAGGCGTGGGAATGGCGCGCCGACGACCGCATCCCCTTGTTTCTCCCCCTGCATCATATCCACGGCATCATCAACGTGATGTCCTGCGCGCTGTGGGCGGGCGCCGCCATCGAGCCCTTCTCGCGTTTTGACCTGCCCGCCATCCTCGACCGGGTGAAGGCCGACGCCTACACGGTTTTCATGGCCGTGCCGACGATCTACGTGAAGCTCATCCAGGCGCTGGACGCCGCCGCCGAAGACGAACGCAAAGCCGTCGCCGCCGCGTTTGGCCGGATGCGCCTGATAATTTCGGGATCCGCCGCCCTGCCCGCGAGCGTTCACGAACGCTGGACAGAACTGACCGGGCAGAAGCTGCTGGAACGCTACGGCATGACCGAGATCGGCATGGCGCTCTCAAACCCCCTTCACGGCGAACGCCGGCCCGGCTCCGTCGGCAAGCCGTTGCCGACCGTGGAGATCCGACTGAAGTCGGAGAACGGCGGGATTGTGACCGCCGAGGACGAACCGGGAGAAATCCAGGTGCGCGGCCCGGCGGTGTTCCTGGAATACTGGCGTCGCCCGGAAATCACGCGGGAATCGTTCGACGACGGCTGGTTTCGCACGGGAGACATGGCGGTGTTGGAGACGGGTTGCCATCGCATCATGGGGCGGCTGTCCGTGGACATCATCAAGAGCGGCGGCTACAAGTTGTCGGCATTGGAAATCGAGGCAGCGCTCCTGCAGCATCCGGACATCCGGGAATGCGCGGTGATCGGCGCGCCCGACGACACCTGGGGCGAGGCGGTCGCCGCCGCAGTCGTCCCGCGCGAGGGCACCGAGATGGACCTCGACTCATTGCGGGAATGGTGCCGCGACCGAATGTCGGTCTACAAGATTCCGAAGCTCCTCAAGCTCCTCGACGCGCTGCCCCGCAACGCCATGGGCAAGGTGACCAAGCCGGCCGTGCGGAAGTTGTTTTGTCAGTAGCGTTCCGAACGGCTCTGACTGTAGAGCTTCAGGACTTCCTCATCGGAAAGCGCGGCGTCGAGGATGACCAGTTCATCAATGCGGCCGTTAAGGTTGCGGATGGCGAACCAGGGGGTCGCGCGGAAAGGCTCGCCCCAGTTGCCGATCTCGCCGGCGCCGATGCGCAGCGCGCCGACCTGAAACTCCGGCAGAATGGCCTCCTCGGAGATCTTTTCGCCATTCACGTGATGGGTGACCCGCTTGTTCTTCGGATCGAAGATCGACGCCAGGTGCAGCCACTGCCCGCTCTTGGAAAGGTCCCAGATCGGCGGGGAAAAATAGACGTGATGAAAGCGGCTTTGCGGATGTCCGGGCAGTGAGCGGGCGTCATCGACCATCACTGAAAGCATCAACTTCCCGTCGTCGCGGATCTGCCAGTGCGGTTCGCCGTTCTCGTAGCCGTCGCCCATGAAGAGGGCGTTGTAGCGCCGATCGAGGCTGTCGACCCGCACCCACGCGGCAAAAGTGAACGCGCTGAATTCTCCGGGAATGCGCACGCGCACACGCGAACCCGGCCGCCTGAATTCCAGGGCCTGCTTCATGCCGGGCCAGCGGCCGTCGGTCGTTTCCGCCAACACCACGGCGCCATCGAGTTCCGGATTTCGCGGCTCGGCGACGCTGGCGATCAGCGCCGCCGGATCCGGCCGGTCAAAGGTGTAGTAGGCGATCACGCGCGCATCGCGCGCCAGCGACTTGCGATGCGCGATCCAGCGCTCAAAGTCGGTGCGCCGCCTCGTCTGCGCCAGCAGATTGAAATTCCCGGCGTCGGGAAAGGCCACGCGCCCCGAGACGTCCAATTCTTCATCCCCTCCATCCGGCAGGTTCCAGGCGGCGCCCTTTCGGACGATCCGCTCCGAACCGGAACGGTGCTTGAAGGAGATCTCCCCATCGATCACCACCACATGCGAACGGCCGTTGCGGACCTCCAAGCCAAACTCCGTGCCCAGATCCACAATCTCGGTTTCGGGCGCATTCAACCGGAAGCCCCGCGCCGCCGGCGGCACGCGCATCCGCACCGCGCCTTCGCGACACGCCGCTTCCCAAGCCGACTTCAAAGCGATCTCGGCCGGACCTTCGACAACCATCGTCGCCCCGGAATAGAACTGAATCTCCACCACCCCCGCGTCCAACCGCAACGACTCGAAGCCCAGGCTTTCCCCCTCCTTCAAGGAGCGTTGCCCATCGGGCCAACGCGCGTCGAAGAGGTTGCGCACCACCGCAAATCCTTCGGCTGAGGGCTCCGCTTCCTCGGGCGCTGACGGCGTTGGCGTCTGGGCCGCGCGCCGCTCCCCGCCCCCCTTTTCTGCGCCGCTCATCTTCATGAACAACAGGCCGAACACAAAGGCGACGCCCGCCGCAATCGCGATCGGCGCCCACCTGCGAAACCCGGCCGCCTCCGGAATCTGGACGACATTCGACGGCTTGGGTCGGGCGTCCATCGCCGCCCACAAATCCACCGCCTCGCCCGAAGCGCCTTCCCCGCGTTCCTGAAGCTCCTGATGCAGGGCCAGGCAACGCCGCATCACCGTCCGCAGCTCCGGACGCTCCAGCATCCGATCCTGCAGTTTCGCGAACGAGTCATCGTCGATCCCGCCATTCAGGAAAGCGTCGATCCACTCCTGCTCCTCCTCCGGAAGGTCTTCGAAGCGCGCTTCGTTCATTGTGCTTCCTTGGTCTGCAGGGTTTTGGCCTCGACGCATTGCATCAACTGCCGGCGCAGCCGTTTCAGGCGCATGTAGAAGGCCGCCGAGGTGGAGCCGGCCTCCTCGGCCAGTTCCTTGATCTTCACGCCGGGCGTGTAGGCGAGCATCACGAACTTCCGTTGTTTCTCCGGCATTGCCAGCAGGCAGGACTCCAGGGCGTCCTGTTCGGCGCTGCGCTGATTCAACTCCTCCGCCGCCTCCTCGGCCATGAGTTCCAGGACATCCTCCCGGAACACATGGCGGTCCCGCGCCATCTTGCGGCGATAGGCCAGAGCCTCGAACCGCGTCACCACGCAGGCCCACTTGATGAAGCTGGCGCCCTGGTCGAACTGGTCGAACTTTCGCCACATCGCCAGCGCCGAACGCTGCATCAGTTCGTCCACATCCCCCCAGGAGGGCAGGAACGAACCCGCAAAGCGGCGCAACTCCGCCTCGTGATGGGCGAAAAGCCTGACAAACGCCTCGTAACGGGCGTCGTCTTCCGGATGATTCAATTCGGATTTCGACATGCGGTCACCATACAGACTGCCGCCCGCGGCGAAAACTAACGGCTCCCGGATCCAACTCCCGGCTTTCAAGCGACCCCAAACCTTGGCAGCTTGCCCCTGTGGAATTGTTGTCGGCCATCACCGGAGCGCAGATCGTGGATGTGATCGCCGTGGCGGCGTTTGTCGCGGCGGGCGTCTACGCGTGGCGCCTTCGGCGCGGCGATTTTCCCCGCAAGCTCCGGCAACTCGAAGAACGGGGCTACGTCATGGAGAAGCGGGTCCAACGTCAGAACGAGCGGAAGGTCACGCTGATCTGGGGGCGCCTGCCGCGGGCCGTGAACCTGCGCTTTCAGATCGTGGAGTCAAAACTGCTCGAGCAGAGCAAACGCTTCGCGGAGGCGGACGCGGTCCATCTCGGGCATCCGGAATTCGACGGGCGCTTCTCCGTGCTCATGGACCTACCGCAGCTTGCCCCGGCCATTCTCGACGGACCGATGCGCGAAGGCTTGTTGGGCCTGGACGAGGTCAATTTCACCACCGGCTCAATCGCCAGCCTGCTGGAGGACGACAGTTTTCCCGAGGTCGAGGGGGACGAACGCGGCGTTCTTCAGCTGTGGGCCATGCACCTCGATCGGGAGAAGGTGTCGAACGCCGACGCGCGGCTGGTCGTCGAGTTGGGCGGCCTGCTGGCCCAAAAGGTCGCGGAGGTCGCCCAGAGCAACGGCCTGCTGCCGCGATGATCCGGTTGATTTGGCATTGGCGTGAATCCCTTGAACCCCTATGCACAATGCCTGACACCCGCGTCGCCGCCTGATTGAAGAACATGTCCCACTCAAGAATGACCATCCGGATTCTCGGCCTTTCGCTGGCCCTTGCGACCATCGCCTTGGCCCAGGACAAGAACGAACCCACCAACGCCGCCGAAGCCGCGAAGGCGAAGGCCAGGGCCGCGGCGCAACTGGACGCGAAATACCAGGCCTGGGTCGCGACGCTCAGCCCGGAGCGACAGGCTTGGGAACGCGTCCTCCAATCCGAGTTGGGCGGATTCTACCTGCCGATCCACAAACGGCAGAAGGTCGCGGGGCAGGCCAACGCCTGGGACTTCGTCGAGGATGATCCGAAGCTGCCGCGCGTATTGCTGATCGGGGACTCGGTGTCGCGCGCTTACACGCAGACCGTGCGCCAGGCGCTCGCCGGCAAGGCCAACGTGCATCGCGCCCCGGCGAATTGCGGACCGACCGCCACCGGTTTGAAGAAGATCGACATCTGGCTCGGCGATGGAAAATGGGACCTCATTCATTTCAACTTCGGCATCCACGATCGCAACACGCCCGTCGCAGATTACGCCGCCCGGCTGGAACAATTGATCGAACGGATGAAGCGAACCGGCGCGACCCTGGTCTGGGCAAACACCACGCCGCTCCCGGATGTCCCCAAGAAGCGGTTCACGGCCGATTCCATCATCGAACGCAACGCCGCCGCCGCCGAAGTCATGGCCGGTCACAAGATCGACATCAACGATCTCTTCACCGCCATCACTCCGCGCCTGGACGAACTCCAACGCCCCGACGACTGCCATTTCACCGGCCCCGGCAACGCCTTCCTGGGTGAGACCGTGGCGGCCTTTCTGTCATCGCGACTCCGCTGAGGGCGGGCCTTGGGCCGCTGCCTATTCGGGCTCTCCGGTTTCGGGCGCCGCTACTTCGTCCGAAAGGTTACGCTGTCGATCAGGGCCAGGATCAGGTCCCGGAAGCCGTTGCCATTCTCACGATTGGCTTTGACGATCCGGGCGATTTCCTTCCGCTCCACATAGGTGGGAATCCGCCCGGTGGCGTAGACAAGAAGCTTCTCCGCGAGGCAGTTCGAGAAGCGGTCGATGTGCTCCACCACCCAGAGTTTCAGGTCCACGATGTCCTTAATGGGCGTGCCGTCGGGAAGCTGGCCGGAGGAATCGATGCGGGCTCCCTGCTTCACCGTCTCGCGTCCCTGGTCATCCCTGCCGTAGACGGGGTAATGAGTGCGCCATCTGCCGACGGCGTCGAAGTTCTCCAGGGCAAAGCCGACGGGATCGATTTTCCGATGACACCGCGCGCAATCGGGATCCGCCATGTGCGCCTTCAACAATTCGCGCGTCGTCGTCGCGCCGGCGGTGTCCGGCGTGATGGCCGGGACCGCTTCCGGCGGCGGCGGCGGCGGATCGCCCAGAATGTTCTCCAGCGCCCATACGCCGCGGATGACGGGTTGCGTATCGACGCCATTCGCGGTGGCCATGAGCACGGCCGCCTGTCCCAGGACGCCGCCATAACGCCCGCCTCGCGAAAGGGTGATTCTCTGGATGATGTTCGTCGCGGGATCGAACCCCTCCTCCAATCCGTAGATCTTCTTTGCGATCGAAGCGGTGGTGTAGGTGAAATCCGGATCGATGAAATCCGTCATGGGCCGGTTCGTCTGGAGCATCTCCAGAAAAAAGCGCTCCACTTCCTGTTTGGCGGCGTCGGCGTCCGCGTCGGTGAAGTTCAATCGGGGATCCGGCATGATGTCCGCAAGGGCGCGGGTATCGAGCCATTGCCCCGTAAACCTCTGAATCATGGAGGCGTCCGGCGTCGTCGGCAGGAGCCGTTCGGCCTCCTTTCGCAATACCGCCGGATCATTCAGTTTCCCGCTGTCGGCGAGCTGCCGGAGCTCGTAATCCGGCGGATTGCTCGTGAGAAAATAGGACAGCCGCGTCGCCAGATCATGCGCGTCGAGTCGCCCCGGTTTCAGTGATCGATACAGGAAACGCGGCGACATCAGGACCGTGCGCAAGGCGAGATGAAATCCCTGCTCCCGCGTATGGCCCTGCGCCCGGTGACCGGAGATCAAGTCGTTGAAGGCGTCCACCGTCTCCTTTTCAACCGGCCGCCGAAAGGCATAGTTGAGCAGGCGGTCCAGAATCGCCTGGTTCCACTCACGATCCGAGCGCTGGTTGCGGGCGCCGAAGAAATTGATCTGAAACCGCTTGCGCATCTTCTCCGCGGGACCATCGACCCGCTGGAAAGGCCCGCGAATGACGGCCGAGTGGATATCCAGTCCCGGCCCGGTCTCGAAGTGTTCGTAGGCAGCCGTCTCGACGAACAGGACCGGATCCTCGCCGATCCGTTCCAGCAAGGCCCGCGTTTCCCCGGAATCGATCGCGACCTGGTCGGCCTGGAGCGACTCATCGGCCATAAGCTTCTTCAGGCGTTCCCAGCCGACGCCGCCCCGGAAGGTCTGACTCTTGCCCCGGGCCACCTGCAACCACGCGGCGAGATAGCGCGGATCGGCTTCAAAGCGTTTCCGGAAAGAGTCAATCAACTGGTCTTTCTTGTCGGGATCGCTGTTCAAGTCGGCATTGGCGTAGTGAAAGACAATGGTTTGGCCGGCATACAGGGTCGCGTCGAACTCGTAGGTCGCGGGCGATTCCGCGGCGACCTCAGTCTCGCCCAACAAACGCAACATGCGAACAGTGATGGCGTCGTTGCTGATGAGGTCTCGGGCGTAGACCTGGAGCAACGGCGGTTCGCCCTCCTTCGGACGGAAGGCCGAGGCCTGAAAGACGACCTTGTAGGTCCCGGACGCCTTGATCTCCACCTTGTTCGGCCAGGTGGAGCTGCGCATGATGTTGGCCGAACTGGAAACCAGCCGCAGGGCGCCGTCGCGAACGCTTCCAGACGAATAGCTGATCGCCATTTCATCGGCGGCGACTTCGTAGGCCTTCGGTTCGACCTTGGGCAGCGGCCGCGGAAACACCTTGTCGGCAATTGCGAAAGCGGTCTCGGCGTAGGCGTCCATCAAGGTCGGGGACAACTGGAGCGACTCGGCGACATTGTCGAACCCATGCGCCTCGGGGTCGGCGGGAAATCCGGGCGGCATGTCGAAATGCATTCCCAGGATGAACTTGACGCTGTTGTAGTATTCCTCGCGATTGAGTCGGCGCGCCACCGTGCCGCCCCGCAGCGAATAGGCGGTCAACTGCTGGTCCAGCCATGCCGTAAACCGGTCCCGCTCCTCGTCGGTGGGTTGATCCCGATTCTCCGGCGGCATGCGTTTTTCTGCGACCGCCGCCATCGCGCGTTCCCAGAAGGTCCGCTCCTCGACGCTGGCCCAGGGAATGTGCGAGACCTCGAGATTGACGCCGCCCTTCTGAGTCTCTTGATCGTGGCACTCAAGGCAATGCTCCCGGATCAGGGCGGCGGCGCTTTTAGGGAGCGGTTCCGGGAATGCGGTCGCCCCCATCCCCGCGAGCGCCAGTGCGATTGAAAGGCAACGCTTGAGCATCCCGATAAGACAAGAATTGAAGAAACGCCTCAGCCAAATGCGGACAGCGCGCCCTGGGCATCCGCGAAGGAATGGCGCTCGATGCCGAGGCTTTGCAGCAGGCATACGAAAAGATTCCCCATCATGGGAGCGTCCGGTTTCGCGGGATCGGTCGCCAGGTGCCGACCGTGCTTGAACCCGCCGCCCGCGACGACCAGCGGCAGGTCGCGATTGTCGTGCACGCTGGAATCCCCCATGCCGGTTCCCATCATCACAATGGTGGAATCGAGCAGCGGGCGTTGCTCCGCGTCGGTCTTGGTCTTCAATTGGTCCAGAAACCGCGCGAAGCGGACCATGTGTTGCGCCTCGACACTGACCAGGTCGCGAATCTTGTCTGGATCGTTCCCGTGATGGGAAAGCGCGTGGTAGCCCGATTGAAGCGTCACGCCATCGATGGTGAAGACCTGCCCCAAGCCGCCGAGGAACAGGGTCATCACCCGCGAGGAATCCGTTTCCAACGCCAATGCCATGAGATCGTACATCAACGTCTCCGCCTCCAACATCAGGTTCGGGGCGATGGGATCGTAGTCCGGCAGTCGGTAGTCCGTTGTCGGCGGCGCCTCATGAACGCCATTCAGCTGCCGCTTCATGCGGACTTCCACATCGCGCAGGGAATCAAAGTATTCGTCGAGTTTGGCCTTGTCCGAGGGCGAGACCTGCCTCTGCAGGCGCTTGGCGTCGTCCAACACGGTGTCGAGGGCGCTCTTGCCGCTCTTGAGAAGGTATTCGGTATGGGCGCGGTCCTCGGGCGAGGCGAAAAGCTGACTGTAGAAGACGCTCGGACGCTGCGTCATGGGCAGGGCGATTCCCTGTCGGGTGAAGCTCATTGATTGCGCCGGCCGGCCGGCGGTCAATTGCACGGAGGGAAAGCGCGTGTCCTGACCGATCTCGGCCGCGACAATCTGGTCCAGGGAGATGCGTCCCACCTTGCGTCCGCAGAGATAGTTGCTCCAGTTCTGGTGCCCGCCGGCGGCGCGGTGATCCAGACCCGAGAACACCGTCAGATCCTCGCGGTGGCGTTCAAGCGGCTTGAGGATCGGCGTCAATTCGTAGCCCCGGCCGGTTTTCTTCGGATAGATGGCCGGTCGGTGAAATCCAAGAAATCCGCCAATACAGACAAGGCGGCGGTTGGACGCGCTATTGGCTGAAGCGTTCGCGTTCGCGGATTCCAACATCGGCAACGCGATGGAAATTCCCGCCGCTTTCAGAAATCGTCGACGATCAAACGGGGAAGGCGCCTGGCTTCTTGTCATGGGTGAAAATGCGGGGTGAAGGCGTTCAACTTGGCTGCGACCGACAATAGACGATTGTTTGGCCGTTTCGTCAACCGGCCTTTGGTTCGGACATTCAGATCATCAGACAGACCGGGAGCGCAATCAGCGCTCTATTTCTTGAACGACTGGAATCGCCTCTCCACGGAGACCCGGGGAAATGTGAAGCAGGGAGAGAGCGAACGTCGACGCGCCGCCTTGAATCGGGACCACGATCAGCATGCGCTGATCAAGAGCGAATCCGGCGGCGTTCACGCGGCCGTTGTAAAACCCGAACGAAGACTCCGGCCCTACTTCGCAAGGGCCTGGTTGATCGCCGCGAGCAGATCCTTCGCCGCCACCGGTTTCTGAAGGACGCCCGCCAGCCTCGCGCCATCGAAGCGTTCGAGGACTTCCACATCGTTGAAGCCGCTCATCACGATCACGGGAACATCCTCGCGGAGGGCGATCATTTCCCGGTGCACCTCGTCGCCATTCAATCTTGGCATGCTGACATCCAGGAGAACACAGTCGACGGCTTGAGGATCCTTTGTGAACACGTCCAACGCCTCCCGGCCGTCGACAGCCTGCGCAACGGCAAACCCGCTGCGTTCAAGCCGTTTGACCAGGGCCTTACGGAGGCCGTCGTCGTCATCAACCACCAACACCCGTTTGTCCGAGGGCTTCACAGGAACGTCAGGTTCGCTCCTGTGATCGTCGGGAGCGGAGATTTCGGCCGTCGGGAGCAGAATGGTGAAGGTGGTTCCTTCACCCGGCGCGGTTTGGCAATGAATCACGCCGCTGTGTTTCGCGATGATTCCCTGCACCGCTGACAATCCAAGTCCGCGACCAGTGAATTTGGTGGTGAAGAACGGGTCGAAGATCCGCGATGCGGTCTCCGGGTCCATGCCTGATCCGTTGTCGGCGACCGTCAAGCGGGCATATTCGCCGGCAGGCAGACCGGCCTGCGGATCGAGCTGAAGCAGGTCGGCGGCGCTGTATTCGGCGACATCGGTGGCGAGGACGATGCGGCCCTCGTTTTCGCCCAACGCCTCCGCCGCGTTGGTGATCAGGTTCATGATCACCTGCAGGATCTGATTCTCATCGGCCTCCACAAAGATCGGCTTCTTGTGAAGCGAGTATTCCAGGTTGGCCTTCTTCGACAGGGAGGCCTTGACCAGGCTGTCCAGCTGCGGCGGCAGGGAGCCCAGTTCGATCAGCGACTTCTTGAGCGAACCGCGTCCGGCGTAGGCCAGCATCTGCTGGCAGAATTTGCCCGCGCGGCGACTGGCGTCGACGATGGCCTGCAGGAATTCCTCGAGCTCGGAATCGGAGGGCGCAATATCCTGGGCCAATTGGGCGTTGCCAAGGATGGTCCCGAGCACATTGTTGAAGTCATGGGCGACGCCGCCGGCCAGCACGCCGAGCGCCTCCATCTTCGCGGCCTGTCGCAGTTGTTCCTCCAACTCCAGTTCCCGCTTCCGCTTCGTCCGGAGGGCCTCCTCAGCGCGCCCGCGTTCGACAGCCAGCCCCGTCATGCGGGCCGCCGCCTTCAAAAGTCTCAATTGCCCCGCCGTCGGCTTGCGGGGCTCAGGTGAATACAGGGCCAACGCACCCAGCACGCTGCCGCTCTTGCTGGTGAACGGATGCGACCAGCAGGCCGCGACCCCCGCCTTCTTAGCCAGCTCCGCAAACGGAGTCCACAACGGGTCGGCCTGGATATCATCCACCACCACAGGAACATTCCAATAGATTGCCGTGCCGCAGGAGCCGACCGCCGGCCCCACCGCATAGCCGTCGATTGCCGCATTGTAATCCTCCGGCAGGCTGGGCCCGGCGCCCCTCACAAAGCGACCGTCGGCGACCAGCAGGAGGGAGTATTTGTAACCGGGATTCTGGTCCTCGATGATGCGCGCGATCGTATGGAGCGTGCCCCGGACCGTGGCCTCGTCCTCTTCGTCGTCTTCCTGGGCCTCGCCGAGCTCATCGTCAGTCGCCCGGCGGGCAAGGACCATGGCGCCCACCTGTTGGTTGGCGACATGGATGTCCAGCCGCAACGAATCGCCGGCGGCGGTCCGATGGTCGACCCGGCAGCATTCTCTTTCTCCCGCAAGCGCCGCCTCGAAAGTTTCACGGTCCTCCGGCAGAATCCAGTCCACAAACGGCTTCCCGGCCAGTTCGGCCTCACTGAAACCAACAGCCTCGCGAAAGGCCTCGTTGGCGCGCACAAACCCGACCGGCCTCGGTGGAACGCACCAGCATGGGGGATTCGCCAGCGTCCGGCGCGGATGTCGCGGTGCCCTGAATCGGAGTCTCAATCATACTGTCACCCATATAGAAACCCTCGGAACAGTCCATCGGCGGGTCGAGCGCGGACTTTAGGACTTTTTTTACGAATGAGAACCCAAACGCTTCATCCTTGACCCGGGACGGCGGTTTCCGAAGGAATGGTCCGCCTATGAAGATCGTTTCCCGACTGCTCATCGCCGGCCTGCTTCTGGGCTGCCTCGCCACGCATGCCGCTCCCGGATCCAACGTCAAAGTCTGGACGCACCCCGGGAAGGCCGCAGCCGAACATCCCGATTTCCTGATCCAGGGCGAATACACGGGAAAACTGGACGGCGCGACCGTCGGCCTGCAGGCCGCGGACATCGACAATGGGAAGTTTCTCGTGTCCCTCTACCAAGGCGGATTGCCCGGCGATGGCTGGGACCAGTCCCGGATCAACGCCAGAGTCCTGGAACGAAAAGAACTGAAATCCCTGTTGCAGGGGCTGAAGCGCGTCGAACGGCAAAGCCCGACCATGGGCAAGAATGCGCCCCAGGGCGCAATGGTCGTCTTCAATGGGGAGGCCAATGAGAATGTGACAGGGAAGATCGAGGGCGGCCTGCTCTGGGCCGGCAGCCGGACAA
>JAYPGD010000050.1:13032-18581 GCA_038126655.1 Verrucomicrobiales bacterium
ACCTGGAATTCCGCCTGCCGTTCAAGCCCGGCCGCCTGCCCAGCAGCCAGGACCGCGGCAACAGCGGGATCTACATCTACGACAATTACGAGTGCCAGGTCCTCGATTCCTTTGCGCTGGATCTGGACGAGGCCAACAATCCCTTCAAGACCCAGTCCCGCAACAAGCAATGGTGCGGCAGCTTCTACAAGTTCAAGATTCCGGATGTTCCCATGGCCTTCCCGCCCCTCCGCTGGCAGACCTACGACATCGACTTCACGGCGCCGGCCTTCGAGGGAGGCAGGAAGGTGAAGAACGCCCGGATCACCGTCCGACACAACGGCGTGTTGATTCATGACAACGTCGAACTGCCCAAAGGCACCGGCGCCGGCGGTTCGCGTCCGGAGAAGGCAAAGGGAATCATCAATTTCCAGGGACACGGCAATCCCGTCGCCTTCCGCAATGTCTGGATCAAGGAAAAGTGAGTTTCGCCCCCAAGGGAAGGGACTTTTTCGATAAAGAGCTGCATTGGACGGTTCTCAACTCCCCGCCTTGACGCTATAATGCCCGTCAAAACTTATGGCAGCGAACGCAGGATCATGAACAGACGCGATTTTCTCCAGCAAACGGGAGTCCTTGCCGGGGCCGCCCTCGCCGGCCGGTCCCTGACCGCCTCTCCCTCCGGCGCGCCCAACCTCCCCAAGGGCCGGGCCGAACACGTGATCTTCATCTGGCTCGGCGGCGGCATGGCGCAGATCGACACCTTCGACCCCAAACGCCGCGGCAATTCCAAGGCTTCCCCCAAGGTGGCAGGCTCCGAATACGCCGCCATCGACACCGCTGTGCCGGGAGTGCGATTCTGTGAACACCTGCCGCGCACGGCCCGACTCGCCGAACGCCTGACCGCCATGCGCACGGTCAACCACCACCTGATCGACGAACATGCCTTCGGCACCAATTTCGTGCATACCGGCCGCTTGATCAGCGGCAGCATCACTTATCCTTCCATCGGCTCGATCATCGGACACGTCCGCGGCGCGGTGGATCCGCAGGTCCCGCCCTACATGCTCATCGGTTATCCGAATGTCAGCCGCGGCCCCGGCTATCTGGGAGCCAAGGCCGGCTATGTCTACCTCGTCGACACCGAAAGCGGCCCCGCGGGATTCTCGCGTCCGATCGATGTCACCCCGACCCGGGCCGAGCGACGCAAGCGGCTGCTTGAACCCCTAACCGACCGCATACCGGACGGCTCCGTCATCGCCCAATACCGCGCGGCCCAGGACGAAGCCCTGCGGCTCGCCGGGCCGGAGTTCATGCGCCACTTCCGCCTCAAGGATGAATCAGACGACCTGCGCAACAGCTACGGCGGCGAATTCGGCCAACGTTGCCTCCTGTCCCGTCGATTGGCGCAGGCCGGCGTCCGTTTCATCGAGGTGTCGCACAACCTCAATTTCATCAACGGCACCGGCTGGGACACGCATAACGAAGGACAGCGCAACCAGCATCTTCTGATCAAGGAACTGGACATCGCGCTTTCCGCGCTGATCATCGACTTGGAGAAGCAGGGCATGCTCGACAAGACGCTCGTCGCCATCGGCACGGAGTTCGGCCGCCCCGCCGCCTATGACGGGCGCGGCGGCCGCGGACACCAGGGGACGGCCTTCAGCCTCCTCCTCGCGGGCGGCGGATTGAAGCACCGCGGCGCCTACGGCGTCACCGACGAACTCGGCAAGACCATCGTCGAGAATCCGGTTTCCATTCCGGATTTCCACGCCACCATCCACGCCGCCCTCGGAATCGACCCGGGCATGGAGCTCTTCGACGGCTCCCGCCCCGTCCCGATCACCGATCAGGGCCGGCCGGTCGAGGCGTTGTTTGCCTGAGCCCGAAAAGTCCGCAGCGCCTCGATTGAATTCATGAAACCACGTTCCCTTCAACTGGCGCTGATGCTCGCAGCCTTTGCCGGATCCGGCATCGCCGCGGAGCCCATCCTCGAATGGCGGTTCGACGACGCCGTTTCGCCCGCCGAATGGTGGGGACAACCCGGCGTTCCCGCCGCCGGTCCTCGCGCCCCGAAATATCCCGACTTCAAGACGAACAACATGGCCATGTCCTTCGCCGGCCACGAGGGCGCCATCCTGGTGAAGGACCACGAACGCGGGGGCAAGGCGAACATCCGTTTCGGCCGGGGCGACACGCTCGGTTTCGAGGCCTGGGTGCGCATCCGCTCCATCGGGTCCGGATGGGTCTACCTCATCGGCAAGGGGCGGCACATCAAACACGGCGAGGAATTCAGCGACGCCAACCAGAACTACTCCGTCCGTCTGCAGGGTTCGGGCGGCGGCGGCCATTTGAACTTCCTCTTCACCAGCCGGAATCCCACAACCGGAAAGGTCGCCTGGCATCGTTGGAACAGCGACCGGGCCATCCCCGTCGGCGGCTGGCATCACATCGCGTTCGAATACACGTTCGGCCAGGCGGACAGCGCCCGCGGCTACCTCGACGGCAAACCTTCCACGGGTGTCTGGAGCGCCGACGGCCCGACCGACCAACCGCCCGTCCAGGACGCCGACGACCTCGTCATCGGAACCGGCTACAGCCGCGGGGAGGGCTCCTCCTTCAAGGGCTGGCTGGACAACGTGGCCCTTTATCGGCGCGGCTTCAATCCGCGGGAGATCGCGCAGGCCTACCGGTTCGTCCGCCCCCCGCCCCCGGTCAATCCGGACATGGTCCCGCCCGGCCGGGTGTTGGTCCAGATCAGCGAGAAGGGCGTGCCGGAAGCCAACGGCTGGCCCGACGAACCAGTGGTCACGGAGTCCTACGAGGAGGAGGCGTTCGGCTTCTTCGAGGCCCCGCAAAAATACATCTCGACCGGCGTCCGCGCCGACCGCGCGAACCCCTCCCACGTACGCGCCGCCGCAATGGTGACGCTGCCGCAGGGCCGGCACCGACTGCTCCTCCGGGGACGCGGCCTCACCCGATTGTTCATCGACGGCGAGGAGATTCTAGAAACCGCGCCGCGCACGACCGATTCAGGCGGGCACACCCCCCTGGCCGCGCAGGATGACTATCTCGACCTGGGGCCGGACTTCCGGTTCGCGCCGCCCGGCAACCGCGAGGTGTGGCGGGAATTCGAAAGCGCGGGCGGCGAACATTTCATCGTGCTGGAAACCATGCTGGGCAACATCAAGGGGAAGCTCAAACAGCGGCCCGAATTCGGGGAGACGGTCGCCGCCATTTCGTTGGAAGGCAGCGAATCCTGGTCGCTGATCTCCCCCGGCCAACGCCGCGTCCCCTACACCGACGAAGGTTGGGCCGCCTATGAGGCGGAACGCCGCGAGCAACTGGATCGCATCAACGCCAAGGCCCGCGCCGTCCGCCGCGCCGCCAACGCCGCCTACTGGAAGAAGCGTCGCGCCGCCGCCGAGGACTGGCTGGCCGGGGCGGGCGAGGCGGGCGTGCCCGAACTGCCGAAAGGCCTCCCCGCCAACAACCCCATCGATCATTTCATCGGCAGCCGCATCGCCGCCGTCGCCCGGGAAACGCGGCAGGACGGCGGCTCCGGCGCAGACTACCACCGGCAGGTCCGCCCCCTGCTGGAGAAACGCTGCCACGACTGCCACCAGGGCGGCAGGGCCAAGGGCGGCCTGCGCATCGACGAACTGGAATCCATGCTCAAGGGCGGCCGATCCGACGGCCCCGCCATTATCCCCGGCAACGCCGCCGAAAGCGCCCTGATCCACCGCATCACCACCGACGACGAGGACGACATCATGCCTCCCAAGGGGGATCCCTTGAGCGCGGACGAGATCGCCCTGCTCAAACGATGGATCCAGGGCGGCGCCTCCTGGCCGCAATTCGACGTCGCCAACTTCAAACCCAATCCCCCGGCCGACGACCTCGCCTTCCTCCGCCGCGTGACGCTCGACACCGTCGGCGTCACCCCCTCCGAGGCCGAGATTGCCGCCTTCCTGAAGGACCCGCGCCGCGACAAGGTCATCGACCGCCTTCTGGCCGACCGGCGCTGGGCGGATCATTGGATGGGCTACTGGCTGGATGTGCTGGCCGAGAATCCCAACGTGATCAACCCCACCCTCAACAACACGGGCCCCTTCCGTTGGTGGCTGTATGAGTCGCTGCTCGACAACAAGCCGGCCGATCTCTTCGTCACCGAGCTCATCCGCATGGAGGGCAGCGAACGTTTCGGCGGCCCCGCCGGATTCGCCACCGCTTCGCAGAACGACCTGCCCATGGCCGCCAAGGGCATCATCGTCAGCTCCGCCTTCCTCGGCGTCGAAATGAAATGCGCCCGCTGCCACGACGCCCCTTCGCACATCTCCAAACAGCGGGACCTGCTGCAGTTGGCCGCCCTGCTCAAGCAGGACGCGATCAAGCTGCCCAAATCCAGCAGCGTGCCCGACGACCGCCTGCACCAGACCGGCCGCAAGCCGTTGATCGAGGTCACCATGAAACCCGGCGAGGAAGTGAAGCCCGCCTGGCCCTTCGCGCGCTATTGCGACGAAAAGGTCGCCGACCAACTCGCCGAGAATCCCGGAAGCCCCCGCGATCGGCTCGCCGCCCTCATCACCGCCCCGCAGAACGAACGCTTCGCCCAGGTGATGGTCAACCGGATCTGGCGCCGCCTCATGGGCCGCGGCCTCGTCGCCAATGTCTCCGACTGGGAGAAGGGCGGCCCGTCGCATCCCGGATTGCTGCGCTGGCTCGGACGCGAGTTCGTGCGCTCCGGCTACGACATGAAGGCCGTCGCCCGGCTCATCCTCAACTCCCACGCCTACCAGCGCGCCGCCGACCCCTCCCTCTCCCAAACCAGCCCCCTCTTCGTCTCCCCCGCCCCGCGTCGATTGACCGCCGAACAGATTGTCGATTCCGTGTTCCACGCCGCCGGCGCCCCGTTCGACCTGGAGGAGGTCAGTCTCGACATCGACAGCGTGCGCGAAATCAGAAATGCGCTCACCCTCGGCAAACCCCGACGTTCCTGGATGCTGGCCTCCACCTCCAACGAGCGCGATCGCCCGAGTCTGGGGCTGCCGCGCGTCACCGCCGTCGCCAGCGTGCTGCGCGCCTTCGGTTGGCGCGGCGCCCGCCAGGACCCGCGCAGCGAGCGCGAAACCGAACCCAACATCCTGCAGCCCGCCATCTATGCCAACGGCGTCATGGGCGTCTGGCTCACCCGCCTCAGCAACCGCCACGACTTCACCCGGATCGCCCTCGAGAACCAGTCCCTCGAACAACTCGTTGACCGCCTCTTCCTCCGCCTCCTCACCCGCAAACCGTCGAAGAGGGAACGTCAACGCTTCGTCGCCCTGCTGCGGGAAGGTTATGAGGATCGCGTCGTTCCCGCAGCCGACCGCGTCAAACCCGAACCGACGAAACGCGAACGCAGTTACTACATCAGCTGGTCAAACCACGTCGACGGCCCCGCCAACGCCCTGGCCGTCGAACGCGAAGCCGAAGTCCGCCGCGGGGATCCGCCCACCAACGCCCTGCAACATGATTGGCGCCTCCGCATGGAGGACGCCCTCTGGGCCGTCCTGAACACCCCTGAGTGG
>JAYPGD010000051.1:0-1341 GCA_038126655.1 Verrucomicrobiales bacterium
GCGGATTCGTCGCCGAGAAGGAGCAGGACGCCGCGGCTTCAACGTTGTTTGAACGCCTTCGGGTCGAGGTTGATCCGACGGCGCTGTGTCGTGATCTGACGGTGGCGCAGCAGCAGATTGTCGAGATTGCCAAGGCGTTGGCCTTTGACGCGCGGATCATCGTGATGGACGAGCCCAGCGCGACGTTGACGCCTCAGGAGGTGGAGCATCTGTTTGGCGTGGTCAGGGCGTTGAAGGCGCAGGGAATCGGCGTGATCTACATCAGTCATCGACTGGACGAGATCTTTGAGATTGCGGATCGGGTGACCGTGCTGCGCGACGGGGAGGGAGTGGGAACAAAGGCGATCGGCGAACTGACGCGGGAGTCCATGATCGAGATGATGGTGGGGCGGAAGTTGGAGAATGAATTTCCGAAGGAGCGGCATGTCGCGGGCACAGAGCGGTTGGTCGCCAGGGGCTTGAAGCGCGCGCCGCGGGTGAAGGATGTGTCGTTCTCAGTGAGGAGCGGGGAGATTGTCGGGCTCACGGGCCTGGTCGGCGCAGGGCGGACGGAGGCGGCGCGGTTGATCTTCGGGGCCGACGCCCGTGAGGCGGGGACGATCTCCCTGGACGGCCGGGAGTTGGCGATCAGATCGCCGCGCGACGCGATTGCGGCCGGGATCTGTCTGCTTTCCGAGGACCGCATGGCTCAGGGGTTGGTCCTGGGGCAGTCCGTGCAGTCCAATTTCGGGCTGCCGAATCTGAAGTCGTTCTCCAGCGGCGGTTTTGTGGATCCGAAGCGCGAGAGCGACCGGTTTGCCGGATTCGTGGAGAGTCTGAAGATACGCATCGCCGATCACGAGCAGGCGGCGCAGACCTTGTCCGGCGGCAATCAGCAGAAGGTGGTCCTGGCGAAGTGGCTGGAGAAGAACGCCGAGGTGATCATCTTCGACGAACCGACCCGCGGCATTGATGTGGGCGCGAAGTATGAGATCTACCTGCTGATGAATCGATTGGCCTCGGAGGGGAAGGCGATCCTGATGATCAGCTCGGAGTTGCCGGAAGTCCTGGGCATGTCGGACCGTATCCTGGTGATGCATCATGGTGAGATTGCCGGCGAGATCACGGATGTGGGGAACGCGACGCAGGAGGAGATCATGCATCTGGCGGTGGGGGAGTAGTTCCCGGTTGGCCGTTGCCGGTTCACGGTTGCCTGAGCGTTGAGACGCTCGATCTCTTGAATTCTTTCCAACCGGGATTACGGAGTCTTTCCCTCACCGTTTCCGTCAAAGCCTGCGGTGTTTATGCGGAACGAGAATTCTCAATGGATCGGCGAGGAGGAGGAGGGGCGATGAACAACCC
>JAYPGD010000051.1:1351-8272 GCA_038126655.1 Verrucomicrobiales bacterium
GGGATCGAACGGCGGTGTGGTTCATGAATTTCCTATCCGCCGTTTCAAATCTCAGATGGCAGATGGCAGATGGCAGATGGCAAAGCCCGCCTCCCGAATCCCGCGCCACACCGGAGTTTTTTCTCCGGTGTTTCCGTCAAAGGCCCGGTGGCTATGCGGAACAAGAACTCTCAAGCGGTTGGCGAGACGGAGGATTGTGGATGAAGAACCCATTTCGTCTGAATGAACGGAACTGTCGGCGCGCGCGGCGAGGCGTGATCGTCTGCCTGAGGGGGCTGGGAGTTTGCGCCCTTGTGGCGCCGATCATTCTGGCTGCGGCGTGGGTTTGTTTTCCGTTTCCCGAGGAGCGGCTGGATCGCTGGGGAGAGAGTCCGGTCGTGCGCGACGCGACCGGCGCGCCGATTCTGCCACGCGTGAGCGGAGAGACGGAGCACTGGCGGATGCCGGTGGAATTGGACGAGATGTCGCCATGGGTGGTGAAGGCCACGATCGCGCTGGAGGATGAGCGATTTCATGAACACATGGGGGTGGATCCCTTGGCGGTGGGGCGGGCGGTGAGGGACAATGTCCTGAACCTCCGGCGGGTATCCGGGGCGAGCACCATCACGATGCAGGTCTGCCGCATGATGGACGATCGCAAGCGGACCTATGCGGCCAAGGCGGTCGAGTCTTTCCGAGCGTTGCAGTTGGAGGCGATCCGGGAGAAGGAGCAGATCCTGGAAACCTACCTGAATATCGCGCCCTATGGCGGCAACATCCGGGGGGTGGAGGCGGCCGCGCAAAGACACTTCGGCGTGTCGGTGAAGGAGTTGTCGCTGGCGGAGGCGGCTTTGATCGCGGGGCTGCCGCAATCGCCGGAACGCCTGCGCCCGGATCGGAATCTCAAGGCCGCCCTGGCGCGTCGAAGCGCCGCCCTGCGCCGGATGCATGAGGCAGGGATGATAACCGACGCCATGCGAAGTGAAGCCGAAGCCCAGTCGGTGGCCTTGCGGCGGAAACCGCCGCCGCGCCGGGCCGGTCACTTCGCCGCGTTGGCGCTGCAGCGGCGTCCGTGGGGCGGCGTCGCCACGCTGGATCCGGACGTCCAGTTCGAGTTGGAATGGTTGGCAAGGCAACATGTGACGCGCCTGCCGGGCGATGTGCAGGTCGCCGTGGTTGTGATCGATATTCCCACGGTCGGCGTTGCGGCCATGATTGGATCCCGGGATTTTCGCAACCCTTGGCACGGGCAGGTGAACGGCGCGTTGGCCTGGCGTTCGCCGGGGACGGTCGTTGATCCCTTCATCTATGCGGCGGCGTTCGAAGCCGATGAATCGATCGCCGGTCATGGCGTTCCACCCGACGCGCCACGCGGCCCGGGGCAGGGGAGGCGTCCGGGATCTGACCGCTCCGAGGCGTTGCGCCTGTCGTTGAGCCTGCCGGCAGTGCACGTGGCGCGCGCGGTCGGGGCCCGCCATTGCGGGGAGTTCATGGAGGGGCTCGGTGTTCGTTGGGGGCGGCGGGGCTTGGGAACGATCCCCGGCGGGGGCAGGACGCGACTCTTGGATCTGACGAACGCCTACGCCACGATCGGGCGCGGCGGCGAATGGCGGGAATTGAGATTCTTTGCGGACGAGATAGCGGAGTCCCGCATGGCGGCCTCGGCGCAGATGTGCGCCGCATTGGACGAGGTCTACAGTTCGCGATCGCGGCTTCCCGGAACCTTTGGGCGGCGTCCGGACAGTGAGATTCCCTGGTTCATGTGGCGGGCCGGGCTGAGTCCGGATCGACGCGACGCCTGGGCGGTGGGGCATAATCGTCGCTATGCGATCGGCGTCTGGATGGGGCGGTTCTCCGGGCCCTCTCATGGCGACCGGATGCAGGAAAAGGCCGCGGAGCCGTTGTTGGTCCGGCTGTTCGACCTGCCGGGGATCCGGCTGGATCCAGATGCGACGCGGTCGGCCAGTGAATTGAGCGGGGTGAATCTGCTCTCGGCCGCGAAGATGCGGGAGTGATATTGGCCCGCGGATGGAGGGAGGCCCACGGATGGCAAAGCCGACCCACGGATGGCAAAGCCGACCCACGGATGAAGGGGGGGGGCACGGATGGAGGCAGACCTGCGGATGAAGGCAGGGTCATTGCAAACGCCAAGGAGTTCGTCGTCGGTTTACTGCTTCGGTGTCGGGTCCCGGTTCTCGATTGAATCGATCGCGCGTTGACGGTGTCAGATGGAGCGCGTATGAACGCGCCGCACATGAATTTTACACACCTCCGCGCGGGATCGTCCCGCGTTGTCGTCATTGCCCTCATGGGTACCTTCATTCTTTTCGACGCCGGCATCGACAAGGCCTCCTCGGCCGGCGGTTTGCATGCGGCGGAGGCGCCGCGCATTCGCAAGCCGCTGCCGACAGCGGAAGAGATCGCGAAGCTGCCCAAGGATGGCGGAGCTGAATTCAATCGGCTCATCTTCGAGCAGAGTCCTTATCTGTTGCAGCACGCCCGCAATCCGGTGGACTGGCATCCCTGGGGCGAGGAGGCGTTCAAGCGGGCGAAGGAGGAGGGGAAGCCGGTGTTCCTATCGGTGGGGTATTCGACCTGCCATTGGTGTCACGTGATGGAGCATGAATCCTTCGAGGACGAGGAGGTCGGCAGGTTGCTGAACGAGCATTTCATCTGCATCAAGGTGGATCGCGAGGAACGGCCGGACATCGACAATGTCTACATGGCCTACGTACAGGCCCTCACCGGCAACGGAGGGTGGCCGATGACAGTGTTCATGACGCCGGAGAAGAAGCCCTTCCATGGCGGGACCTATTTTCCGAAGGAGAGTCTTCCGGGGCGTCCGGGAATGATGCAGTTGATTCCGCAGGTCGGGGAACTGTGGAAGACCCGCAAGGACGACCTGTTGAAGAGCGCGGAGGAAGCGACGCGCGTGCTGGGGGAGATTTCCGGCGGCGCGCCCGGCGGCAGCCTGGGAGCCGAGGTCCTGGATTCGGCATTCAAGGCCTTCGCCCGCGACTTTGACGAGGAGCGCGGAGGGTTCGGGCGATTTGATCCGAGGCAGGGCCGGTTGACCCTGGGCACGAAGTTTCCCGTGCCTCACAACCTCATGTATCTGCTGCGCTACTGGAAACGAAGCGGCGAAGGGGAAGCCCTGCGCATGGTGGAGAAGACCCTCGACGCCATGCGGGCCGGAGGCATGTGGGATCATATCGGCCATGGAACCCATCGTTATTCCATGGACCCGTTCTGGATTGCGCCGCACTTCGAGAAGATGCTCTACGACCAGGCGTTGCTGACGATCGCCAATGTCGAGGCCTGGCAGGCGACGAAGAAGGAGAAGTTCAAGCACACGGCCGACGAGATCCTGGCCTATGTGCTGCGCGATATGACCTCCAACGAAGGCGCGTTCTACAGCGCCGAGGACGCGGACAGCGAGGGCATTGAGGGGAAATTCTACCTTTGGCGCGAGGAGGAGCTGCTCAAGCTTCTCGGTGAGGAGGATGGGAAACTGTTCAACACGGTCTTTGCCATCGAGCAGGCGGGCAACTTCAAGGACGAGAAGACTCAGCAGAAGACCGGCGCGAACATTCCGCAGTTGAAGAAGACCGTCGCCGAACACGCCAAGGAACTGAAGCTGGAGGAGGGCGCGTTGGCTAAGAAGTTGGAGGCGATCCGCGGAAAGCTCTTCGATATTCGCGAAAAGCGGGTTCATCCCTACAAGGATGACAAGACCCTGACCGACTGGAACGGACTCATGATCGCGGCCCTGGCCAAGGCGGGACAGGCCTTCGAGAATCCGAAATACACGGCCGCCGCGGTGAAGGCGGGCGACTTCCTGTTGGCGAAACTGCGCCGCCAGGACGGCCGATTGCACAAGCGTTACCGCAACGGCGAGGCCGGGTTGCCGGCCCACCTGGAGGATTATTCCTTCGCCGTCTGGGGATTGATCGATCTCTACGAGGCGACCTTCGACGCGCGTTACCTGCAGGCCGCGGTCGAGTTGAACGACGCCATGTTGAAGCATTTCTGGGATGCGGATGGCGGGGGGCTTTTCCTGACGGCGGATGACGGCGAGGCGTTGCTGGTCCGCAGCAAGGAGATCTATGACGGAGCCATCCCCTCAGGCAATTCCGTCGCCGCGCTCAACCTGGTGCGACTGGCGCGCATGACCGGGAAGATGGACTACGAGAAGAAGGCGGATGAGTTGATCAAGGCGTTCTCCGCCGCCGTGAGCAAGGGGCCGAGGAATAATCCCATGCTGCTGCTGGCCGTGGACTTCATGGTCGGTCCGGCGCACGAGGTGGTCATCGCCGGCAAGGCGGACGCGGATGACACCCGGAAAATGCTGGCGGAATTGAGGACGAGGTTCCTGCCGAACAAGGTCGTGATCTTCCGGCCCGACGGGGAGGCTCCTGCGATTTCCAGGATCGCCGCCTATACGAAGAATCAGAGCAGTTTCGACGGTCGGGCCACGGCCTATGTCTGCCAGAACTTCGCCTGCAAGGTTCCGACTCAGGACCCGAAGGTGATGCTGGAATCGTTGGCGGAGAAAAAGGAGGAGTGAGGCCGGGGGAGGCTGGACGAATTCTCCAGGTTACAGACGGCAAAACTCTAAAAAGCTCCAGATTTCCACTCGCCAGGACGGGAGTCGGGCTTTCATTCCAGGGGCTCTGAGGAACGTGAGAAGCGCCGGAATTCCGATTTTTCCAGATTTTCCGCGTGACAATCGCTGGTTTGGAATATATTCCCCTCCGTCTCTTTCCTGACGACCCCATCGTTTAGTGGTTAGGACACCGGCCTTTCACGCCGGCAGCACGGGTTCGAATCCCGTTGGGGTCGCCATTCTTTCCTTTCCCGAAAATCAACTTGCTTCTTGGGGGAGTTTTGCCGACCAATCTCCGCCCATTTAAGAAATGAATCATTACGCGACCATAACCGTGATCGGCCGGGACAAGACCGGCGTGGTGGCCCGCATCACCAGTTTTCTGTTTGAGGCCTCGGCGAACATCGAGGCTTTGGAGGAACAGGTGACGAGGGGGCAGTTCAGCATGACCATCCAGGCCTCCTGGAAGGGCGACGACCTGAATGCGGCGGACTTGCGCAAGGGCCTGAAAGCCCTCGGCAAGGAGCTGGGCATGGAGATCGGCGTCCGGATCACGGAGCCGCACCGCAATCAGCGCATGGCGATCCTGGTCACGAAGGAGCCGCACTGCCTGGAGGCCTTGATGGCGGCCTTGAAGAGCGGGAAGCTCAAGAAGGCGGAGCCGGCGGTGGTGATCTCCAACCGCCGCGACCTGGAGCCGCTGGCGAAGAAGTTCAAGCTGCCGTTCAAGTATGTCGTCTGGAATGACCGGGCCGCAGCGGAGAAGAAGACGCAGGCGATCCTGGACGAATTTGATGCGGATTTTGTGGTGTTGGCTCGTTTCATGAAGATCCTGTCGCCGAACTTTGTCTGGCGGCACAAGAACAAGATTATCAACATCCACCCCTCGCTGCTGCCGAGTTTTCCGGGGGCGCAGGCCTATCGGCAGGCCTACGAGCATGGCGTGAAGATCATCGGCGTCACCGCGCACTTCGTGAGCATGCACCTGGACGAGGGGCCGATCATCGCGCAGGAGTGCTTCAAGGTGACGTCGGGGATGACGCTGAAGGAGATCGTCGATCGCGGACAACAGCTGGAGTCGAAGGCGTTGACGCGCGCGGTGAAGCTGTTCCTCGACAAGCGTCTCGATGTCTATTGGGGCGTGGTGAAGGAAGTCTGAGCGAGGAGGCGTCATGTTCACTGGCATTGTCGAAGAAACCGGGACGATCGAGAAGATCGAGCAGGGCGAGGAATCAATCCGCCTCACGGTCGCGATGCGCCTCTGCGGCGGGGACCTGAAGATCGGCGACAGTCTGGCCGTCAACGGCTGCTGCCTGACCGTGGTGGAGTTGAAGGGCAGGGGGAGGAAAAAGACGGCGCGCTTTGACCTGCTTCAGGAGACTTGGAAACGCACCAATCTGCAGTTCGCTCAACCCGGCTCACTGGTCAATCTCGAGCGTTCGCTGCGGGCGGACAGCCGGTTGGGCGGTCACTTCGTCACCGGCCACATCGACGGGCTGGGCAAGATCAAACGCTGGGAGAAGGTCGGCGACGACTGGGCCCTGGAGGTGGCGGCGCCGGCGTCGATCATGCGCTACCTGGTTCCCAAGGGATCGGTGGCGTTGGACGGGATCAGCCTGACGGTCGCCTCGGTAAAGAAGCGGAGCTTCGGGATCTGGATCATCCCCCACACCCATGAAGTGACTGCGATGAAGGAGCGGTCGGTCGGGGATGCGGTCAACCTCGAGCCGGACATGCTGGCCAAGTATGTCGAGAAGCTCAGCGGTAGCTGAATTTCTCGATGAACTGGGGGTCGGGATCCTCGTAGAGGTCCTTCTTGCTCTTGGATTCGATGTTGGCCACGTAGACATCCGGGACCTTCAATTCCCGACCATCCAGACGCCGCAACAGGTAGTAACGCTGCGTCGCTCGCACGGGTTTCTCGGGGGTGTAGGCGACGCGGACGCCGTAGATGTTGGTGGCGGTGAGATTGATCTGGTAATTGGCGTTGGCCTCGGCTCCGATTGCCTGGGATCCCGGCGGCGGGGCCTTGATGGATTCCACATACCTGGATTCAATCTGGAAACGCTGACCGTGTTCGTCCACAAAACGCAGGACGGACTCCGATTGCCTGCTTGGTTTCTTCTGCGAACGGATCACCCCTGAGGAGTAGGGGTTGGGTTGCTTGAGCTGGACCTCGTAATGTTCCACCGAGGAACATCCACCGGCGAGAAGCGCCGACAGGGCCATGACAAGAGGAAGGGGGGAGCGTTTCATGATCGGGTGCGCGAGGTTTACTCGGTACGGCTGCAATTCGCGAATTCCGGTTGAATGGTGCCCTTAACAGGATTCGAACC
>JAYPGD010000051.1:8282-18533 GCA_038126655.1 Verrucomicrobiales bacterium
CCGCGAAAAGCTGGATGGCACGCTGGTTTATGCGACATGGTTTTCTGGTGGTTTCCGGGAAGGTCGGATGAAGAACCCGCGAATGCCTTTGAATTCGGGGGTTTTGTGGTGCCCTTAACAGGATTCGAACCTGTACGCCTTTTGGGCACTACCACCTCAAGGTAGCGTGTCTGCCAATTCCACCATAAGGGCGACCGGAGTTCGAGGATTGGAACATCTAAAGCGGAGGAGTTCAACATTTTTTGACTGGAATCTGGTGGGGCAGGTTGCGCCTGCTCGGCGGAGCGCAAAATTCATTTCGCAGCGCCGTTTGCGGGAGCCGGGCGCGGTCGGCGGTTGAAGCGGAGTGAATTCCGCGATCGTTCCCCGCAGCGGCGTGCGCCCATTGCCCGGCCTCATCCTCCGGCCACAATCTTCACGATTTCCATCCGGTCTCCGGCGGAGAGGCTGCGTTCGGCGAATTCGGACGGGGCGATGGCCTCGCCGTTCAACTCGACCACGACGCTGCGGGGCAGGAGGTTTTGCGCGACCAGGAACTGTTCGAGGGTGCAGGGGAGATCGGCGGGGACCTCGGCCCCGTTGGCAGTGACGGATGAAGCTTCCATGGTCAGCTCAATTCAGCCGCAGTTCGAGCGGCTTCTGGGAGCCTTCGAGTTTCAGGGTGGCCGTGGTCCGGGTGATCTTCTCGCAGCGGGCCTTGATGGCTTTGCCTTGAAGCTTGATGGTGCGCGTCTCACCCTCCTGGAACATGACGCCGCTGATCAGGGCGGTGTATTTTCCGGGCGATCCGAGCACGCCCTTGAGTTCCAGCGAGGCGGGCTTCGCCGGCCTGGCGTTTGGACGGGCGCTGTAGAGGGGGGATGGCATCGCCTTGGGCTGTGTCGGCGTCGCGGCGGTCGCGGCGGTTCGTATGGAGCGCAGGCGGGCGAGTTCGCGCGCCGAGGGGGTCGGTCCCTCGCCCTCGACAACCCAACGCAGCAGGGCTTTGAGGCCGTAGCGGTTCACCAGCGGGAGCAGTTCGTTGGCGCGACCCTGCGTGTAGGTGTTTTCCCGGATCACTTTCATGTAGTTGTGGTGACGGTAGGTCTCCGCGAGTTTGTAGGCGACCATCTCGCAGATGGCCTCGTTGGTCTTGGGATCAATCTTGTGATCGCCCTTGTTCTCGTTGATCCACAGGTGGGTTAATTCATGGGCACTGACGCCGATGAGGTTGGTGTTCACCAGCCCGCTGAGCAACATGACGTTGTGATGAAAGCGCTCGCCGACCTGGCGCGTGGTGGCGAGACCTTGGCGGTGCAGCGCGCTCTTGGATCCATCCGGATCCCAGACCGGTTGGCTGAAGACCTCGACGTTGATCTTGGGGCTCCTCAGCGCCATGTAGTTGCGCGTCATCCGCTTCACGGCATTGCGCGTGCGCTGGAATGTCTGATGAACGGCCGGCTGGCTGATGACGGCGTTTCTCGCCTCCCGGCGGCAGATGTAACGGCCATCCGGGGTCTTGATGTAGTCCTTGGCGGCCGGATGCCTGCAGATCCAGCAGCGGCGCTCCAGTTTGTGGCAGTCCTCGCAGATGGCTCCAAGTTCGCTCTTCCAGTAGCGGCCGGTGAGGGGCCCCTTGTCACAGGCAAGGCAGTGGACGGGGTGGCGGTCCTGCGCAGTCGCCACGGCGGAGAACCACACGCAGATCGTCAATAGCAGGGTGGATGAGAGGGGTTTTGCCATGCCATGCAGTCCGGGGTCGGGATCGGCCAGGATGATCGGTTCGCAGGCAACCTAGCAAATCGGTCCGGATTGTCCAGCGGGCCGGCAGACAGAAAGGCGGAAAGACCCGGATGGATTCGCGCTTTGGACTTGCGAAACGCGGGCCAAGGGGCCAAAACATCCGCCCATTTTTCGGGGAACGGACGCCGTTTCCAACCGATCAACCAGAAGCAAGAACACAACACCCATCCGAACATGCTCGTAACCAAGAAAGCCCCTGACTTCACCTCCACCGCCGTCATGGCCGACGGCTCGATCAACGACAGTTTTCAGCTCTCCTCCCTGGAAGGCGACTATGTCGTGCTGTTCTTCTACCCGCTGGACTTCACGTTTGTCTGCCCCACCGAGATTATCGCCTTCGACAAGCGGATCGGGGAATTCGAGAAGCGCGGCGTCAAGGTGGTCGGTGTCTCGGTCGACTCCCAGTTCACCCATGCCGCGTGGCGCAACACCCCGGTGAATGAAGGCGGCATCGGTCCGGTGAAGTACCCGCTGGTCGCCGACCTCAAGCACGAGATCGCCCAGGCCTACGACATCGAGCACGACGCCGGCGTCGCCCTGCGCGCTTCCTACCTCATCGACAAGGAAGGCGTCATCCGCCACGCCGTGATCAACGACCTGCCGCTCGGCCGCAACATCGACGAGATGCTGCGCATGGTCGACGCGTTGAAGTTCCATGAAGAGCATGGCGAGGTCTGCCCCGCCGGCTGGCAGGAAGGCAAGGCCGGCATGAAGGCCGACGCCGAGGGCGTCGCCTCCTACCTCAGCGACAACGCCGAGAGCCTGTAAGCTGGTAATCAGTAATCGGTAATCGGTCTTCCGTCTTCGGAAGCCGGCGGTCGAAGTTGATTCGGCCGCCGGCTTTTTTTGTGGATCAAGCGGGATTGCGCAAACTTTGCGGGGCGAAGCCCTGGGCTTCGCCTGAACAGCAATCGCAACGGCTTCACGGATGTGGCGTCGGCTGTGTCAGCTGAGAAACGAACGCATCCTGCGACAGTAATCGACTGCTCTCACAGAGAGCGCGCTACAACGCGCCTTTGGGGATTGCTTTTGCCGCTCATTCGCAAACCTGTCGGGGTGAAGCCTCCATTCCCATCTGTTTCCCGCGTTCGCGATCCGGCCTTTTTGCTTTACGGGTCTTTGCGCGTAAATAGGATCGCCACCGTCCGATCAGACCGCAGTCGACCGCCATGCCGAAGTCCAAGCCTCAACCCGCCCATCCGCGGCTGAACCGCCGAGCCGCGTTGCAGGCCGGCTCGATCGGGTTGCTGGGCCTTGGGATGAACCACCTGTCCCTGCTGGAGGCGGCCCAGAAGGAAAGCGGGGTCGAGGCGCCTGCCGCCAGGGCCAAGTCCGTCATCTACATTTTTCTTTCGGGCGGCCTTTCCCAGATCGACAGCTTTGACATGAAGCCGGAGGCGTCCGAGGAGACGCGGGGCGAATTCAAACCGATTTCGACCAGGACGCCGGGACTGCAGATCTGCGAGCATCTGCCCGGACTGGCCAAACGCAGCGAGAAGTGGGCCTTGTGCCGTTCGCTCACCCATGGGTGGAACGAACACTCCCAAGGCCACCACATCATGCTGACCGGCCGCAGCGAGACGCCGATCGGATTCGATCCCCGCGCGCCGAAGGAAACCGATTTTCCATCGATTGCCGCGATCGCAAATGACGTCGTCCCGCCGCGCAACAATCTCCCGCCCGCCATCGTCCTGCCGGAGAAGCTGGTGCATCGGACCGGACGCGTGATTCCCGGGCAATTGGCGGGGCACATGGGGCCTCGGCGCGATCCGTTCTTTCTTTCGGCGTCGCCCTACAACCCGCTCACCTATGGCGCCTATCCCGAGTATTTGTTCCATCATGCCAAGGGCCGCGACACCGAATCGAAGCTGCGCTACCACGCTCCCAGCCTTGCCCTCCCCGAAGGGCTCAGCCGCGGACGCATGTTCGATCGTCTCGGCCTGGTGAAGAGCCTGGAATCCCAACGCCGCGATCTCGACCACGCCGCGGAGGAATACGACCGCTATCGTCAGATGGCCGTCTCGCTGCTTTCCGATCCCAAGACCCAGGCCGCCTTCGATGTCCATGGCGCCGACCCCAGGCTGCAGGACAAATACGGCCGCAACGCCTTCGGTTGGTCGCTGCTGCAGGCGCGGCAACTCGTCGAGGCCGGCGTGCGGCTCGTGCAGGTCAACCTGGGCAACAACGAAACCTGGGACACGCATCAGGCCGCCTTTCCGAATCTCAAGAACTTCCTGTTCCCTCCGACCGACAAGGCGGTGTCCGCGTTGCTCGACGACCTCGATGAGCGCGGGCTGCTCGACGACACCCTGGTCGTCATGGCCAGCGAATTCGGACGCACGCCGCGGATCTTCAAGATCCCGAGCGCGACCCTGCCGGGGCGCGATCACTGGGGCGCGCTTCAGACAGTCTGGTTTGCGGGAGGCGGCGTGCCCGGCGGCGCCGTCATTGGGAAGTCCGACAAGCTCGGAGCCCACCCGACCGAGGATCCGCAAAAGCCCGAGAACTTCGCCGCCACCATCTACCGCGCCCTAGGGATTCCGCAGACAGCCTATTGGGAAGACACGCTCGAACGGCCGAACTACATCTATCACGCCGATCCCATTCCGGGATTGGTCTCCTGAGCGGCGCGAACGGAACGGTTCATGCTTGAATCGATTCCGAACATTTCAATCCAACCATTCCTGCCATGAATGAAATCGTCATCCTCGGAGGCGGCGTCGCCGGCGTCCTCGTCGCCGACACCCTCGCCCGCCGATTGCCCAAGGAACTGGGCAACATCACGGTCGTCACCGACTCGGATCAGCACTACTTCCAACCCGCGCAGATCCACGTCGCCTTCGATCAGGTCGCCCCGCGCACGCTGAAGCGCCCGGTCCGCGGTCTGTTGGACAAACGCGTCGAATTGGTTCAGCAAAAGGTCGTCGGGGTGGATCATGAGGATCAGTGGGTGGAGCTGGAGAATGGCAGGGAAATGCATTTCGACCAGTTGGTGATCGCGACGGGATGTTGCCTGGAACCCTCCCTGGTCCCCGGATTGCAGGAAGCCGGGCATCATTTTTTCTCGCTTGGCGAAGCCATGTTGCTGCGTTCGCAACTGAAGCGCTTCAACGGCGGTCGCATCGTCGTCGGCGCGGCGGCCGTGCCGCACAAGAATCCCGTGGGGCCGGTCGAGTTTGCGTTCCTGTTGGAAGAAGAACTCCAGAACCGGGGTCTGAAGGACTCCTCTGAGATCCTCTTCGTTCATCCCGAGTCGCAGCCGCACAAGAACGACGAGGTCTCCGATTTGATCCTGGGGCTCTTCAAGAAGCGCGGCATCGGGTTTCGCCCCTGTTTCCACACGCATTCGGCGGATCCTGAGACCCGGACCATCGCCAACCGGCAGGGTGACACCGAAGCGTTCGATCTTCTGGTCATGGCGCCGCCCAACCGAGGCGCGAGTTTCCTCCGCCGAAGCGCCCTGGCCGATCGACGCGGATTCGTCCGGACGCTGCCAAGATCATTGCAGGTCAAGGACGCTGATCAGGTCTGGGCGGTCGGCGACGCCACCAATCTCGCGGTCTCCAAGGAAGCCAGCACGGCGCACTTTGAAGCGCGCGCCGTGGCGGAACAGATCGAGGCCGAGATCCTCGGCGCCATTCCCGATCGCAGGAAGGCGGAATACCGGGGGCGCGTCGTCTCCTTCCTCGAGACCGGCTACGACGAGGCGATCATGCTGGATTACACCCGCAAGAGCGCGCCGGAAGTCTCGCCGCCGAGCGAGGCCATCTGCCTCCTCAAACGCGGCTTCATGAAATCCTATTGGCTGCTGCTGACCCAGGGGATGATCTGAGCGGGAAATCGCAGGCGCAACCTGAAGGTCGCGGCTACGAGGCGACAGGGGCCTGGGCGCAACCTGAAGGTCGCGGCTACGATTCTCACGTCAATCCGCGCAAGGTTCCGGTCCCGCTGGAGAATTCACCGATCTCCAAGCCCAATCCTTGCAGGAAGGAGACATACAGGTTGCACAAGGGCGGCGGTTTGGCCGGATCGAAAGCGAGGTGCCGCCCATGTTTGAAGCCGCCGCCGGCCACGACGATCGGGAGGTTGGTGTTGTTGTGACTGGAGGCGTTGCCGAGATTGGATCCGAGCAGCACGGAGGTCTTGTCCAACAAGGCGCATCCGCCTTCCTTCGTCTCCTCCAGTTTCTTGAGGAAACTTCCAAACAACCGCATCTCCTCGCGTTCGATGATCGAGAGTTGCTTGATCTTGTTCGGGTCCTTGCCGTGGTGACTGAGATTGTGCCAGCCATCGTCAATCCCGCGCAGGTTGACCACTTCATTGCCGCCGGCGCCCTTGAGCGTGATCAAACGCGTCGAGTCCGTCTGCAGCGCCAGATGCATGAGATCGAACATCAGTTCCATGCGCCCGGTGAAGTTGGCCCGGTCCTCGATGTCCTTGGGCGGCGGGACGTTCACCTTGGGCTTTGGCTGCTTTACCCAGTCCTCGGCGCGGATGAGGCGCTGCTCCACCTCGCGCACACTGGTGAAGTACTGGTCCAGGGTCTCGTGATCCTCCCGCCCGATTTTTCGCGCCAGGGAACGCGTCTGCCCGGCGACCAGGTCCATGATGCTCTGTCCGTCCTTGATCCGGCCCAGTTGCGCGGATTTCTCCGCCTCGGTTCCTTCGAGAAACAATCGCTTGAAGATTCTTGACGGCCGTTGTTCCGCCGGGATCTGAACGCCGGAGCGCGTGTAGGAGATGCCGTTGCTGTTTGCGGAAAGCGTGAGAAAGGGGAAGCGCGTCAGATGGCCGATTCTTTCGGCCGCATACTGGTCGACCGAGATGGTGTTCCGGAAACTCGGTTGTCCCGGATGCGCGGCTCCGGTGAGGAAGCTCCGCTCCGCATGATGACCGCCATCGACCAGCGGATGCATGAGTCCGGAGATCACGGAGAACTTGTCTTTCACACCCGCGCCGTGCAGCGGCTCCAGGTAGGGCGTCTCCTCGTAATCCGCGCCGGTCGTCTTGGGGAACAGGTTTGGCGTGTGGATGCCCAAGGGGGCGCAGATCGCGACCATGCGTCGCACGTCGGCCTTGGATTCCGCCGCCTGCGCCCTGCGCGGCTCCATCGATTGCAACATCGGCAGGGCCATGGAAACGCCGCCCGCGCGGAGAAAGGTCCTTCGATTCATCACGTTCGTTCTCATCTTGAATTCGTATTCCGCATCAGGTCTTCAGGGCCGCAGAAACAAGTCGCTTTCGACGACGGCGTGGATCATCGAACGCAGGCCCAGTCCCTGCGCTTTCGCTTGCGCCACAATTTCCTCAACCGCCGCCCGATCCGCCAGCCCGACCGGGCGACCGGTTCCGTAGATTAACAGTTTCTCCGCCAGTGAACGAGCGACCAGATCCGGTTTCGCGGCCATCTGTCTTCGAAACTCACGAAAGCCGCCGAACTTCGTCCCGTCCTCCCATTGTCCGCCCTTTTCCACGTCGGGACCGACGTAATAGACCGTGTTTTTCACCCGGCCCTGCCGGTTCTTGCCGAGGGAACGATAATACTCGCGCTCGCCGCCGATGGCATTGAACTGCTCCATGGCAAAACCCGGGGGATCGATGCGGACATGGCAACGCGCGCAGGACGCGATGTCGCGATGCTTGTCCAGTTGTTCTCGAATCGTCGTCGCCCCGCGGATGTCCGGCTCCACTGCGGGCACGCCCGAGGGCGGGGCCGAGGCGGGCTGTCCCAGCAACTTGTCCAGGGCCCACACGCCGCGCAGCACGGGCGAGGTGCTCGTCCCATTGGCCGTGACCTTCAATACGCTCGCCTGGGCCATCACGCCGCCGCGCATGCTGTCGGTCGGCAGTTGCACAACCCGCAGCTTCTCATGCCCCTTCACCCCCTGAATCCCGTAGTGATCCGCCAGTCGCTGATTCAGGATTGCGAAATCCGAGTCTACGAAATTCACCACGCTCAGGTCGTTGGTGAGGATGTGCCGGAAGAAGCCGTGCGTTTCAGCCAGCATCGAGCGCAACAGCAGTTCATCGAATTCCGGATACAGCTTCTTGTCCGGGGTGGTGAATTCAATGTCCCGCAGATTCAACCACTGCCCCGTGAAGTTCTCGACGAAGCGTTCGCGCTTGGGATCGGCGAGCATGCGTTCGACCTGCGCGCGACGAATCTTCGGGTCGCTCAACCGTCCGGCGGCCGCGAGTTTCAGCAACACACCATCCGGCATCGACGACCAGAGGAAGTAGGACAGCCGCGAAGCGATCTCGTAATCGTCCACCTCGGGATGTCGATTCACCAACAGGAAATGCGGCGAACAAAGAAGCGCCGACACGCCGGCGCGCACGGCCTGCTCGAAGGAGCCGCCCTCGTCGAGTCGCGCCAGCGCCAGGCCGACGAATTGATCGACCAGGTCTTTTTCCACCGGGCGACGGAAGGCCCGCGGCGCCAGTTCGCGGATGATGCGTTCGACATCCTCCCGAGGCGAGTCCGACTCCACATGCTGTCGCTTCACGCCGCGTCGATGACGGATGTAATAGGACTCGCCCTCGACCATTCGCAGCGTTGCGGAGTTCCCGAACAACGTCCGCTGCGACGCGGCGGGAAACGCCTGATCCAGGGGGCCGTGCGTCTCGGCCCAAAGAATCCCGACGCCCGGTCGCTCTTCGTGCTTGTCGCGCCAGGTCACATGCTCGGGAAAGACCCATGGCAGGATGTGCAGGGTGTGTCCCTCCTTCATGCGGGTCGTGAATTCGATGATTCGCGGGTTTTCCGGCGTCCCGCCGACATCGTAGATGCCCTGCAGGACCCGTTTGCCGTCGCCGAACAACGGCCCGGTGAACACGGCCACGGTCAAGGTCCGATGCCCGCCCGGTTCATGCGGGAAAACCGCCGCCCGACAGCGGTAGACGCCATCTTCAATCGGATGCGCTGAATCGATTCGCGCCGGCGGCCACCCCGGGGTGAAATCCACGAAGGCTCCGCCCACCTCGATCACGCCGCCCTTCTTCTTGTCGACCGATTCAATATTCTCCTTCCGCTCCATCAACACCGCCCGTCGCGTCGCCGCCGGCGCCGGCCTGATCCGACGGATTGCGCCTTCGAATGCCGCATTCGCCGCCTCCAGGTAGCGCTCCATCAGGATCGACGAGATCCCCAGGCCCGTTGCGACGTTGTCGAAGCCCTGCACGCTGCTGTCTTCGGGCAGGAGATCCGACAAGGGCGTGTCCGTGCCGAGAAGGTCGTGAACGGTATTCTCGTATTCGGTCCGGTTCATCCGGCGCAGGCCGGGCGTGGGATACAAGGCCTTGGCCAACTCGTCTCCGATCGCGGCGGCGAACGCCGCGCGTACCGGAGCCTTCGGGCGGGGCTTCTTTGCCGGGGGCATTTCGCCCGATTCGATCAGCGAGACGACCTTGGACCAGGTGTCCGCGGTGTGGGGCGCCTTCGTCGGCAGGCTCAACGTATCCAGCCGCAGGCCGCCCTTCTGCAGGTCCGCGTCATGACAATCCAGGCAATGCCGGGCAAGAAAGTCCTTCGGCTCCTGCGCGAGCGCGCCGGAAGCGAGTAAAGCGGACAGAAGCACGGTTGCGCGGATTGACGGCATGTCGACAGCATCGCGAACAATGGGGCTCTGTCAATGGTTTGCGCTTTACGAGAGGCGTTGGGATTCCCTAAATCTGGCGCGTGCCGAATCCAGTCATATCCATTGCGAATCAGAAGGGCGGCGTGGGCAAGACGACCACGACAATCAGCCTGGCCGCCTGCCTGGGCGCCATGGGGAAGCGGGTCCTGGTGGTCGATTTCGATCCGCAGGCGAACGCGACCTCGGGGCTGGGGCTGGAGAAGATGCCGGGCGAGAGCGTCCTGGGGCCCCTGATGGACGAGGCGTCGTTGGACGATCGCATCAAACACACGCTGTTCGAGAATATTTACGTGCTTCCCAGCGAGATTGATCTGTGCGGCGCGGAGATTGAACTGTGCCACAAGGAGAACCCCTCGGGGCAGTTGGCGCGGGTCCTGGAACCCTTGCGCGAAAGCCCGGACATCGACCTGATCCTGATCGACTGCCCGCCCTCGTTGAGCATTCTCACGTTGAACGCCTTTGCGGCGTCGGACTGGCTGATTGTGCCGTTGCAGTGCGAATACTACGCGCTGGAGGGGATTTCCACGCTGACCCAGACAATGGAGCAGTTGAAGGAAAACGGCGTCACCCCGAGGTTGGAGCTGCTGGGCATTGTGATGACGATGTTCGACGGTAGGACCAAGCTTTCCAACACCGTGGTCGACGAGGTCCAGAAACACTTTGGGGAGAAGGTGTTTGAAACGGTGATTCCGCGCACGACGCGTCTGGCCGAAGCGCCAAGCCACGGCAAGCCGATCCGCGAGTACGACGGCTACAATGCCGGCGCCGCCGCCTACGATGTCCTAGCTGAAGAGGTGGCGGGGCGGCTGTGGGGCGGCGATTCCACGGAAAG
>JAYPGD010000052.1:0-18172 GCA_038126655.1 Verrucomicrobiales bacterium
GACCGGAGAGGGCGGCGACCTTCGCCTTGGGCATGGTCTGCTCCAGGATGCCGGACATGGTCTTGCCCGTGTCGAATTCGATGCCCTTGGTGCAGGTGAGGGCAATGCCGTCGAAATCCTCCAGATGCCTTGTCACGGAGCGGAAGGCCTTCGACGCCACGGCAATGACCACGAGTTCGGCGGAGGCGATGGCTTTCCTGATATCGGGTTCCGTCGTCCAATCGGTGGGAAGCTGGACATCCGGGAGATAGGGCTCGTTGCGGCCGGTTTGCGCGAGTCGGGCAAGTCGTTCGGCGTTGTGCGCCCAAAGGGTGACCTCGTTGCCGCTTTCGTGCAGGAGTTTTGCCAAAGAGCTGCCCCATGCGCCCGCGCCGAGTACTGTGACCTTCATTCTTCCGTGGATGGACTGTCTGTCGGTGGTTTTGATCCGCGCTCGCCAATGCGATGTTCCGCGCCGGCGAGAAGACGGCGGATGTTATCCTTGTGCTTGTAGATTGCAAGGGCGCCGACCGTCAGGCCCACGCCGATCATCAGGGGGCTGCGTCCGGTCAGCCACGCGGACAGCGGCACGGCGACGGCCGCGGCGATTGACGCGATCGATACATAGCGGCTCAGCGCCAGGAAAACGATCCAGGTCCCGATGCAGATGAGTCCGCCGACCGGCATCAGGGCCAGCAGAGCGCCGGCGGTGGTGGCGATGCCTTTGCCGCCCTTGAATTTAAGCCAACAGGTGTAGTTGTGGCCGAGAATGGCGCCGACCGCGCCGGTGAGTTGAAGCTGTTCGAGAGTCGCCGCCGAAGATTCCTCGGGAGCTCCGGTAACCAGGTAGGCGATGATGGGCGCCAAATAGCAGGCCAGCCAGCCCTTCAATGCGTCGACCATGAGCACGACCGCCCCCACCTTCTTGCCCAAGGCCCGGGTGATGTTGGTGGCGCCGATGTTGCCGCTGCCCACCTTGCGAATATCGATGCCGCGAGCCTTCCCCACCAGCAATCCGGTAGGGAAACTGCCCAGAAAATAGGCGGCAATGGCGGCGACGGCGTAGCCCAGCGGTTCCACGCGCGGACTTTAGGCAGAGCTTCCGGCGGGCTTCAAGGTATATGTAGGGAAGCCCACATTCCTCTTTGCCGCGCCGCCTTTGCCCCGCTATACATCCCCGCGTGCCGGAAAGAATCAAAGTTGCGGTCTTGGGAACAGGATCCTTGGGGACGCATCACGCGCGAATCTACGCCGAATTGGCGGAGAGCGGCGAGGTGGAGTTTGTGGGCGTCTACGATCGCGACCGGAAACGGGGCGGGGAGGTTGCGTCGAAGCATGGCGTCCCCCTGTTTGCCGCTGAAGCCGAGGCCGCTGAAGCCGCGGACGCCCTGAGCATTGTCACCCCGACGGACAGCCACTTCGAATTGGCGCAAATGCTTCTGCAACAGGGGCGCCATGTGCTGGTGGAGAAGCCGATGACCAACACAGGCGAGGAGGCGGCCCGCTTGGTCAGCCTTGCCCGCGAGCACGATTGCATCCTGCAGGTCGGGCACGTGGAGCGATTCAATCCGGTCTTCGATTTCCTTCAGCGCGAGGCCAGTGAACCCAAGTTCATCGAGGCGCATCGCTTGTCGCCATATCCGGCCCGCAGCATGGACATCGGCGTTGTGCTGGACCTGATGATCCATGACCTGGACGTCCTGTTGGCGTTTGTGAAATCGCCGGTCGTCAGCGTGGATGGCGTCGGAATCGCGGTCCTGAGCGAATCCGAGGATATCGCCAACGCGCGGATCAAGTTTGAAAATGGCTGCGTTGCCAATGTGACCGCGAGCCGGATCAGTCCGGAGCGGATGCGCAAGATCCGGGTATTCAGCGGCGGGGAGAAGCCGAGTTATGTGTCCCTGGATTATCGTGAGCAGAAGGGCTACCTGTATCGTCTGGGGCGCGGCGATGAAAAGGAATCGTCGTTGCTGAAGAAGCTGATTGCGGCGGGGGATTCCAAGATCGTCAGCGAGTTTGCGGGCCGGAAGATCGTGCGGGAGCCCGTTCCGATCGAGAAGGGCGAACCCTTGAAACTGGAGCTGCAGCACTTCGTGCAGTCGGCGAGGGCGCGGACCGCTCCATTGGTTTCCGGGGAGTCGGCTAAACAGGCCCTGGATCTGGCGCTGGAGATTTCCCGGCAGATCGCCGGAGGGGAAAAGCTGAAGTAGAACCCGGGCGTCCTGGCGGAAGGCATTCCCGACTGGATATCCCGGAGCGAGTCGATACACTCTCACGCGTGCACGGCAAAAAATTCATGATTCTGGCGGGGGAGGTGAGCGGGGATTTCCGCGCGGCCGAGCTCGTGCGCGCCATCCGCAAGGCCGCTGTCACGCACGGGGAGGAGGCGCAACCGGACTTCATCGGCACCGGTCCGGCCTTGGAGAAAGCCGGCGCCAGGATGGCTTTGGACCTCACCGCGCATGCGGTGATCGGTCACCTCGATTTCCTGCGGGGAGGCGTCTCAAAGTTCTTCCGCTTTTTTGATGAGTTGCTCGAGGTCGCCCTCCAAGAACGGCCGGATGTGGTGATCTTTGTGGATTATTCCGGCTTCAACCTGCGTTTCGCCAAGGCCCTGAAGAAGCGGCTGCGGGCGATCGCGCCGGGTTCATTCAACAATTGGAACCCGAATCTTGTGTATTATGTGTCCCCCCAGGTCTGGGCCTCGCGCCCGGGGCGGGCCGCCCAGATCGGCGACAACATCGACCTGATGCTCTCAATTTTTCCCTTTGAGAAGGATTGGTACGCCAAGCGCGTTCCCAAACTCAAGGTGGAGTATGTGGGCTACCCGCTTCTGGACACCTACCTGGCCTTGGGCACCGCGGCGGAGAGTCGGCGCCAAAGCCGCAAGGAGCCTCTGGTCGTCGTCCTGCCCGGCAGTCGGCGCAAGGAAGTGGAGCGGCATGTGCCGGTGATGCTGGATGCGCTGCAGCGGATTCAGGCGGAACAGCCGATCCGGATTCTGATGATCCTGCCAAATGCGACCCTGGCGGCGTTGGCGAAGGAGTTGATCGGGGAGCAGATTGAGATCGAGATCCAGATCGGGACGCAGGGGGAAGCGCTTCCCGAGGCGGATCTGGCCATCACGAAGTCCGGTTCGGTCACGATGGAATGCGCGCTCTTCGGCGTGCCCGCTGTGGTCATCTACATCGCCAACTGGCTCATGTATCAGATCGGCCGCCGAATCGCGAATGTCCGGTTCCTCGCCATGCCGAACCTGATCGCCGATGAGACAGTCTATCCGGAATTGATCCAGGACGAGGCGACCGGGGCGAACATCGCGCGGCAGAGTCTCTACGTGCTGGAGAACAAGGAGTATCGCGAATCAGTCCGCCGCAAACTGGCGGGCGTCATCAAGACCCTCGGTGAACGGGGCGCCAGCCGACGGGCCGCCGATCATATCTGGCGACTGTTGAAGGACTGAGGCGCAGGCGGCATGCCTTCGCGCTTTTTCGAATGCGGCGCCCGGCAATTTCGTTTGGTTTGGGAACACGTGTTGAAACCGATTCAATCCAGAAACTCACTCTTTGGCCCGGCGCGGAGCGCGCTGGCTCTCTTCGCTGCAGCGCTGCCGGGGCTCGCCCTCCACGCCGCGAACCCCGACTCCACCGGAATTGAGTTCTTCGAGCGCAGGATTCGGCCGCTGCTGGTCGAGAACTGTTACGAATGCCACAGTCACGGGGGCGAGATAAAAGGGGGGCTGACCCTGGACTCCATGGAGGGCGCCCGCGCGGGCGGTGAAGCGGGCCCGGCTGGGGTTCCGGGCCAGCCCGCGGAAAGCCTGCTGCTGCGAGCCGTCCGATATCAGGTTGAGAATGGGCGCTGGCCCCCGAAGACGGAGAAGCGACTCTCTGCCGCCCAGGTTGCCGACCTGGAGAAGTGGATCTCGATGGGCGCGCCTGACAGCCGGACAGGCAAGGGCGTCAAACTTTCGCCGATGGAGGAGATCCGCCGCGAGGGCAGGACTCACTGGGCATTCAGGCCTTTGACAAAACCGGCGCCGCCGAAACCGACGACCGGCGCGGGCGGGACGACGGAGATTGACGCGTTCATCCTCCGCAAGTTGGAAGCCCAAAAGATGACGCTGGCTCCGGAAGCAGACAAGCGGACGCTGATTCGCCGCGCGTATTACGACCTTACCGGACTGCCGCCCTCGATGGAGGAGGTGGACGCGTTTGTGGCCGACGAATCGCCCAATGCCTTCAGCAACCTGGTTGACCGTCTGCTGGATTCGCCGCGCTACGGGGAGCGCTGGGGGCGGCATTGGCTGGACGTCGCGCGTTTTGCCGACACCAAGGGCTATCTTCCGGGCGGGGTGGAGCGGCGGTATCCCTATTCCTGGACCTACCGTGACTACGTGATCCGCGCCTTCAACGAGGACCTGCCGTTTGATCGATTCATTCTGGAGCAGCTTGCGGCCGACCGACTCGAACTCGGCGAGGACAAACGGCCCCTGGCGGCTTTGGGATTCCTGACGCTCGGGCGCCGTTTCCTGAACAACCGCAACGACATCATCGACGATCGCATTGACGTGGTGATGCGGGGATTCATGGGGCTCACGGCGGGTTGCGCGCGCTGTCACGACCACAAGCACAACCCCGTTACAATGGCGGACTACTACTCGCTTTACGGCGTATTCAACAGCTCCCAGGAACCGGGCGAACTGCCCTTGCTGGGCATCGAACCGGATCCGAAGGACAACGCTGAATGGAAGGCCGAGCGCGCGAAGCGGGAGAAGGAACGCGACGATTTTCGCGCGCAGAAGGTTGCCGAAGCGTTGGCGAAGACGCGCAGTCGTTGTGGAGACTACATGCTGGGCGTCCATGATGTCGGCGGCTGGAAGGATCGCCGAGCGCAAATGAAGGAGATCCAGAAGCGCAAACTCCACGCCAGCGCCGTGATCCGCTGGAAGAATCTTCTGGATGCCGTCGCCAAGACTCCGCATCCGGTCTTCAGGCATTGGACCGAATTGGCGAAGCTTCCGGCCGAAGGATTCGAGGCCAAGGCGAAGGAAGTCCTGGATCGCCTTGCGAACGAGGCCTCCGCGGAGCCGGCCCAGGTCAATGGCGCGGTGATGCGCGCCTTCAAGAATCATCCGCCCAAGTCGTTGAAGGACGCGGCCCAGGTCTACACCGACCTGTTCAACGGGGCGGACAAGAAGTGGCAGGAGGCGAAGAAGGCCGCCAAGGAAGGGCAACCGGACGCCCTGTCGGACGCGGAGTGGGAGCCCCTGCGCCAGGTCCTCTATTCCGAGGCCGGACCGCCCAACATACCCGCACAATTCCACAACCAGCTCATCAGCGGCGCGCAACCGCGCCTGCGCGCCCTGCAGGCGAAGGTCGACAAGCTCGACGCCACCCATCCGGGCGCGCCGCCGCGGGCGATGGCCATGATCGACCGCCCCAAGCCGATTGAGCCCTACATCTTCATCCGCGGCAGCGCCGGCAATCGCGGCAAGAGCGTCCCTCGGCGGTTTCCCGAGTATTTTGCGGGGGAGGGAGCCCGGCCTTTCAGCTTGGGCAGCGGCCGCCTTGAACTGGCGCAGGCGATCGCCTCGCCGGAGAATCCGCTCACTGCGCGCGTAATTGTGAACCGTGTCTGGAAGCTGCATTTCGGCCAGGGCTTGGTGACCACCTCCAGCGACTTCGGATTGACCGCGGACCCGCCCAGCCATCCCGAATTGCTCGATTATCTCGCCGCCTGGTTCATCGAGAATGGCTGGTCCTTCAAGAAGCTCCATCGCCTGATCCTGACCAGCGCTGTCTGGCGGCAGGGAAGCGTCGCATCTGCGGAGGCGGGCGGGCGCTTCGAGCAACTGGATCCGGACAACCGTCTGCTCTGGCGCATGAACCGTCGTCGACTGGATCTCGAGGGCATGCGCGACTCGTTGCTCAAGGCCTCAGGTTCGCTGGATACGAGGATGGGCGGCATTTCGGTGAATCTTGACGAGCATCCCTACTCCAACCGCCGCACGGTCTACGGTCTGATCGAGCGTCAGAATCTGGCGAGCATGTTCCGCACCTTCGATTTTGCGAATCCCGACGCCTCGAGCTCGGGGCGATTCAGCACGACCGTGCCGCAGCAGGCGCTCTACCTGATGAACAGCCCTTTCGCGATCGAACAGGCCCGCAAGCTGGCGTGGCGACCGGAATTCTCCAGGCTGAATTCAGAGGGGACGCGCATCCAGCAGCTCTACGAATTCACGCTGCAACGGCGACCGGCGGCGGACGAGGCAAGGGCTGCGGCGGATTTCCTGAAATCCAGGAAGACGGATGGCTCCGAGCGACCGAATCGTTGGCGCCGCGGCTATGGCTGGTTTGACGAGGCGTCGAATCGCGTGGCCGGATTCGTTCAGCTTCCGCATTACACCGGGTCGGTCTGGCAGGCCGGCTCTGAGCGTCCCGATCCCAAGCTGGGTTATCTCTTCTGGAGCAACCGGCAGGGTCATACGGGCGAGAACCCGGACAAGCAGGCCGTCCTGCGTTGGATCGCGCCCCGGGACTGCGTCGTGTCGATTGTCGGCAAACTGCGGCATCCCTCCGATCAGGGCGACGGCGTCCGCGGCAGGATCGTGACCGGCTCCGGCGGAAAACTCGGTGAGTGGACGGTGAAGGATGGGGAGGCCGTCGCCAATCTGAAATCCATTGCCGTCAAACGCGGCGAGACCATCGATTTCGTTGTGGACTGCGTGGGCAATACCGGCTGGGACACCTTCGAATGGACGCCGCGGATCCGGTTGGATGGAAGCGAAATGGAGTGGTCGGCCGCAAAGGACTTCCCGCTCTCGGATCCACGCAAGGATCCGCTCGATGCCTGGGAGCGGTTGGCGCAGGCGCTGCTGCTTTCCAACGAATTCATGTTCGTGGATTGATTGGCGCAATGACTGCCGCCTCCATCAAGGATCATGTCGCCGGGCTTTCCATCCTGGATGTCCATGAGCACCACCTTCCTGAAACCTATCTGAATCGGGACGTCGGACTGCTCGACCTGCTCCGGCAGAGCTACGCCGGATGGACGGAGGCGCGGCCTTATCCGCTGCCGTCGGAAGCGCGGGAGGAGGACCCGATGTTGTCTGCGAGCGGGGAGGGGTCATGGGAGGAGGTCCGTAGCTTTGTCGAAGGCAGCGGGTCGAACAGCTTCGTGCGGAACCTCGTCGCCGGCCTGACCGATCTCTACGATCTCGGCGAGGCGGGAATCACCGAGGCGAACTGGAAGGATCTGGATCGCCAGATCCGCGAACGGCACGCCGATCCCGACTGGAGCGGCGAAGTCCTGCGACGGGCCAATATTGAAGGCGTCATCACTGATCCCTACACGGATCCACTGCTGAACGCCCGCGAAGCCTTCGGCGAAGGCTATCGCTCTGTCATGCGCATCAACGCCTTCGCCATGGGCTGGCATCCCGATGCGCGGGACCACAATGGCAACTCGCCCTTCGAATTCGCGGAGCGCCTCGGCGCGAGACTGGAGGCCTTCGATGACTTCAAGGCGCTGCTCGAAACCTGTGTCGACGGCATGGACGACCGGAATCAGGTCGCGCTCAAGAACGCGCTGGCCTATGATCGGGACATCTGTTTCGACGAACCGGACGAAGCGTTGGCCCGGCGGGCATGGGGGGAGCCGAACCCTTCGCCTGAAGCGCGGAAGGCATTCGGCGACTTCGCGGTGGACCGGCTTTGCTCGCTTGCCGGGGAACGCGACATCCCGTTGCAGATGCACCTGGGGACGGCCTTGATCCGCGGCTCGAATCCGATGAATGCCGCGGGATTGATCGAGCGTCATCCGAAGACGCGCTTCCTCCTGATGCACCTGGCCTATCCCTGGAGTTCGGAACTGCTGGGCATGGCCTTCGTCTACCGCAATGTCTGGATCGACCTGACCTGGTCCTTCCTGCTCAGCCCTTCGCATTTCACCCGGGCCTTTCATGAAGCGATCGAAATCCTCCCGGATGAATCGCGCATGATGCTTGGAGGCGACAATTGGCACGCGGAAGAAACCTACGCCTCCATGAAAACCGCAAGGCGACTGATCGGCGAGGTCCTGGCGGAGAAGGTGGAGGACGGCTATTTCAACAACGCTGCGGCGGAACGTCTGGCCCGGAAGATCTGCTCGGAAAATGCCCGGGCGTTCTTTGGGGCGGGATGAAACCGTCGGGGGCGCGGGGGCGAATCGAACGTCAAACGCTCAACTTCACGTAGAACGTTTCGGTGGAATGTTCGCCTTTCATTTACCATGCGGATTGCGGTCCTTGAAGTGTCTCCGGCACACGGACACATAACGATCGTTCCCGCCGATCTCGATCTGATCCCCTTCGCCGACGACCCTGCCGTCCTCATCAATGCGCAGGACCATGGTGGCCTTGCTGCCGCAGTGGCAGATGGTCTTGATCTCGACCATGTTGTCCGCCCAGGCAAGCAGGCGACGGCTGCCCTCGAACAGGTTCCCCTGGAAATCCGTGCGGAGGCCGTAGGCGAGGACCGGAATGTCCAGGCGATCGCAGATCTCGGTCAACTGCAGCGCCTGCGCCTCGGTCAGGAATTGCGCCTCGTCCACCAACACGCAACTGATCGGATCGCGTTCATGTTCAGCGCTGGTCACGGCAAGGAGGTCATCGGATTCATCGAAGGCAAGGGCGGGCGCCTTGAGCCCGATGCGTGAGGCGATGATCTCCTCGCCGTCGCGATCATCGAAGCGCGGCTTGAATTCCAGCGTGCGCATTCCGCGCTCACGATAGTTGTAGGCGGACTGGAGCAACACCGTGGACTTCCCCGCGTTCATTGCCGAGTAGTAGAAATAGAGTTGGGCCATTGCAGGACAGAATTGGTGCGGCGAAAACGGAAAAAAATCCGAATCAAATTCGATCTCAATACCGGGAAACGGAGGCCCGGCGCGCGACATTCATTTGATTCGCGTCAGCATCAGGAGCCGGAACTCCAGCGCCTGCGCGCCGGGGATGCTGAGCGCCTTCAAGGTCAGTTCTCCAGAACCTTTCTCCAGGTCAATCGTCCCGATCCTCACGCTCTTGAAATCCTTCACATAGGATTCAACGCGCTGCACTCGGTCGTTCTCGTGGCCGCGGAGCGGCGGATTGTGCGCCTGGGTGATCTTTGTGCGAAGCCTTGCGTCGTTGAAACTCAGTTCGATCGTGGAGCCGAGGTCCTTCTTCGGGCAGGCATACTCAAGGTCGACCTGGTAATTCCCTGAAGCGCCGACTTCGGCCGTCCAGGTGATCTTGTCGTCGACGCTGACCCAGTTGGTGAAGAAGGAGCAGTTGGGGAACTTGTTGGAGCGCTTGATGTTTCCGTGCGCGGTTCCGTCGCGGGCGGGGATCTGTGTGTATTTGTAGTCGGGATGACCGATGACAAAGGGGCGATTATCGACGTCGTAACCCGCGACGACCTCGTCCTGGAACTTCTTCTGCGCGTCGCGCAGCCGTTTGGCGACCTGCGGCTTCTGTCTGGCGATGTCCTTGTATTGCCCCGGATCGGTGAACATGTCGTAGAGCTTGCCCTGAAAATCGAGACGATACTGATGCGTGCGGACGCTGACCCGTTTGCGCCAGTGAGAGAAGATCATGCGGTCCTTCATGATCCGCTTGTCGCCCAGCAGGTAGTTCTTCAATGAAATGCCATCCAGGGGCTTGGCGCTGGCGACTTCGATGCCCGCCAAGTCGGCGAGGGTGGGGAGGAGGTCGATGGCGGCCCCGTGCTGCCTGACCACCTTGCCTCCGGCGATTCTGTCGGGCCAGCGGATCAGCATCGGAGAGCGGACGCCGCCTTCGTCGGTGGAGCCCTTGCGGCCCTTCATGCCGCCGTTCCAGCGCGTCCCGTTGGGGCCGTTGTCGCAAAAGTAGATAACGATCGTGTCGTCGGCGACGCCCATGTCGTCCAGCTTGTTGAGCAGACGGCCGACATTCCAATCAATGTTCTCGCACATGGCCAGAGCCGCGCGGACGTGGCCGAGGTTCTCCTTCTTGGGTTCGCGGTTGCGCATCTTGAGCTCGAAGTCCTTGAACTTGTCCCACCAGCGATCGGGAACCTGCATCGGGGAATGCGGGGTGTTGTAGGGGAGGTAGCAGAGGAACGGTTTGCCCGCCTTGACCGAATCGGCCATGAACTCCATCGCCTTGTTGGTGAAGTCGTCGATGCAGAAGCCTTCGCCTTGCACGAGCCGGCCGTTGTGTTCCAGCGGCGGGCTGAAGTAGTCGCCCCAGTGGCCGGAGCAGAAGCCGTAATACTCGTCAAAGCCGCGCCCGTTCGGGTGGTAGGGATACTGCATCCCGTTGTGCCACTTGCCGAAGGCCCCGGTCCGGTATCCGCCCGCCTTGAAGGTGTCGCCGATGGTCGCCTCATCCAGGTTGAGTCGTTCACCGCCTGCGGAGGTGCTGTAGACGCCTCCGCGGGGATGGTAACGGCCCGTCAGGAACTCCGCGCGGGTGGGGGAGCAGACGGGGCAGACGTAGAATCGATCGAACATCGCGCCATCGCGGGCGAGTGAATCGATGTTCGGAGTGTGAAGATTCTTGTTGCCGTTGACGCTCAAATCGCCCCAACCCTGGTCGTCAGTCAGGACAACGAGCACATTCGGACGCTTCTGCGCAGCGCTGGCGTTGAAAACAAACAACAGAAGGATCGCGGCAAGGACGTTGACCGCAAGACAGTGGGTTTGGCTGGGCTTTTTCATGGATATCAAGTTGGTCGCCGAGGGTCGCGGATTTCATCCGAAGGTGGAACTGAAAAATGGGCGTCCGACGGTCGTGTCTTTCTCCGGCTCCCTCTCCGCCAGTCTATTCTTCCTGACCAAAGACCCTCTGCTGGCCGACGCGGAACAACGAGACTACTACAAGGTCGACAAGGCTTGGCCGCCGGGAAACGGCCGTTCAAGATCGGGGAGCGTGGCAAGTTTTGGCGCAGCGCGGTTGCTTCGGAAACGGGATCGCAGGCAACTGGCGCTCTATCCTGCAACAAAAGCATTGTTTGATAGCTATTTGAGGTATATACCATATCTATGAATACGGCGAAGGTCTTTCCGAACGGTCGGAGTCAGGCGGTCAGATTGCCAAAGGAATACCGATTCGATTCTGACGAGGTGTTCATCACCAGGATGGGGTCGGCGGTGGTGCTGCTACCGAAGAGGGACTCATGGGACGTGCTGTTCGGCGCCTTGGATGGATTCACTGGCGACTTCATGGATGAGCGTCACCAACCAGGAGAACAGCAGCGCCGCGATCTGGATTTCTGAGCATGACGCATCTTCTGGACACATCGATTTGTGTCTTCCTGATTCGCAATCGGGAACCATCGATCCGTTCCAGGTTTCAAGCTTTCGAAGTTGGAGATCTCGGGCTTTCGGCGCTCACGGAGGCGGAGCTTCGATTTGGAGCCGACAAGAGCTCCAATCTGAGCAGAAACCATGGTCTGCTTGACCGCATGCTGATTGCGTTGCCTGTGATCGACTTTGGAAGCGCCGCAGCAAAACACTACGGTCAGATCAGGAGCGAACTTGAAAGGGCCGGGACGCCGATTGGTCCGCTGGATCAGTTGATCGCGGCGCATGCGCGTTCACTCGATCTCACGCTGGTTACCAACAAAACGGGCGAGTTTTCTCGAGTCCACGGCCTCAGGATCGAGGATTGGGGTGATTAACCAGGCCCACTGCTCGACGACTTGCGAGAGAATATGAGATGGGTTTTGCTGCCTTCGTGCGCTACGACGCGGCAAGCCTTACGTCGGTTGCCACCCCAATTACACAGTTTCCTCGAAACAGACCTTTTACTCCGCGATGCAGAACAGGTGTTCCTCGCCGCGGATAAAGAGTTGGTTGTCGACGGGGGCGGGGGTGGCGTCGACGGTCTCGCCAAGTGAGTTGGAGGCGACGATTTCGAGTTTGTCGCTGTCCTTGATGACGACGGTCGTTCCGCGGCGGCCGGTGAGGTAGACATGGCCGTTGGCGGCGACGGGGGAGGCGTAAGTGGCGGAAATCCCCTGGATGCGTTGGGAACTGTAGTGCGGTTTGCCGGTCTTGAGATCGACGCAACTGATCATGCCGGACTTGCCCTTGTGGAAGTAGACGCGGCCGTTGGACAACAGGGGCGAGGCGATGTCCGGAGTGTTGCGGTCGAGTTCCCAGACGACGTGCCCGGATCCTTCGATGTCGCCCTTCCCGTCGAGGCGGAAGGCGCCCATGTAATTGCCGCGGAAACCGCTGCCGACGACGACAAGGCCGTCGGCTGAAACGGCGCAGGCGACGGGGCGTTCGGTCTGGCCGCCGCAACGCCAGAGTTCCTTGCCGGTGTCGAGGTCATAGGAACGCGCGCAGTTCTCGCCGTTGACGACGACCTGCTTGCGGCCGTTGTGTTCCACGACATGAGGCGTTGACCAGTTGGTGGGTTCGTCGCGATCCGTCTTCCAGATGGTCTTGCCGGTCAACTTGTCGAGCGCGTAAAGGGCGGAGGGGCCTTCGTGATCCCAAGGCACGAGGATCTTGTCGCCCTCAAGCGTCGGCGAGCTGCCTTCGCCAAAGTCGTTGCGCGTCTCCATCCTGCCGAAGTCGTCGCGTTTCCAGACGGGATTGCCGTCCATGGTGTAGCAGTAGAGTCCGCGGGAGCCAAAGTGCGCGTATACGCGCTCGCCGTCCGTGCAGGGGGAGGCGGAAGCGAACCCGTTGGTGACATGGGTGCGCTGATGGGGCGTGGCCTCGACAGCCGTCCGCTCCCACAGTTTCTTCCCGGAATGGCGATCGAAGCAGAACAGTTTGAAGGCGAGCCTGGTGATCGAACGTCCGCTGGCGGAGGCGTCGTCGGGAACGGCGCTGACGACGAAGACCTTGTTCTCCCAGATCACGGGCGAACCGGAACCGAGACCGGGGACCGCGACCTTCCACTTCACGTTCTTCGTCGCGCTCCATTCGAGGGGCGGTTTGGCGTCGGGGGCGACACTGTTGCCATCGGGGCCGCGCCAGTGGGCCCAGTTGCCGGCGGTGGAGACAAGGGGGAGCAGCGAGACAAGGACGAGCGTTGAAAGAGGCTTCGTGTTCATTGGCGAGGCTGTTTACGCGCCTCGGGGCGCTTGGGCAATATTGAACTGCCTCAAAGGAGATCAATATTGACGTGCGTTGGCCGGGGGCTTTGGGCAGATTGCGAGGCAATGTTCACGCGAGTCCACATCGGCGTTCTCATCGCGCTGCTTTGTCTCGTGAGTGTCGACGCGGTTGCGCATCCGGTTCCGGACATTCCCGTGCGCGGGTATTTTCACCGGGGCGGGGAGGCGGCATTGAAGGTCGAGATCGACCTCCGTTGTTTTGCCGAAGATCCGGAAAATGAGCCCTACCTCATGAAATGGGTTCTGGACGAATCGTCCGAGGCGGAGAAGCGGGAATGGATCCAGGCGGCGGAGAAATTGACACAGGAGTCGATCACCTTTCATTTCGAACCCTTGGGACGGACGCTGCCGGAGTTTGAATGGAGCTTCACCTCGCATGCCGGAAAGGAACTGGTGAAGGAGGACGATCCGGTGGTTCTGACGGGGGAGTGGCGGACCACGATTCCCGCCGGGGTGCGGGGCTACCGCATCAAGGCAACCGAGGCTGGAGAGCTTGCCATTCCATTCATCAACCATTTCGACGGGCGGCAGATTGAGCGGTTGGCGACGTTGTTTCCCGGCGAGGAGAGTTTCCTGCTCGATCTGAGCGAGCACGGGAAGGCCGAGGTCCCGGAAGCGGGCGGGCCTGAAGCCCCGGTTGACGCCGTGGGGGCGGCAGGGGGCGCTGGGGATCGCTGGGCTGCCTTGTGGGATTCGCTGAAGGTCGGCTTCATTCACGTGGCTTTCGAGGGGCCGGACCACGTGCTGTTTGTTCTGGGGCTTTTCCTGCTGAGTCGGAAGTGGCGACCGTTGCTCTGGCAGGTTTCCATGTTCACGCTCGCACACACCTTCACCCTGTTCCTTTCGGCGCTCGGTCTGGTGAGGGCTCCGACGGCGTTGGTGGAGACGGTCATCGCCGGCAGCATCGCGTATGTGGCAATCGAGAACATCTGCCGCGAGGAATACAGCCGCTGGCGTCTGCTCGTGGTGTTTGTATTTGGCCTCGTTCATGGGCTGGGCTTTGCCGGGCGCTTCGCCGAACGCGACCTCTCCCCGGCCAACTTCGTCACCGCCCTGGTCGGTTTCAATCTCGGCGTCGAATTCGCGCAGTTGGCGGTCCTGGCGATCGCTTTCGGGGTCACGATCGCTTTCGGGGTCACGATCGGTTTCAAGGACCCGGCCCTGTACCGCAAGTGGATCATCGTTCCGGGGTCGGCGGGGATCGGCCTGCTGGGAGCGCTGTGGGCCTTGCAGCGTCTGTTTGGTGCCTGAGCGGCGGGCGGCGCAGATCGCGCTTGCTTTGCGGAAGTCCGTTCTTAATTTCCCCGCATGTCCGCCCCCGAATCTGTCGCCCCCGAGAAGCCGCCTCACTCCCAACCGATGCCGGATGGCGGCGGGGATTCCGGGTTCGTCCGGCGACACATCGGGCCCGGGGAAGCGGAGATTGACGCGATGCTGGCCGCCTGCGGCTATGAGTCACTCGACGCGTTGACGGATGACGCCGTTCCCGAAACGGTCCGGACGAGGGAGATGCTCACGTTGCCGGCCGCGCGTTCGGAGGCCGACGCGTTGGCGGATCTCCGAGAGATCGCGTCCCGGAATGTTGTCCGACGCTCCTTCATCGGCATGGGCTATCACGGCTGCCACGTGCCGCCGGTCATTCAGCGCAATGTCCTGGAGAATCCGGGCTGGTATACGCAATACACGCCCTACCAGGCGGAGATCGCCCAGGGCCGGTTGGAAGGGCTATTGACGTTCCAGACGATGGTGTGCGACCTGACGGGGATGGACGTTGCGAATGCGTCCCTGCTGGATGAAGGGACCGCGGTGGCGGAGGCGATGACGATGAGCCTGAACATCGTCCGACGCAAACGATCCGGCGAGGACCGCAATGTGTTCTTCATTCTGGACAACTGCCATCCTCAGACGGTCGAGGTTGTGCGGACCCGCGCCCAAGCGCTGGACGTCCAAATTGAACGCGGAAGCATCGCGGATTTTCAGGCCCGTGTGTCCGAAGGCGAGTCCACGAATCTGTTCGGGCTTGCGGTCCAGTATCCGGGCACAACCGGAGCGATCCCGGACCTTGCTTCTGTTTTCAGTTTGGCCCGTGAGCGCGGCGTCATGACGACGGCGGCCTGCGATCCTTTGGCACTCACGCTGTTGACGCCTCCCGGCGCCTTGGGCGCGGACATCGCCGTGGGCAGCGCGCAACGCTTTGGCGTCCCGATGGGCTTCGGCGGACCGCACGCAGCTTACATGGCAGCCTCAGACGGCTTTTTCGCCACCCGCGAGGAACACAAGCGACAGATGCCAGGCCGCATCGTAGGCGTCTCCAAGGACGCCTCGGGCCGCCCAGCCTACCGGCTGTCGCTGCAGACCCGGGAGCAACATATCCGCCGCGACAAGGCCACGAGCAACATCTGCACGGCGCAGGCGCTGCTGGCCAACATGGCGGCCATGTATGCGGTCTACCACGGACCGGAAGGGGTGCGCGAAATGGCAAACCGGACACGGCTCCTCGCCGCGACCTTCGCTGTCGGTCTGGACCGCATTGATGGCTGTCGCGCCGACGAAGGAGCTTTCTTCGACACGGTCGCGTTCGACTCGCCACGGTCGGACCTGACTGCCGCTGCGGAAGAGCGGGGCATGGCCTTGAGACGGTTGGGGAAGAACCGCTTCAGCGTCTCGTTCGACGAGACCAGCGCGGAAGGGGACGTCGAGGCCCTGTGGGCGCTGCTCGGCTCTGCGGCCGAAGGACTTTGTGTCGCCGAACTCGGCGCGGAGGCGGAAGCGGCCATCAAGGAAGCTTGGAGCGGCGGGCTGGAGCGGGAGGATGAATTCCTGACGCACGAGGTGTTTCATCGCCATCGTTCGGAGACTGAGATGCTACGCTACCTGCGGCGGTTGGAGGCGAAGGATCTTTCCCTGACGACATCGATGATTCCGCTGGGCTCCTGCACGATGAAACTCAACGCCAGCGCCGAGATGTTTCCGGTGAGTTGGCCCGAGTTTGCGGCCTTGCATCCCTTTGCCGACGACGCCGACACGCAGGGGTACCGGACGCTGTTCACCGAACTCGAGGCCTTGCTTTGCGAGATCACGGGATTCCATAGCGGATCCCTGCAGCCGAATGCCGGTTCGCAGGGTGAATTCGCCGGACTCCTGGCCATAGCCGGATATCATCAGAGTTGCGGCGACAGCGGGCGAAAGGTCTGCCTGATTCCGATGTCCGCGCACGGCACCAATCCCGCCAGCGCCGTGATGGCCGGAATGCGCGTGACGCCGGTCGCCTGCGACGATGAGGGCAACATCGATATCGCGGATCTGCGCGCCAAGGCCGGGGCGCATTCGGCGGAGTTGGCCGCACTGATGGCGACCTACCCATCCACTCACGGCGTCTTCGAGGAGGGGATGCGCGAGATCTGCGACGTCGTCCATGAACATGGCGGGCAGATCTATCTCGACGGCGCCAATCTGAACGCGCAGGTGGGGCTGTGTCGTCCGGGGGAAATCGGGGCCGATGTCTGCCATATCAATCTGCACAAGACTTTCTGCATCCCGCACGGCGGCGGCGGTCCGGGCATGGGGCCGATCTGCTGCGCGAAACATCTGGCGCCGTTTCTTCCCGGACATCCGGTCGTGAAGCAGGAGGGGCGGGAAGCAACGGGACCGGTCTCCGCCGCGCCCTGGGGAAGTCCCGGCATTCTGCCCATCTCCTGGATGTATGTCGCGATGATGGGAGCGGACGGATTGCGGCGGGCCTCGCAGGTCGCGATCCTCAACGCCAACTACCTCGCCTGTCGATTGGATCCCTACTTTCCCGTGCTCTACAAGGGAGCCAAGGGGCTCGTTGCCCACGAGTGCATCCTGGACCTGCGCCGCTTCAAGACCGTGACCGTCGAGGACGTGGCCAAACGCCTCATGGATTACGGTTTTCATGCGCCCACGATTTCCTGGCCCGTCGCCGGCACAATGATGGTCGAACCGACCGAAAGCGAATCGCTGGCGGAGTTGGATCGCTTCTGCGAGGCCATGATCCGGATTCATGCGGAAATCGAGGCCGTGGAATCCGGGCGCATGGACGCGTCCGACAATCCTCTGAAGAACGCCCCGCACACCGCGGAGACAATCGCGCAGACGGAATGGAATCGTCCCTACTCGCGAATGGACGCGGCCTTTCCCGCGCCCTGGCTGAAGGAGCACAAGTTCTGGCCCGCCGTCGGCCGCATCGACAATGTCTACGGCGATCGCAACCTGGTCTGCACCTGCGAGGGGATGGAATCCTTCGGGGAAACGACGGTGTAACAAAACCGAAACATTCCCTTGACGCTCGGTGTTAGAAGATTCTTTAATCCGCTCCAAAAGCTGGGCCCGCATGGAAGCAGTTTTGAGAAGTAAAAAATCGTCGTATGACCAGGCATGAACAGAGACGTTTCTGTTCGTGCCTTTTTGCTTTTCAGGCGGCTGCGGTCCGGATCGCCGACACAACCAACACCAAGCAGCAGTAAAGTCATGGCCAGCGCGATAGGCAAAGTAAAGTGGTTCGACAACAAGAAGGGCTACGGATTCATCATTGATGAGACCTCCGGGCAGGACGTGTTTGTGCATCACACGTCCATTCTTGGCGACGGCTACAAGACGCTCAACGAGAACGAACCTGTTCAGTTCGAGGTGTTTGAGAGCGGAAAGGGCCTGAAAGCCCAGAACGTCGAACGCACCGAAAGTTGAGTCTCCCGCGCCCGATGCGGCGCCTCCTTCCCAGCGAAGGAACAATCTCTTCCCGCGCGCGGCAAAGCCGCCCCTCCTTCCTACCGTGACCGATCCCGCAACAAGCCCTTTGCGCAATCTGTACATCCATGTCCCATTCTGTGCCCAGAAATGCGCCTATTGCGCCTTCTATTCCAAGGAGCCGGATGGGGAATTGATGGAGCGCTACGTGGCCGCATTGATTCGGGAATTGGAATTGATCGCGGACGATCAGGAGCCCGAAACGGTGTTTTTCGGCGGCGGAACCCCTTCGTTGCTGAGCGTCTCGCACTGGCGGAAGATACTCTCGGCCATGGAGCGGTTGGACC
>JAYPGD010000053.1:0-355 GCA_038126655.1 Verrucomicrobiales bacterium
CCCCAGGACATGCAGGGCCCAAGCCTCGTCCCGAACTTCAACGGCCGCACACCGAAGAACTTGAGCAAGACTCACTACTACAACTACTACGAATGGCCGGGCTGGCACCTCGTCCGCCGCCACTACGGCGTTGTCGACAGCCGCTACAAGCTCATCCACTTCTACGAGGACGATGTGAACGAATGGGAACTCATCGACCTCAAGGCCGACCCGCTCGAATTGAAAAACTTCTACGGCGAAAAGGAATACGCCAAGGTGCAGAGGAAGTTGACCAGGGAACTGAACCGCCTGAGGAAGCAGTTCGACGTCCCGGAGAAAGATCCCGCCGCCTCCTTCGAAACCGGCGACACGCCAC
>JAYPGD010000053.1:365-17984 GCA_038126655.1 Verrucomicrobiales bacterium
CCACAGCGCTACCAGCAGCGCGGGAAGAAATAGGCCCTAATCCCCCGCCCCCCATTCATCAATGCGCGGGAGACATTGATAGAGTACCCAGTGAAACAACCGCGGCGGCAGCAGGCGTTGCAGCAGGTGAAAGACGTGCGCGTGCCAGGTGGCCGGCACGCGGAGCGGCGGATCGGGATCGAAGGCCACCTTCACGACCTTTCGGGCCACCGATTCGGAGGTGGCTATGGTCCCGCGCATCATCCTGCGGATGAAGGACTCCATGTGCCGGTAGTGCTGATGATACGGGTTCTCCGGATCGGCCTTGGCCCGGGCGCTCAATTCCGTGTGCAGGATGTGGTCGATCCCGGTTGAGTTGATGAAGCCGGGCTGAACGATGGAGACGCGGATACTCCAGGGTTTGACCTCGTACCAGAGGGCTTCGCTCACCCCGTCCGAGGCCCGCTTGGACGCGCTGTAGGCGGCCATGGTCGGCATCGAGAGCATGCCGCTCACGCTCGAGATGTTGATGATTGTCCCCGACCGCCTGGCCCTCATGGCCGGCAGGCACAGCCGCATCAAGGCCATCGGGGCCAGGAAATTGACCTCCATCTGATCGAGCCGTTCCCGTTCCGTGACATGTTCGGTCACCGCGCGGTAGCTGATTCCGGCGTTGTTGACCAGCACATCAACCCCGCCCAATTCCCGGTCGATCTTCTCGATCAGCCGTTCACGCTGTCGCGCGTTGGTCACGTCGAGCGGCTCCAGCCAGCAATCCTCCCCCGGTTCGAATTCGGTGGCCTGAAACCTGCCGAGGGAACTCTCCCGAGCCGTCAACACGAGGTGAACCCGATGCTCTCTGAATGCGCGCGCTATCGCCAGGCCCAGACCTGAACTCGCCCCCGTGATCAGGATCACTTTGCGAGCCGTGTTTCCCGTTGCGATCACAGCCCGAACATACCAAAGCAATCCGGATCGCGCCAATGTTCCACATCCGGATGTCCTTCGTCGGCTCGCGCGACATGATCACCCAGTGGCACAAGCACTGAGAGCCGCCAGTCCACCCCGAGTTCGCCCGGGATCAACGATACGCCGTCCGCAACGGACGTTGGGGCTTGACCTCACACCATGAGAATCCGCTCAATCCGTCCAAGGTCCGGACTGGCGCCATGCGATTGAGGAAGCGTGGTGATTGAAGACGGTCACGCTTGGAATGTGCGCCAATGACGAAACACCCGATGCCGCGCGGAGCTTGGCGGGTCTCCTCAACGCCTCGGCTTGGGACAGCTTTCCCGAGCTCTTCGACAGCCTGAGCCTGGATCCCTCCCCGAAATCCGCGACCTGAGAACACGGCCGTGACGATTCCGCCCGGATCCACCGGCTCCAGGCCGCCGCAAATCAACAACACGAAAACGAGCGAGAAACAGAATGAATCGTCACCAGGTCATTCTGTTTCCCTGCGCGACGTCGTCATTGAAAAGCTCGAACGACATCGAGTTCCCCGATGCCGCGCTCCGCGGAATCGATGCCCCGTAGCGCCCGGACCTGGGCCATAATGCCCCCGATGTTGAACGAGAAGACAAGGCTTGATGTCCACATTCGAACGACGTCAAGCGAGCCAATCCCCATCGCCATGAAGACCTGCCACTATGTATCCGACCTGCATCTGTTTTCAGCCCGTTCCCGCGGCGAACTACATCTGCCGGCCATCCAGGCGGCGGCGGCGGAATCGGACCATTTCGTCCTCGCCGGCGACATCTTCGACCTTCACTGGTCCACCATCGGCGAAACGGAAGCTTCAGCGCAGGCGGCGGAGGCCTGGCTTCTGGGACTCATCGAAGCCGCGCCGGACTGCCGCATTCACGCCCTGCTGGGCAACCACGACCATCATCCCGTCATGATGGACCGCCTGCGCCATCTCGCGAACAAACAGGCTCATTTCAACTGGCATCCGTTGTACCTGCGCATTGGCGGGGGAATCTTCCTGCATGGCGACGCCGCCAATTTCCGGATGAACGCCTCGCGCCTGCAGACCTTTCGCGACCGCTGCGCAGCCAAACCTCAGAAGGACCCCCGACTGAACGCGCTCTACGACGCGGCCATCAAGTCCCGCCTGCACACCCTTTGCGCGCGCGCCGCCTACCCGCACCGGATCGTGGCGCGACGGTTGAGTCGCTACCTTGATGAAATCGGCCACGGCCCGGAATCCGGCGTGCGCAATGTCTATTTCGGCCACACGCATCGCGCCATGGACGGCTACGAACGGCATGGCCTGAAATTCCACAACTGCGGCGCCCCCATTGACGGCGTCCGCTTCAATATCCTCAAAGCGGACATCTCCTGAATTCTTTCCTCATTCCGATGAACGACAAGGCCGACTGCTATTCCGCGGGCGAACGCGGTTGGATGGAACTGGGACAACGCATCCGCCAACGCATGCTGCTGCCCGTGATGCGCCCCCTGGCCCAATGGCGCGTCCATCCGGATCACATCACCCTCTTCGCTCTGGTGGCCGGGCTCTTCTTCTACCCGCTCTACTTCTGGTCGCCGGCCTTCGCCTTTGCCGCCCTGACGCTCCACGTATTGCTCGACGGCCTGGATGGGCCGCTTGCGCGCCACCAAGGAAACGCCTCCCGCAAGGGCTCCTTCCTCGACTCCTTCTGCGATCAACTCGTCGTGACGGTGACCACCTTCACCCTGATGCAGGCCGGCGTCATCAGCGGGATCTGCGCGGGGTTCTATGTCTTCACCTATGCGATGGTGGTGTTCTTCGCGATGGTCCGGAACGCATTGGCGATTCCCTACCCCTGGCTGGTCCGCCCCCGTTTCATCGTCTACGCGTGGATGCTTGTGGAAGCCTATCTTCTGCCCGGCAGCCTGGAATTCGTCGTCTGGGGATTCAGCCTGCTCCTCGGCTTCAAGATGGGCACCGGCTTCAACAGGATCCGGCGGAAGATCTGATCCGGACCGCGCCGCCGCCGCAAAGCGCATTCAGCGTTGCGAAAGATAGATCAGCGCGACCAACAACACGGCGACCGCGCCGACCATGCCCCAGGTCAGCCTGCTTCCCTTCTCCGGGCGCTCGCCCTGCACCTCGCCCGTGCGCGCATTGACCAGGAAACGATAGAGTTGGTTCTGGCAACGGAATGCGCTTACCCAGACGGGCAGAAGCAGGTGCTTGTAGGTGATCCGGGAGTAACGGATCTCCTTTTCCGCGATCTTCTGGATATCGCCGCCCACGTCTGAGCGGATGTCCCGTTCGATGATCGGATCCGTCATCTCGCGCGCCGTGTGGAACCCGACCGCCAGATCGACGGTGTAGTTCTCGACCCGGTAACCGCTCAGGAACTCCTCCTGGTAGGGCGCAAGGTTTTCAAGGTCCCAAGGCTCCAACTCCTCAAGCAGCGCCTGGGGCAGCGAATTCGTCGCCGGGATCAGAATGTCGTCAAACGAGTGTTTGACGCTGCCGCACACATCGCTCCAGTTCATTTTTCGCTGGCCGTCGGATCCGGACAGATCGCCCCGCTTGCCATCATAAAAGGTCACCATGTCGATGTCATAGGTCCAGAAAGGCAGGTAGATTCCGCGCATCCCGTCCTCGATGCGGGCGTGTTCCTGAAGATCCTCTGAAGCATCCGGCAGCGTCTTGAGCCATTCGCGGAACTTCTCCCGCGCGTCCTCGCGCTTCACCTTGAAGGGCAACACGGCCTGCGCCCGGATGACCTTGCGCGTCGCCTGGTCCCGACGATGCAACGTCGCGCAGCAGTAGGGACACTCGTCGGTGTCCACCTTCGTGTCCAAGGTCGTTTCCGCCGCGCAGGTCCCGCACTTGACCGTGTGGATCTGGATCATGTCGGGATCGTGCGCCTGCAGCATCTTCGAAACCCCGGCGTGAAAATCATTCTCCCGGTTGGCGCTCCAACCGCCCAGTTCCCCAAGCTCAACATCCGTCTCGTGGGCGCAGTAGGGACAGACCAACCGAGAGGCTCCGGGTTCAAACTTGAGTTCCGCGCCGCATTCCTTGCAGACGACGCATTTCTCCTTTTCCCCCGTTCCGTCGTCCTTGCAGTTCGGGCAGAGCTTCACTCCCGCAACCGGCGAGAACTTCATGAAAGCGCCGCAGGTCGGGCAATGGTCGGATGACTTTTTCATGGCGTGAACGACAAAAGGAGCGCGGGCATTCCAATCCGCGCGTTGGCCCCGCGACTGGAAACGCCTACCTCTGCTGCGCCAGAAAGACAATCAAAGCGACCAACGCGATTCCGCCCAATACGGCAAACGTGATCTTCAGCCAACTCCACGGACGCTCGCCCTGAACCTCGCCGGTGCGCGCGTTGACCAGAAAACGGAACACCTTGTTGTTGTATCGGAAGGCGCTCACCCAGACCGGAAGCAGCACGTGCTTGAAGGTGATCTTGTCGTAGTGGACATCCTTGCTGCTGATGCGCTGCGTGTCGCCGCCGATGTCACGGCGGATGGTCTGATTGATCGCCGGCTCCATCATGTCGCGCGCCGTCTGAAACCCTGTCGCCAGATCGATCGAATAATTCTCCGCCTTGAATCCGCTCAGGAACTCCTCCTGGTAGGGCATCAGGCCCTCCAGATCCCAGGGCTCCAGTTTCTCGGCGTACTTGCGGGGCAACGATTCCGAGGCAAGGACCAGCAGGTCGTCAAAGCGGTTGTAGACGCGGCCGCTGGCGTAGTGCCACCGCGTTCTGCGAACCTGGCGTGATTGCCGCTTCCCGTTCGAATCCGTGTACCACTCCGTCTCGTAGTAATACTCGCCGCGCTGGCCGGTGTAATCGGTGGAGGTGTCGGAATCGTAGGTCCAATGGGGCACGTAGACGCCCTGCAGCTTGGTGTCGATACGCGCGTATTTCTTGAGCGCGCCCGGCGCAAACCAGCGGCTGTTGATCCATTCCTTGAACTGGCCGCGCGCCGTCTGCCTCTCCACCTTGAACGGCAACAATCCCTGCGGCTGGATCACCTTCTTCGTCGCCTCGCCGCCGCGTTGGATCGAGGAACCGCAGTAGGGACACTCATCCGCATCAAGCTTCGGATCCAACGTCGTTTCGGCCGCGCAGGTCCCGCACTTGACAGTGTGCACCTCGACGGTGTCGGCGCTGTGTTCGTCCAACAGCCTGGAAACCGCCGCGTGAAAATCCTGTTCCTCGTGCGCCTTGTCGAGTTCAGCCCGGTCGATCTCGATCCGCATCTCATGCTCGCAGTAGGGACACTTCAGCTGGGAGACGCCGGGGGCGAACTTCAGTTCCGCGCCGCATTGTCCACAGGCGACGGTCTTCTGCCCCGAGCTTGAATCGCCATCGGGCATTGGAGGGGGAAGGGGGGCGCTTTTGTCGTCACTCATAACGCGGATTACGGGTCGTCGGGCGCCGGGCTTCAGGAATGGACGAGCATCGACCTTGAAGGTGCGCGGAATTCATTCCGCATCAACCCCATCCGGCATAACGTCGTCTCAATCACCCAGAACCTCATTCATTCGTGTGTTGAAGCGGAATAAATTCCGCGCCCCGATCACATTCTCCTGCGCCTCAACCAACCGGCGGAGCGGGGGGCGGAGGCGGCGGAGGGGGAGGCCCAAACACAGCCGCCAATTCCGGGACCTGCCCAGCGGCCGTCCAACCGGCCATGCCGGCCTTCCAGACCATGGTTTCCCGGGTGAAGGATCCGGCCTGCGCCTGCTGCATCAAGGCGCCCAGATCATACGGCCCGGTCGTCTGACCGTTTACCGCGATGTGGAATGCGGCTGGCGGCGGGGGCGGAGGCGGCGCGGCGGACTGGGGTTGGGCTTGACCTCCGGCCATCCCCTGCCCCATGGCCTGCCCCATCTGGTTCGCCATCGCAAACCCCATGCCGAGGCCCATGCCGCCGCCGGCCATGCCGCCCGAACTTGGATTGTTGGCCGCCGCTTCGATCGCCTCGGCGGTCTTGTACTGGGTGTATTTGTTCTGGTCGCCGAGCACGCCCATCGTCGACCGCGTGTCCAAGGCCTCCTCGACCGCCGGCGGCAGGGAGATGTTCTCCACCAGCAGCTTCGGCGCGGCAAGTCCGTATTCCTCGAACTCCGATTTAATCTTGTCGGAAACAAATTCACCGAACTCGTTGTAGTTCGCCGCCAGGTCCAACGCGGGGATCTTGCTCTCGCCAAGGATGTCCGTGAAGCGCGTGATGATCATGTTGCGCAGCTGTCCGGTCACCTCGTCCGTGGTGAAGTGGCCGTCCGTGCCCACGATCTCCTTGATGAATTTGGCGGGGTCGAGAATGCGAAGGGTGTAGGTTCCGAAGGCCCGCAAACGCACCGGGCCGAACTCCGCGTCGCGCAGCATGATGGGGTTCTTCGTGCCCCACTTCAGATTGGTGAACTGCCGCATGTTGAGGAAGTAAACCTCCGCCTTGAACGGGCTTTCGAACCCGTGCTTCCAGCCCTTCAGCGTCGAGAGAATCGGGAGGTTCTGCGTCCGCAAGTCATAGGTCCCCGCCATGTCGGCGGTAAAGACGTCGGCGATCTGCCCCTCGTTGACGAATACCGCCGCCTGACTTTCACGCACGATCAGCTTGGCCCCGTTCTTGATCTCGTTGCCGTGCCGCTGAAAGCGATACACCATCGTGTCCGGATTCGGATCGATCCATTCGATGATGTCGATCAACTCGGTCTTGAGCTTGTCCCAGAGTCCCATTGATTTCCTTTCGCTTGAGTGGGTTGACGTCGATGAATGCTGAAAATTGCGATGCCGATTCTTGCCGCGGCGCCCGGATGCGACAATGGTAAAATCCCGAATTAATTGGAGTTGCTCAAGTCGACGTTGCGCGGGCAGACTCCCGTCCGATCCGGCAGCGCTTCAATCCGGAACCCTTTCATGCCCATGGACTGGAACACCGTAATACAGATCCTCCACCACATCGGGTCGGGCATTCCCCTGTTTCTCGCCGCGGTCGCCGCCCTCGCCCTCGCCCGCCTGGTTTTCATTCGGTCCGCGTCCTTCGACTCGGGCAAGGAACTGTTCGATGACCCCAACCCCGCCTACGCCGTCGCCTTTGGCGGCTTTCTTCTTGGCGCCGGGTTGGCGTTGTCCGGGACCTTCTTTGGCGGACGCGGAGACGCCGACACCGAAGCCGTCCGCGACCTGCTGCTCGAAGGCGCGCTCGTGGTGGCGTTGTTGCGCGTCAGCATCCTGATCAACGACCGCTTCATCCTGCACTCCTTCAAGATCGACAAGGAGATCGGCGAGGATCGCAATCTGGGCGTGGGCTTCTGCGTGGCGGGCTCGTCCATCGCCTGCGGCGTCATCCTCAACGGCGCCATGACCGGCTACAGCAAGGACTACCTGCACGGCCTCAGGGACACCGTCCTCTTCTGGCTGGTCGCGCAGTTCATTCTCGTCATCGCCTGTGTCGCCTATCGCAGAATCATGCGTTACGACGTTCATCGACTGATCGATTACGACGACAACACCGCCGTGGGAATTGGTTTCGGCGGCTTCCTCGTCGGAATGGGAATCGTGCTGCGGGCAGCCCTGGTCCACTCCGGCAAGGGCGGTCTTGGTTCAGAGTTGGCCATCAGCGGCTTCCTTGCCCTGGTGGCCGCGGCCTTGTTGGTTTCGGTCAATACACTGGCCCTCCGCCTGCTCTTCCCCAAGACCGACTACGAGGACGAGGTGGAGATGAACGGCAACGTCGCCGTCGCCGCCATCACCGCCTGTGTGACCATCTCCGCCGCGTTGTTTCTCGCCTCCATCGTGCAACGAATTCCGCCGCAATGAGTCGTCCCGCATCCCATCCAGCGCTGCTGCGAAAGGTCGCGCTCTGGCTGCTCGCCCTGGCCCTGCTGGCGGCGCCGCTCGACCTGCTGGCCCGCGCCGGCGGGGGCGGAGGATACAGCGGAGGCGGAGGTTTCGGCGGAGGGGGCGGAGGCAGCTTTGGCGGCGGAGGCAGCTTCGGAGGAGGAGGAGGCGGCGGCAGCATCCACATCGGCACGGGGCCGGGCGAAATGCATCCGCTCGTCTTCCTCATGCTCGTGGGCGTTTTCATCGTTGGCGCAGTCATCGAGGCCCACAACAAGCAGCAGCGTAAACGCAACTTCTCCGGCGGCATGTCCGACTTCTCGCTGATGAACAGTTCCCACATCAGCGCCGGCGACCAACACCTCGCCGTCACCACGCTGCGGACGTCCGATCCGCAATTCGATCCCAAGACCTTCACCAAGAGATTCACCCGCGCCTTCCATCAGATCCAGGACGCCTGGTCCCAACAGAACATGGAGGCCGTGCGGGCGTTTGTCTCGGACGGCGTCTTCGAGCGATTCACGCTTCAGATCCAGGAACAGCGCGACATGGGCTATCGCGACCACATGGAGGGCGTCATGGTCGAACGCGCCGAATTGGCCGAAGCCGCCTCCTCCGGCATCTTCGACATTCTGACCATCAAGGTCATGGCCACCACGATCGACTACCGGGTCTCCATCGACATGGGCAAATACATCAGCGGCGACAAGAACCGCCAGGCGTTCACCGAGTTCTGGTCCTTCGTCCGCCGCACCGGCGCGCAAACCGTCGCGGAGAAACCGGGACTCATCGAAGGCGCCTGCCCCAACTGCGGCGCGTCCATCGCCCTGAACCGGACCGGCCGCTGCGAAACCTGCCAGTCATTGCTTCGCAGCGGCGACCACGACTGGGTCTTGTCCGAGATCACCCAGGCCTGCGAATGGAAACGCGGAGCCCATGCCGGCAATCATTCGGCCCAATTGTTCCGCCAATACCGCGATCCCGCCTTCAACATCCAGCAGATCGAGGACCGCGCCTCCGTCATCTTCTGGCGAAAGGCCATGGCCGATCGCCTCGGCGATGTGAAACCCATCCTCAAGATGGCGACCGATACGCTCTGCAGTTCCTACACCGCCGATTATCAACGCGCCGCCGCCAACGACACCCGCAATTTCCTTGGCGGCTGCTCCGTCGGCTCCGTCGATCTGCTTGGCATGGTCGCCGACGACATCTTCGACTACGCTCTCGTTGAGATCCGCTGGTCCGCCACCACCCACGGCGTCTCGCGCGACGGGACGGTGACGGATCTCGGCGGTTGGCGCCGCTTCCGCAGCCTTTACGTGCTGGGTCGCAAACACGGCATCCAATCCGACGCCGGACGCGCCATCAATTCCGCGCACTGCCCCGGTTGCGGCGCGCCGGAAAGCGCACTCGCCTCCCACGCCTGCGAGTATTGCGGCGCCGTGCTCAACACCGGGGACCACGACTGGATCCTGACCGAGGCCGCCTTCTTCAATTCCCCTTCGGCTCAGGCCTGGATGACGCGGCTCAACCAGGTCATCCAACCACCCCCGGGCGTCAAACGATCTGCCACATCCCCCCTGCCCATACCTCCGCCCATTTCCGGCAAGGCAAGCACGGACACGGCCGTCTCCGGAAGCCCGACCGACGCCATCGCCTGGATGATCAATACGCTTGCCGCCGACGGCGTTTTCCATGGCGACGAAAAGGCCGCCATCATGGAAATCGCGCACAAGGCGAACATTCCGGAACACACGATTGACGGACTCATCCAGACCGCGCTACAGGGCGAACTCGACGCCCCCGCCCCGCCGAACCGCCAGTCCGGCCGCGCCTGGCTTGAACTCATGGCCGACGTCGCCCTCGCCGACGGCAAGGTCGAACCCGCCGAGGAATCCGCCCTCGCCCGCCTCGGCGCCCACCTCGGCTACCTGGCGGTGGACATCAATATGCTCCTCAACAAACGCCGCATGCGCCTGCTGCGCCTGGCAAAGCAGGCGGGTCACAGGTGACTTCATTGAGCGGCTACTCCGCCCGGTAAAGAACCAACATCCCCGGCCGCGCCGCGTTCAGTTCCCGGTATCCCTTCTCCGAGAACTTCGTGTTGTAGATCACGAGTTGTTGGAGCTTCGGCAACCTCTTCAATTCCGCGACCGCCGCATCCGTGACGCGCGTGTCGTGAAGCCAGAGCTTCTGAAGTTTGTTCAAGCCCCGCAGATGCCGCAGCCCCGCGTCGGTGATCCCGGTTTCGCCCAGATGCAGTCCGGTGAGATTCCGTAATCCCCTCAACTGCTCAAGCCCGGCGTCTGAAACGGCATTCCCCCGCAATCCCAGATAGACCAGTCCCTTCATCCGACCCACTGCCTTCAACCCCGAATCCGTCACCCGCGTTCTGCCGATCGGCAGATGCTGAAGGGATTTGATCTGCGACAAATGACGGACCCCCACATCGCCAACAAGCGTGCGATACAAGTTCAACCATTCCAATCGTTTCAGCCCGGTCAGATGTTTCATCCCCGCGTCGCCGATCCGAGTTCCCTCCAGTGAAAGATCGGTCAGACGGGAGAATTCGGCCGCGTGGCGCAGGTCTTCATCCCGGACGCGGGTATTGCCGTTCAGAGAGACTTCTTTCACTCGCTCCGTTGCGGGGTCGACGATGCAGCGGGCGCCCACGGACTCCAGTTCACGGCGCGCATGGCGACGACGCGCGCCTGATGTCCGGAGCTTTCCCTCGCCTTCCTTGTCAGCGGCGAATGCGGGAAGCGCCGTTCCCATGGCGATCGCCTGAACAAACGTCCGTCGCGTCATCCCCGTCATTGGCGTTGCCGCCTTCGAGTGAAGCAGTTGCCCGACTCGAGAGGCGTCTGCAACCGCGCGCCAGCGTCTTGGAGTGCCGCGCATCCGGACGCTCCGTTCATTCCGGGATGGTTCCAAGCAGCTTCCATCACTTGTCATACCAACGTGGATGACGCTTCTCCCACGCGTCCAGCACCTCGGTAAGTTCGCGCGCGATCCGCGGCTTTTCCTCGATCAGATTCCGCGTCTCGCTGACGTCCTTCTCCAGGTCGGCGAGGAACCGCTCCCCCTCGGCGGGTTCAACCAGCTTCCACCTTCCGCGGCGAACCGCCCGCCCTTCCGGAGTCTTTTTCCGCACCGGACCGCGGATGCGCCGCCAGAACAGGTCACGATCCAATGGCGGGGCGCGCGGGCTCAGATGCGTCCAGAGACTCACCCCGTCCTGCACGCCTTTCTCTGGATAGATCCCGGCCATATGGCGAATCGTCGCGGTCCAATCCATGGTGATCCAGGCGCCGCCGCAATCCTTCCCCGCCCAGTCATCGAGCATCCCCTTGGGCCAACGGGCGATGCAGGGAACCCGGACGCCGCCCTCCCAGAGCGAGCCCTTGTGATCGCGCATGGGCGCGTTGCGCGAATGCACATCGCCGCCGTTGTCCGACGTGAAGACAACCAAGGTATCGTCGCGGATCCCCAGTCGATCCACCTCCGCCAGCACGCGACCAATGCCCTTGTCCATGCTCTCCACCATCGCGACATAGGTCTCGCGGTCGCCCTGCTGCCAGTTCTTCTTCTTCGGTTCCACCGGTTTGTCCTGATCGTCCGGTCCTTGAAATGGAAAGTGCGGCGCGTTGTAGGAAAGGAAGAGAAAGGTCGGCTTCTTCGACGTCAATTCTCTGAGAAACCGGATCGCAGCGTCGCTGATCAAGTCGGTGGAATACCCATCGCGCTCGATCGGCTTCTCATTCTCAAACAGATCCGGGACGCCGATGCGATCCATGTGCTCGAAGTAGTGATGATTCCCGCCGAGCAGACCAAAGAAGTGGTCGAAGCCCTGTTGATTCGGCCGGCGGCCGTTGTCGTAACCCAGGTGCCACTTGCCAGCGAGCGCGGTCGTGTAGCCGGCATCCTTCAGATCATCGGCCAACGTCTGTCCGTCGAGCGGCAGACCGCGCCCCATCTCCTGGTAATAAAGGGCGTCCTCCAGATCGATGCGTTGTTGATATTGCCCGGTCAGGAAAGCCGCGCGCGTGGGCGAACAGATCGCGGCGTTGGCGTAAAACCCGGTGAAACGCGTCCCCTCCTTCGCCAGACGGTCGAGGTTCGGCGTGCGAAGGTCCTCGCAGCCGTAACAGCCCAGATCGCCATACCCGAGGTCGTCGGCGAGGATGAAGATGACGTGGGGCTTAGCGGCGGATGCCGCGCTTGCCCAGGTCAACAGAAGCAGGCTCATCCAAAGGACGACCCGCCGCCAGTTTATTGATACTCGAATGGTTCTCATGCTTCCATTGCCCCCGCCTTCAGATCCAGCAGGGTTTCCTGGGCGTCGGGATAGAGTTTGATCAGCGCGGCGATCAAGGCCTCCAGGACCGATTTCTCGAACTGCGCCATCGGCCGGGGATCGCGATCGCCCTTGACGCCGCTGGGTTGCAGCTTCGCCAGTCGCTCGTGCATGACGGCCACGATTTCAGCAACCTCCGCCTTCCATTGTTCGGGCGATTCGCTCTCGCTGTAGTTCCCCCGGCCGCGGCCAAAATGCGCCACGGCCAGATACCTGAGGATCAGCGCCTCCAGGGCCCGCTGCAGGAATTCCGGCGACCACCGCACCTTCGGATTCTGATCGCCCTTGACCATGTTGTATCCGTGCGCCGCCAAGGTGCCGCCCGCGGCGCCGACCACGCCGCCCACCAGCGCGCCTCCGCCAAAGGTCATGCCGCCCGCCAGCAGATCCGCCGTCAATCCGCTCGCCGCTCCCGCGACGAAGCCGCTGATCGTTCCCGCCACGCTGCGGTCCACCGGTCGGTTGAACGCAAAATCATCCTCCACCCGACCCTCGATCTTCTGCGCGGCCTCCCCGGAAAGTCCGTGCAGGTGAATCAACGAAGTCGTCGTGGCGGACAAGGTCGCCGCCAAACGCTCGGCCAAGCGCTCCATCGCCTGCTTCTCCGATCCCTTCAAACGATTCAAGGTCGGCGTGACGAAACGGTCGATGACGCTGGTCTTGCTCACGGTTTCACCGTCGTTGGCAATGTCCGACAACGCGAAGGCCATCCGCTCGACAGATCGTTTCAACAGGCGGCGCTGCGATTCCTGCCAGGTCTCGATCACGCCGTCCATCGCCGCGGCCTCCAGGTCGGGCAATGCCTTCCTCACCGCGCGCCAAAGCGCAACCTCCTGCGCCCAGCAGCGCGCAAAGGCGTCGAAGACCATGGTCTCCCTGACGACCGACACCGACACGAGCTTCTCCTTCCAGGCGCGAATTTCGCGGGCTTCGGTCTCCGGATCGCCCGGGCGGCCCATCTGGTTGAGCAGCACAATGACCGGCTTGCCGAGCCATTCGAGGATCTGCATTTCCGGATCGACGTAGCCGGCCTCGTCAGGGCCTTCCGCGCAGTTGGCGAGATAAAGCACGATATCCGCCTGGTCCCGGACATTGAGGATCGCCTGTTGGCTGCACCAGAAGGGCCGGTCTGCAAACCGGTCCCATACGCTGGAAACGAACTTCCCCAAGGCAGTGTCGGATTTCTCCAGACGTTTCCAAAGGCGATACGAATCGCCAAAGCCCGGCGTGTCCCAAAGTCTGAGTTCGATCCCGTCGCCCGTCTGCATCAACACATGCTCCTCGCACTGATCCGTCACGTGCGGCTGATCGAACACCTCGCCGATGTCCTTGCGCAGAAGGGTGCGCGCCAGCGTCGTCTTCCCGACGTTGGTGTGGGAGATCAGGCTCAATGTGACGGACGACGCGCTCATGGATGCAGGATAGCGCAACTCCGACTACAGAATACGCGGCAGACACGGAACAGCAGGTTGATCGCGAACAGGTTCATTTCAGCGTTTTCCGTCGTTCCATTCCCCTGACTCCCCGATCAGAAACTCCTCGGTCACCACGTCAATGAATTGAGGCTCCATCTCCCGCTTGGCCAGCATCCGCGTCCAGGCGGAGCGGCGTTGTTTCAACCGGTCGTCGAATCCGGCGTCTCGGCGAAACCGCTCCGCAAAGGCCGACTCATCCAACCAGACCTCAATGTCCGCGCGCCGCCCGGACTGACGCGTCATCTGCGACAACCGGTCGAGGAAAAGCCCATGCACTTCATCCTCGGGCGTGGAACTCAGATTGAACACGACCAGCAAGATCCGGCACTTGAGCTTGTCCACATCCAGCCCCGCCGCGTACTCCGCCTCGAGGCCGTAGTTGACCCGATCGAGGTAGTCCATCTGAAACTGCTCCGACGCTCGCGCAAACACCTCGGCGCGCAAGCGTTCCCGAAAGACGGGCGCGCAGGCGTGGTTGAAAGGGATCACGCAAACTTTCTCCAGGGTCTCCGGCGCGACCGGCGCGGGTTCGCGCGGACGCACCAGCGGCTGGCCAAGCCCTTCGAGGGTCGCGTTGCGTCCAAGTTTCCAGGTCCGCCACATCCCGACGCACGCCAGAGCCAGCCTGGGGAGAAGGATCAGTCCGGCCGTGGCCGCGTAAAGGTGAATCCACCGCCCGGCGATCTCGCCCTCCGGATTGACGGACCAACGCAGCCCTTCAAGCTCGGCCGCATCGGGCAGGGAAACCCCGGTCAATGCCGACGCAGGGCCAAGCACAATTTCGAGCCAACGACGCAAATCCTCCGGTTCAAGGAACGTGCTTCCCCACCCCCCCCGATACTCAAAAATCAAGCCCTTGAGATACATGCTCGCCGCCGTTCCGGCGACCGCGGCAATGGCTGCGACATGCATGAGCGTCCGGAACTGCTCGTGCAGGATCCGCCGCTCCAGCTTCAACCACGGCCCGACGAACGCCGCGCCGATCGCACGCCAGATTCCGGCTTCCTTCTTTCCCGATTCGTCCGCGGCAAACTCTGGCCACGGTAGAATCGACACAACCTTCTCCGGCAACCAGGCGGAGATTCGGGAACAACGAAACGGCAGCTTGCGCTTCCTGGCGACGCCCCAACGCGCCAGTAGAAACACGTAGACAAGCAGGTTCCAAAGCAACAGCCCCAACAAGGGAAAGGCGATGATGTCAATGCGTCCGGACGCCCCCAACGTGTCCGCCGCGACGCCGCCAACAAAGGCCGTGATGACGATCCCGATCGACATCCAGAACGGCCAGCGAAACCTCAGGTCCAACTCCAGCAAGGCGGGTTGCGCCTCGGCGACAGTCTCAAACAGCTTCGCAGCGTGCCGCGGTTGGCGGGCCTCCGGTTCAAGCGCTGCGTCATCCGGCGTCTCCGCGCACCTGGCCAACGTCTCGCCGGTCAGAATGACGCGCTCCCCATCGCACTCGTCGATGGCGCGTATCCAAAGGATTCTTCTGGCGGCGTTCCTGTCCAAACCGTTTCTGACTCACGTTTTCCGGGCCGCAAATACAACGGACTCGGCGCGCCGCTGTCGATGCCCAAATCCAATCGTTCGTGACATTCAACAGCCTTCGCACAAAAGTCCCCGGCCATGTCACGGTTTCACAGCATCGGCGTTTCCGACCCGCGTTTTGAACGCGACGGACTCCGCCACATCACGGTCAAAAGCCCGGCGTTGAAAGGACGCGGCGACATCTCGGTCTTCGTGCCTCCCGGCGTCGAAAATGGGCGCGAACTGCCGATCGCCATTCTGCTCCACGGAATCTACGGGAGCCATCTTGACTGGCCCATGAAAGGCGGCGCGCACCTGACCGCCAACCGCCTCATCCAGGCTGGCGAGATCGCGCCGCTCATCCTGGCCATGCCCTCCGACGGACTCTGGGGCTGCGGCAGCGGTTACCTGCCTCACGATGGGAAGGATTTTGAAAGCTGGATTGTGGAAGACGTTCCCGCCGCCGTGCGCGAGGTCATCGATCAGGCGGGCGAAGCGTCCCCCCTCTGCATCGGCGGCCTTTCCATGGGCGGCTTTGGCGCCATGGTTCTCGGCGCGCGGCATGGCGCGCTGTTCAACGCCATCTCCGCGCATTCCTCGGTGACAATGCTGGATCAGATCGGCCGCCGCGTTCAGGAGGATCCCACTCGCTTCGGCATTCCCGAACACGAAAAATGCGTCTTCAAGACCCTGGTCGCCCATCGTGAAACCCTGCCTCCCTTGCGTCTGGACTGCGGCGATCAGGATATCCTGCGCCCGGCCAACCGCAAGCTGATCAAGGATCTCACGAAGGCGGGAATCCCCCACGCCTACGACGAGTTCCCCGGCGACCACATCTGGACCTATTGGGAGGAACACGTCGAGAAGTCGCTCCGGTTCTTCCACGAGCATCTCAAATGAACGCGCCCTCGGAGTGATCCATCATCGGAAGGCTCCATCGTTTTGAACTTGAAAGCCCATGCGGAAGGGCCGCTCAGGCTTTCCGTGCGATGAAAAAATCCAAGGCGCAGCGAGCCGCGGCAACGAGATCCGAAACCGCCGCGGCGTGACGGGAATTTCAGGACGCGTCTTCGGCGCCTTCATGCGCCTCCAAAGCCGCCGCCGCCAACTTGGCGAGGGACTCGATTGATTTCTGCAGGGTCGGGTCGAACGGAATCACATCCTTGTTCGCCGAGTCCTGGGCGTTGATCAACTGCAACACGCCGATGACCTTGCCGAACTCGTTCATCAGCGGCGTCGTCAGGAAGGACCTCGAACGATAACCCGTCTTCTTGTCGAATTCCTTGGTGCCATGGAAATCGAACCCCTCCGCATTGTAGGCGTCGGGAATGTTGACCGACCGGCCGGTCAACGCCACGTGGCAGGCCACCTGGGAGTGATTGGGCTCCCCGGATTCAGGGTCATAGAGTTTGAGCGAGGGAAACGGGATCGGTTTCCCGCTGGGTCCGCCCATCTCGATGCGCAGGGAATCATTGCGCAACATCACAAACTCCAGTTCCCGCTGCTTGTTGAGGAGGTAGAATGTGCCGCCATCCGCGGCGCTGATCCCCTTGGCCCCGACCAGGATCTTCTCCAACAGGCGGTCAAAGTCCCGTTCCTGCATCAACGAGATGCCGATCGGGATCACCAGGGTGACCAACTGCTCGGAGTGGTCCTTCTCCCGCTTCAACTGGTCCAGAAACAGAGCCTCCTGCTCCCGCAGACGCTTGTTCTCCAGGCAGGCGTCGATGCGCGCCGCCATCAGAACCGGATCAAACGGACTGGAAAGATAATCCTCGGCGCCGAGGTCAATGCAGTGCGCGACCGCCTCCGTTTCATCAAGCCCTGAGATCATGATGACCGGGATGTCGCGCAGGTCTTCCCGGCCCTTGATCTCCTGAAGGGTCTCCGGCCCGCCCATGTCGGGCATCAGGCTGTCCAGCAGGACCAGATCGACCGGCTCCCTCGCCAACGTATCCAAGGCTTCGCAACCGCCCGCCGCAGTATGCAGACAATACCCCAGCCCTTCGAGCCTGCGAGCGAGACGCCGCCGGTTCAACTCATTGTCGTCGACCACCAACAGCGAACCGCCGCGACCGTTGGTCGCGCCGCCCGTTTCAGACTGTGATTGCTGGTCGCTCACGGCTGCCTGCTGCTCCGGCGGCCCGGGTTCTTGAGCCCGCCTCAATTTGCAGACGTTCAACTTGGCGAGGAATCCTCCGAAAGATCAAGAGAAACCACCCGCTTCACCTCGACGCGCCCCTCCCCGGAAACCGATCCTCGCGCTCCGCGGATGCATCGCTCAGACACCGCGCCCTGCCAGGAAGCGCTCCCGAAAACATCCTATCTCCACAAAATTGGCACAAAACTTGCCGTCACTGCAGCTTGCCGTGGGCAGGCCATCTGATATAAGTGTCGCAACCGACATGCATTCCCTATCCGACAAGAAATTGTCGTTCTCTCCGGCCGTCGAAATCGTTGTTCTCCCCGACGGAACGCA
>JAYPGD010000054.1:0-4367 GCA_038126655.1 Verrucomicrobiales bacterium
GAGGCCGCCGGCGTGATCAGCATCGCCGACACCAGCACGACCCCCACCGCCTGCAACGCGATCACCACCGAAAACGCCAGCAGCAGCATCAATCCGTTGTGGAACAACATCGCCGGAAACCCGACCGCCCGGGCAAACGCCGCGTCAAAACTCGTCACCAGGAACTCCTTGTAGAAGAGGCTCACGCACAGGACGGTCAGAGCCGTCACCACGCTCATCAGCAGGATGTCATCCCGATTGATCGCAGCCGCCTGCCCGAACAGGAAATGATCAATGCCCGCCTTGTTCCCTGTTTCCAAACGGCCGATCATGCTGGTAAGGCAGTAGCCCGCCGCAAAATAGCCGGACAACACCATGCCCAGCGCGGCGTCCTCCTTGATCTTCGTCGTGTGGGTGATCGCCGAGACCGTCATCGCGCCCAGCAACCCCGCGATCGTCGCGCCGATGAAAATCGCCAGCGGATCCTTGGTCATGTTCCAGAGAAAGCCGATCGCCACCCCGGGCAGCACCGCATGCGAGAGGGCATCCCCCATCAACGACAGCTTGCGCACCACAATGAACCCGCCCAACAACCCGCAATTCACCCCCAGCAGAATGGTTCCCACCAGCGCGTAACGCAAAGACTCATCACGAAAGGAAAAGAAGCGCATCGCCTGATCAACGACGCTGGTCTCGGTCAGGTCGCCAATCCGGTCCGCAAAACAGACGGGCGCCAGACCGAACAGAAACGCCACAACAGCGACGCGGAAAAACAAGGCGCCGCCGAAGACCATACCGAGCGGCGAGCCGGAAAGGACAGGCCGCGGCGCTCCGTGGCCCGGACGCGCGGCGCGACGGCCTCCCTTCGGCGTTCTGTTGATTCCCTGACGCATGACCCTGCAGCGCTGCCCGCCCATCACGTCTGCGAGGCCTTCACCGCCTCCGCCACTTCAGACAAGACGGTCAACCTCCCGCCGTAGGTCTTCTGCAACAGTTCCACGTTGAAGACTTCCGCCGTATCCCCAAACGCCACCACACGCATGTTCAACAGCAACAACATGTCGAAATACTCCTTTGCCGTGGGCAGATCGTGATGCACGACCAGCAGTGTCTTGCCCTTCTCCTTCAATTCATGCATCAGATCGACGATGGCGGCTTCGGTAGCGGCGTCCACTCCGGCAAAGGGTTCATCCATGAAATAGACGTCGCTCTCCTGCGCCAATGCGCGCGCCAGAAACACTCGCTGTTGCTGTCCTCCGCTGAGGTTCGATATCTGCCGGCTCGCATAGGGCAGCATCTTCACCTTGTCCAGACACTCACGCGCAATTTCCCGATCCTTCTTCGACGGGCGCTTGATCAACCCCAACCGCCCGTAGCGCCCCATCAGAACCACATCCATCACATTGACCGGAAAATCCCAGTCCACCGATTCGCGCTGGGGCACGTAGCCCACGCGCTTCAGGTTCTCCCGGTAGGGCTTCCCAAAGATCTTCACCCAACCGCTGCTCAACGGCTGAAGTCCCATGATCGATTTGATCAACGTCGACTTGCCCGCGCCATTGGGGCCCACGATCCCAATTAGCTTCCCCTTCGGAACCGCCAGATCGATGCCCCACAAGACCGGCTTCTTGTGATAGGCCACAGTCATGTCGTGAATCTCCAGCGGCACTTCCTCCGGCGACGCCGACTTCACCCAGTCGAACTGTGACGGATGAATGACGTTGTCCGGCCCGGTCTCCGGCGGATCGGGCATTGATTCATTTTCGGCCATGGACACGATCATGCGGCCTCCATCTCAAAAACGCCATGAAAGTCCGACGAAAGGACGGACGTCATCCGCCGCTTCAACAATCCCCACATTCACACCGGCATCAAGTTGGGTGTTCTCGTTGAGACCATAGGTCAATCCCGCCGCAACCACGCCCGCCCAATCCGCCCCGCTCTCCGCGCTGGCCACGCTGATGAACTCGAGGTAGCCGCCCAGATCTTCGACAATACCGCGCCCGACAGCGATCGTATTGACCGCTTCCAGATGATGCCCTCCTCCGGCCGCGTTCCGGATGATGTCAAACTCCGCCATCATTCCCACCTCCCAGTCATACGGCAGCCCGAAGCCGAACGGCACAATCACACCGCCTTCAACAGATCCATTTCCCAACGAAGCCGACGCGGTGGGCCACTTCACCCACGGCATCACCGCCAATGCGGTCTTGCCGCCGTCATTCCCCCAGAGGTTGACCTTGAGCCTCGTCTGCATGTCGCCGAAACCCGAATTGCGCGACAACGTTCCAGCCACGCGATCCTCCACGCGCTCCCAGTTGTAGGGTTCGATCACGAACTGCAGGTCCACGTTGTTGAACAGTCCGGCCTTGAGGTTGATCGACGGAGCCGTGTAACTGAGCGTCCGGGTGTTGGCCGCGCCCGAGGTGTCGCGGTCATAGGTGATCCCGATCAGGTCCATCTCGATCTGGTAATGCCCGGCGTCCACCGTGATCGGGCTTTCCGTCACATCCGGCCGATCCGTGGACATGGCCCGCATCCGCTCCTTGGGCGTGGGATTGAGGAGATGATATCGCCATTTGTCGGACTCGGCTCCGAAGGCGCCCGATCCGCACAAAATCGCCGCGGCCGCCATCCAGCCCACCGAACGCCCGGATCGTTCCACGCCCTTCACTTCAACGCCTCCACGACGGTGTTCACGTTGTGCTTGATCATGCCGATGTAGGTCCCAACGTCATAGGTCTCGCCGGCGCCCGACTCCATTTGCCCCGGCTTGCCGCAGGCGTCCGAATACAATTCCCCGCCGATCTTCACACCCGCATCCGTGCTGATCCGTTGAATCACCGCGGGTGAAACGCTGCTGTCCAAAAAGATCGCCTTCACCCCGCGCTGCTTAATGAAATCCGCCGTCTTGGCAATGTCGGCCAACCCCGCCTGACTCACTGTCGACACGCCCTGCACGCCGACAACCTGCAACCCGTACGCCTTTCCAAAATAGTTGAACGCATCGTGACTGGTGACCAACACCCGCCGCCCTTTCGGAATTTCGCCAATGCGCTTCTGAGCCCATTCGTGCAACGCCGCCAGTTCCCGCTTGTAGGCCGCTCCGCGGCTCCTGTACCCGGCGGCGCCGCCTGGATCCACGTCGCTCAAGCCCTTGACCACAACATCAACGCATTTCGCCCAAAGTCTCGGATCGCCCCAGACATGCGGATCCCAATGCCCCTCGAATTCCTCCGGCTCCAACAGGTTGGATTCCGGAATGCCCTCCGTCACCGGATAAACCTTCTTCCCCCGCCGTCCCATCCGGGCAAACAGGTCCGTCATCCGGCCTTCCAGCATCAACCCGGAATAGAAAATCGCCTTGGAGCGATTCAGCTTCAGTCCGTCCGTCGCCGCTGGTTTGTACAGATGCGGATCCACGCCGGCCCCCATCAGCCCCTGCGCCTCAACCCGCCCGCCGCCAACCTGCCGGACCAGATCGGTGACCATTGTCGTCGTCGTGGCCACGGTGATCACGGGCGCAGCGCCAGCGGCGCCCGCCCCGATCAAGGCCAGCGCCACCCAGAGTTTGGCTCCCATTTGCCGCAAGCTCAGACCTCTCATCATGTGTGTTTTCATCGACGCGCCAATCTATGCATCTCAAAGTTTGACGCAAGCACAAAAATTAGCCGTGCCTAATTTTGTTAATCAAGCCGTTTTATGAGATGGCGATAAACAATTGATCAACCCCGGTGTTCCCCGCTACAACGCGCCTCGTTCTCGCTCTGGTTTATGGCGGATTCCTCAGAAAAAAACGTCCTTTTTGTCTGCTCCGGCAACTACTATCGGAGTCGCTTGGCGGAGCTGTTGTTCAACCACTACGCCCAACAGGAGGGTCTGGACTGGCGCGCTGATTCCCGGGGGTTGCTTGAACAAACCGCCTACCGTGGCATCTCGCCCAGCGCGGCGACCTATCTGGAGGAACGCGATCTGGGACTCCTGGTCGCTGAAGTCCGCAATCCCCGGCCGATCCGCTTTGACGATCTGGAGGGTTTCAATCTCATCGTGGGCTTGAGCCGCGACGAGCATGAAGGGCTGTTTCTGACTCGCTTCGGTCAGATCCCCCGGCATCTCGCAAAACAGGGCCGACTGCGCTATTGGAATGTCGACGACCTTCCCCGCCCCGGCTCCCGGCTCGTCCGCGCCCTCAGCGCCATCTTCAGCGGCAAGGACGAGGCGCCCAGCCAGCGCGAAGAAAGCGGGACGGAACACATCGACTTCGCCGTGCAGGCGCTGGTGAGGGAATTGAGTGGCGATAAGGAGTGAACAACGGGCGCGGCGATTTGAGACGATTGACCGAGCCATGTTCACGTCAATTCTGAATTGTCCCAACTGTAGCTATGAAT
>JAYPGD010000054.1:4377-17943 GCA_038126655.1 Verrucomicrobiales bacterium
GGATAGCTCGTCTATTGCTCCGCCAACTCCACCAACATGTCGATCGCCTCATCGACGATGCGTTCTCCGGTCCCGGGTTCGGCGTAACTGTGGAGCCCGGTCCAGAGCTGGTAGCCGCCGAGCTTGTGGGCGTCGAGATCCGGGAGGTAGCCGATCCAGTCATTGGCGAGCTCGGCGATGTAGGTGTAACGGAAGGGCGAGCGGTTCTTGATGTCGAGGCCCAGCTTGGTGAAGAACTCCCCCGGCACGCCGACGATCGCCACGTCGCCAATGACCATGGCCTGCAGCCAGGTCTGGCGCGGTTCGCCCTGCTTGTCGCGCAATTCCTCGCGCTGGTCGCGGAACACCTTGATCACCGCGTCGGCGGCCGCGCCTTTCACGCTCCGACAATAGGTCGCCACCGCGCGCTCCTCCGCCTCCTCGTCAAACACGCGCACCCGAAACGTGAACAGCCGCTTGATGGACGCGATCCGCTCCACCTCCCTTGAACCCGCCGCATCCAACGATTCAGCGACCGCGGCCTTGATTCGCCTGGTCGCCTCATCCGCCCCGACGCTGAGGCGATGGGTCGATCCGGAAGCGCCCTGCAAAAAGCAGAACACCCCGCCACGCTCCTTCTCCAACTCCTGGGCCGCGAGCCCGTAGAACGCCGGGGAGCGAACCCGCGCCCGGCGGAAGCCAATGGTGTGCGTCGAATGATTGAACAAGGTCGCCACGGACGCTCCGTCGGTATCCAGAAACAAGAGCGTCGGCAGTTCCGGATCGAACGGTCCGGTCGGGCGCACGGCGTCGAGCCAGCTTCCTGTCCAGCGGATCTGGCCGTCGGGCATCATCAGACGGCTGTTGCGCCCGACCGTATCTTCGCGTCCGAGATGAAAGCGGAATTCGCAGTCCGTTTTGGAGAGGTTCGCGATCGCCTTCTCCACGGCCGCGTAGATGCCGCGTTGAACCTCCCGGCAAAACTCCGGGTCCCGATCATAGGCGTGCACCCTGGCCGTGCTCGGCGCATGGTGCGTGTGCGTGCAGTTGATCAGGATCCGACTGCTCGGAATGCCCAACTTGATCTCAATGTCCATCAGGGCCCTGTCGATCAGGTCGCGCCGCATCATCAGGACATCGCAGGCGACGATGGCAAACCTCCCGTCCGGCTCCTTTTCAAACACCACGGCCGTGGCGCGAAGTTCGCCTTCCTGTCCGGCGACCCTGCCGCCAAAGATGCTGCCGCCGATGACCATCTCGTCCGAAGCCTTCAGCGGCTCCGCGGCGGCGCCGACGCGCAGTCCTTGGGCGGCCTGCGTGAAAATGCCGCAGCAACAGGTCAGGCCCAGCGTCAACAGGGCCGTTGTAAGGCGCCCAGGTCTTGCGTCTGAAATCATCGGAACGCGATTGTAGGGAGCCCGGCCTCGTCCGCCAATCGCATTCGGACTTGCGGGAGGGAACAATAATTTCTAGTTTGGCACATATTGGCACGATTCATGGTTCACAACCATCAAGCACAGTTCGTGCCGCCGAACAGCAAACTTAGACAACAACGAACCAACGGGCATGTCGCAGGGTCAAGGCCTCCATCTTTCGCAGCGTCTCTCGCAACAGCATATTCTGGCGCCACAGCTCCAGCAATCACTGGCGTTTCTGCAGGCCCCCACCCTGGAACTGCGAGCTCTCGTCACCCAGGAATTGGAGCAAAACCCTATCTTGGAGGAGGTTCCAGAGATTGAGATCGAAACCGAACGCAAGCGCGAGGAGGGCGCGGACGACACCTCCTCCCAGCTCGATCCGACCGAACCGCCGGAGGATGTGAGCTTCGATCCGGCCAAGGAGAAGACCGACAACGAACCGGTCGACGACTTCCAGGCGGAGTTCGAAAAACTGACGCAACTGGACGAGGAGTGGCGGGATCATTTTGCCCAGACGCGAGTCCCGAATCGCGCATCCCAGGAGGACGAGGAAAAAAGGCAGTTCATGATGGACTCCATCGTGCAGGAGACCTCGCTGCAGGAATTTCTGCTCGAACAACTCCGCACAGCCGACGGCCCTGATGATCTGGTTTCCATCGCCGAGATGATCATCGGCAACATTGACGACTACGGGTATCTCCAGTCGACGGTCGATGAACTGTCATTTTCCACCAACATTCCGGCTGACCGGATCAACGAGGCTCTGGGCGCAGTGCAGGGATTCCACCCCCCCGGCGTCGGAGCGAGGGACCTGAAGGAATGCCTGAGACTCCAGCTTGAGCGGGCCGAACGGACCCAATCCCCGGAATACCGCATCGTCACCGAACGCTTCGACGCCCTGGGCAAGAAGCGGTTTCCGGAGATTGCGCGCCACCTTGGCGTCACCGTGGAGGAGGCCCAGGAAGCCGCGGAGCGCATCAAACACCAATACGTCGTGCCCGAGGTCTTCGTCACCCTCAGCGAGGACGGCTACGTGGTGACCACCGGGCAGGAGCACATTCCCCGGCTTCGCATCAGCAACCACTACAAGGACATCATGTCCGATCCCCACGCCGATGAATCCGTGAAGGAGTACGTCCGGGACAAGATCCGCGCCGGCAAGTTCATCATCAAGAGCATCCACCAACGACAGGACACCCTCGGAAAAATTGCCCGGGAAATCGTCGCCCGGCAGGAAGGATTCCTGCAGAACGGCGTGACGGACCTCAAGCCGATGACCATGCAGGACATCGCCGAGGTCGTCGGCGTCCACGAAACCACCGTCAGTCGAGCGGTGTCCGGCAAATACATGGAATGTCCGCAGGGCGTGTTCGACATGAAGTTTTTCTTCACCTCCGGCGTCGCCACGGCAAGCGGCTCCGATCTTTCCAACACCAGCGTCAAGGGGATGATCAACGAACTCGTCAAGAACGAGCCCTCCAAAGCCCCCTACTCCGATGAAAAACTCGTCGCGCTGCTCAAGGAGAAGGGCGTCAAGGTCGCCCGCCGCACCATCGCCAAATATCGATCCGAACTGAATATTCTCCCCTCGAACCTGCGCCGGGTCTACTGATTCTCAAAGGGGTTCCCCTTTCCCGTCACCTCGCGTATAAGACGCCAATGTCCGAACCCGCCAGCCTTGACCTCGCCCGGGACCTCGTCCGCATTCCCAGCGTCAATCCCGACTACGATCCATCCAGCCCCGCCGAGGTGAACGTCGCCCGACGGATCAAGGATTGGGCCGCGGAGAACAACATCGATTGCCGCGAACAACCGGTCATCGACGGCCGGTCCAACCTCATTCTCACCATCCGCAATGGCGTCGAGCGACCTCACGTCCATTTCAACGGCCACATGGACACGGTCGCCGTCGACGGCATGACCATCGATCCCTTTGGCGGCGAGGTCCGGAACGGCCGGCTCTGGGGCCGCGGCTCCGCGGATATGAAGGGCCCCCTCGCCTGCATGCTGACGGCCGCGCTGCATCTCCGCGACGCGCCGGAAACCTGGAAGGGAACGCTCAGTGTCGGCTGCATGGTCGATGAGGAAACCCGCTTCCGGGGAGTCCAACGCATGGTCGAGGACTTCGACCCGCCCGACTTTGCCATCGTCGGCGAACCCACCAGCCTCGGCGTCGTCCGCGGCTGCAAGGGCGTTCTACGCTTCGCTGTCCGGACGCGCGGGCGATCGGCGCACAGCAGCCGACCGACCGAAGGCCGCAATGCCATCGCCGGAATGGCGCGCATCATTCCCGTTCTCGACGATTTTTTCCGCGAGGAACTTTCCCGGACGGCGCATCCGGAATTTGGCCCCAGCACAGGATCCATCGGATTGATCGAAGGCGGGGCCGGCGTCAACATCGTGCCCGAGGAGTGCCGGATCCAGATCGACGTCCGGCTGCTGCCCGGTCAGGATTGGCGGGCGGTGCCGGACAGGGTCCAGGCGCTCTGCGCCGAGGCGATCTCCGGGCTGGATGGCATTGACTGCGAGGTCGAACCTCCCCACCTCATCGATTCCGGACTCGAACTGCCGCCGGAACACGAACTGGTCGGAAAGGCGCTTCAAGCCACGGCCACGACGAAGAGCTCGGTCGTCTTCTATGGCTGCGACGGCAGCAAGATCGCCGCGAAAGGCGTCCCCACCATCATCCTCGGTCCCGGCGACATCGCCCAGGCCCACACCGCAGACGAATTCATCGATCTCGAACAGCTCGAAAAGGCTCCCGGAGTTTACGAAGCCCTCGCCAAAGCCCTGATGCCCATTTGAAGTTCACCAGTTTGATGGTTTGAAGTTGAGCGCTCGCATCCCTGCCCCCCTCATGCTGACTCCCGAATCCCGCCTCCAGGATTTCCCCACACTCGGGGAAATGACCTACCTCAACACCGCCGCCGAAAGCATTCCGCCGACCTGCGTCCACGATGCGCTGGAGGATTACTGGCGCGACAAGACCCGCGGCATGCGCGGTCGCGACCAGCATTTCGCCAGGCTGGAGGAATGCCGGGAAGCCGCGGCCCGGGCCATCGGTTTCCAGACCAACGAGGTCTCGTTCTGCTCCTGCAGTTCGGAGGCCTACAACCTTCTGGCGCAGGCGATGAAACTCGGAGAACGCGACGAGGTGGTCATCACCGACCTGGATTTCCCGGCCGGCGCCACCCCATGGCTGACAGACCATGCCCGTCCTGCCGTCGCCATCTGGAAGGCGCGCAACGGCGGTCTGGAAACCGAGGATCTCGAACCGTTGCTGAACGATCGCACCCGCCTCGTCCAAGTCTCGCTCGTCAGCTTCTACAACGGCTGCCGCATCCGCTGGAAGCCCTTTGTTGAATGCGTCCGCCGGCTGGCTCCGGACGCCATCATCTCGGTCGATGTCACCCAGGCTCTGGGCCGCCTCGAACTGGATCTCGAAGGCGCGAACTGCGTCATTTCAAGCACGCACAAGTGGGTCCTCGGAACGCACGGCGGCTGCGTTGTCGGAGTCAGGGAGGACGCCGCCCATCAACTGACGACCCACGCCGGCGGCTGGTTCCACATCGCCAACGCCTTCGAGGCGAATCGATTCGAGAAGGCCGTCTCCAAGACCGGCGCCGCGAGCTTCTCCGTGGGCATGCCCAACTTCGCCGCGATCTATGCGCTGAACGCCTCGTTGCGCTACCTCGAACGAATCGGCGTCCCCGCCATCGCCGCCCAAGCCGATCCCCTGATGGACGCGCTTTGCTCCGGCCTGCAGGATCTCGGCATCGAATTGATGGCTCCGCGCCGCGACCCCGCCGAGCGCTCAGGCATTGCCGCGTTTCTCCACCCGCAGACCCAAGCCATTCACAACGGACTGGAAGCCCGGGAGGTCCATGTCATGCACCACGCCGGCCGCATCCGGCTCGCGGTGCACGGCTACAACACCCGCGCTGACATCCACAACTGCCTTGCCGCCCTGAAGGAGATCCTCGACGACATCAGCTGAAGGAGACGTCCATCATGCCTCAACATGCGTCCGATCTCCACCTCCACGAACAGGTCCTCCTGCTGGCGCTTCGCGACAAGGACGGGACCATCGAAATACGCGCGGACCGCTACCCGCAGGCCCTGGGCGGAGCCATTCTGGCGGAACTCGTCCTGCATGGACGTCTCACCGTGTCCGAGGATGACGCCAGGACGGTCGGCGTCGCCGACCATTCCCCCCTGCGCGATCCGGTCCTGGACGAGGCCTTCACGATCCTGCTGAACGACGGTGAAACCAGACCAGCCAGCCAATGGATCGACCGCTTCAGTTCGATCGACGAACTCAAGCATAAGGTGGCCCGGGAACTTTGCGACCGAGGCATCCTCAAGGACTCGCTGGAAAAGGTCCTGCTGCTCTTCTCGCGAAAGGTCTACCCGGAACTCGACCACCAACCGGAGCAGGAACTGATCGATTTGCTGCGCGCCGCCATCTTCAGCGAAAGGACGGGGCTCGCCCCGCGCAGCGCGCTTCTCGTCTCCTTGTCCCACTTCGCCGGCATTCTCGATGTGCACTTCGAGTCCGGCGACCTGAAACGCCGCGCCGAACGCATCGCCGCCACCCGCGAAGCCGCCCTGCTGCAGGGGATGAACTCCGAGGAACTCGCCGTCGCGGTGATGGCGCAGAGGGCGATTGACGCAATGGCGGGCGTTCGATGAGCGGCAGTGAGCGGGTTTCAGAACACTCCCCGCAATCACCCATTCAAACGACGCCCCGCTCAATTCGCCAGGAAGGAGACGTCGTTCGACTTGAGCCGGACCTGCTCGCCCAGGTTGCGATGGTCCAGTTTCACCACGATGGTGTGTTCCCCCGCCTTGAGATTGGCGGAGACTTTGGCGCCCTTGCCGATGGCTTTTCCGTCGATGACAATCTCCGAGCCGTCCGGGGCTTCCAACTCGAACGCGACCTTTCCGTCCTTCGCCAACTGGAAGCGCGTGGCCGCATAGACCGCGATAATGCCGCGCCGATGCCACTTCTGCACGACGGGCTCCAGATCGGTCTTCATCAGGCCGCCCACCACGGTGGAACTGACCGGGACCCATCCCTCGATGGACAGATCCCCGGCGGCCGCCTCATCGGCGCCCTTCTGCTGATTGGTGGAGTGAACGGTGAAGATCTTCCAGGCGCGCGCGACCTTGGACTGTGACGCGTCGTAGGGGCCGGGTTTGCCCAATTCGGAAAGAAAACGCGAAAGGTCCAGGCGCTCCTGCTCGGAAAGCGCGTCGATCAACCCGGCCGGCATCAGGGACTGACCGTTGCGGCGGCTTTGGACGTTGTTCTTGGCGATGGAGTTCTCATTGTTGCCGGCGTCGCGCAGGACGATCTCATTGCCGTTTTCGCGCACCAAAGTGCCGCTGTATTCCTCGCCGTCCTTGGTCTCGATGATCACCGAATGGTAGCCCTCCTTGATCTTGTCATTCGGCTTGAGCAGGGACTCGACCAGATAGTCGACCGGCGCGCTGGCTCCGATGGACGTGAGATCCGGCCCCACGAGGCCGCCGACGCCGCCGATGGCATGACAGGCGACGCAGGCCAGGGTCTCCCGCCGATAAATGCGCTCGCCGCGGGCCGGGTCGCCCTTCTTCGTGACGTTGGCGATGAAGTCATTCAATTCCGCGCCCGTCATGTCGGCGGCCGACTTCAACGGACCGGCCAGGGGCGTCAGGGCCGCAACGAGCTCAGGTTCGTTGCGGGAACCTTCGCGGGCGACCCGCAGGCCGACCTTGGCGATGTTCTCGGCGGGAGGAATATTCGGGAGCCCGGCGGCCAGACGTTTGCCCGCGTTCTTGAACCCGAGCAGCGAGCGCCAGAGGCCCTGGGCATCGTTGTCATTCCTGGTGGCCGCGAGGACCTTCAGAATCTGGTTGCGTGAACCTCCGAAATCGATCGCGGCCAGGGCGACCGCGGCCTGGCGTCCGGTGGCGTTCGCCGCCTCCTGCGCCGCCAACTGACGCAGCCCGTTCACCGCGCCTTTTCCACCGATCGAGCGCAACCCTTCAAAGGCGGCCTGACGCACGGGCGGCTTGGCCTTGCCATCCTTGGCAATCTGCAACATGGCGCCGATGAACCGGCCCATCTTCCACGTTCCCGCGAGGCGGACTGCCGCCGCGGCCACAGCGGCGTTGTCATGCCCAAACAGTTTCTGGACGCCGTCAAGCGCCCCTCCAGGGCGTTGTTTGCGCAACCGGGTCGCCTCGCCCAATGCGTTCAACGCGTGCGCCGTCGCGCCCGGCTCCAGATCGCCGGCGATCGTCTGATCGAAGAGTTTCCTGAGTTCCGCCGGTCCGCCGGACTGGCTGATGAGCTGGATCCACGGGCCGGCTCCTTCACGAGGCAACCGGGCCGGCAGCAAGCGGGCCAAAACCTGTTGCGACTGCTCCGGCTTGATCGATTTCAAGGCAAACTCCAACTGCCGGCCGCGCCCCTCGGGCTTCCATTTCCCCTCTTGAACGGCGTCAATCCAGACATCGGACAATTCGTTGATCGTCAGCCAGAGCCCGTATTCAAGAAAACGGTCCATTGGCTTGTCGAGCGCGCTCAACGCGCGATCCGCGGATTCAATCGTCTCGATCTTCCCCAAGGCGCGCACGGCCTCCAGCCGAACGCGGGGATGTTCGTCCGCGACCAACCCGGCCAACAACTCGGCCTCGCTGTCGATGCGGTCCATCCAGTCAACCAACACACGGACGCCCGCCGCGCGCACGCGTCCGTCCCCGGCCTTCAGAACCTGCGCAAGCAGTCCTTCATTGACCACTTCAACCGCCTGATGCATCCAGAGCGCGCGCAGGCGATCGTGATCGCTCTTCCGGCCGGCGGTCCACTTCTTCAGGTCCTTGGCAATCTTGTCGGCGCCCCGCTCGGTCAGCACACGCGCGGAACGACGGCGTTCAAACTCGTTCGGCGACACTAACCGGTTGAGGAGCGCGGCATTGCCCTCCTTGGCGAGGTTGACCGTCTTGTTGAGCGGGCGCGACTTGTGACTGATGCGCCAGATGCGACCGTGCTTGTGATCGCGGCGCGGATCGCGGAAATCGACCTCGCCATGCTGGATGATCGGGTTGGACCAGTCGGCCACATAAAGCGCGCCATCGGGCCCCAGTTTCACATCGATCGGGCGGAAGGTGGCGTTGGCCGTGCGCAGCAGGTCGGGCATCTCCCTGGTGACGTAGCCCGCCCCCTGCTCCTCCACTTTGAAGCGCACAATGCGATGCGCGCGGAAATCGCAGGAGATCAGGTCGCCCTGCCAGTCGTCCGGGAAATGTTTGCTGGCCATGACCTCCAGGCTGGCGAACTTGGGGTAGTTGCCGGGACTGATCGAATCCAGAATCCGACGCGCGTTGGCGTAGGTGATGTAGCGCGCGTCCGGGATGACGTAGTTCATGCCCCAGAAACCCGCGCCATCCGTGGCAAAGGACTGGCCGTAAGCGTCGAATTGATGCCCCCAGGAATTCACAAAACCGCGCGCCAGAATCTCGGTCTGCAGATTGTGGGGACGCATGCGAAAGATGCCGCCGCTGATCAACCGCACCATGCCGTGCGGCGTCTCAAGATGGGAGCGGATGTAGATGGACTGGTTGAAATACAGCCGCCCGTCGTGCCCCCAACGCAGCGTGTGAATCGTGTGGTGCGTGTCTTCCGTGCCGAAGCCCGAGAACACGATCTTCCTCTCGTCCGCCACGCCGTCGCCGTCGCTGTCCCGGAAGTGAAGCAGTTCCGTGCTCTGCCCAACGTAAACCCCGCCATCACCGGGAGCGACGGCGGTGGGGATAAGCAGGCCCTCCGCAAAGACAGTGGACTTGTCCGCCCGACCGTCCTTGTCCGTGTCGTCCATTACAACGATCGCGTCGCGGGCCGTCTGACCCGGTTCGATCTGGGGATAAACGGCGGAACTGGCGACCCAGAGCCGGCCCTCCGCGTCGAAATTCATCTGGATCGGCTTGGCGAGATGCGGATTCTCCGCAAACAGGTTCACCTCGAAGCCCTCGTGCACATCGAATTTCAGATCCTCCTGCGGCGACGGGGAAAATGCCTCCTCCACCGGAGCCAGCTTCTTTTCGAAACGCTTGAGAAAATTCTCGGAAATATCCAACCGCCGCACCAGCGCGATCTTCACTTCGGCCTTCCTGATCAGCGGATCGAACTGCGGAATCTCGACCGCGTTCCGCCCCTGTTCATGTTTCCGGAACCCCAGAATGTAGGCCATGTTCTGCGGTCGGGAACGATGGAAGAAGAGCTCGTTCTTCTGGATGATCAACTGCCGCAGGGCGTTGACCTGGACCGCCTTCGTGATCGCCCGCCGCCCCAGGGACGGCAACCGCAGTCCGCGACGCACAACGTCCGCGGCGCGCTTGTATCCGAACCCCGTGAGGTGGATGCCGTCCTGGGTCAGCGGCTTGTTGCGGTCGTTCTTCAATGCATTGAACAAGTCGACGAACCACCCATCGCGTTCCCCCGCCAGTTTCTTGACGACCGCGACAAACTTGACGAGTCGCGCGTTGTGCTTCTCCGGATCGGGCCAGGGCGCGCCGAGATTCTCGTGATGCACCGGGGAAAGGAACACCAGTCGCGTCTTGCCGCCCGCGATCTCGAGGATGGCGTCGACAAGCTGGTTCATGCCCTTTTCAAACTGCGCGGGAGTCGTTCTCTCATCCAGGGAATCGGCCATGCCGTAGCCGAGGAACACCACCGTCGGCTTGACCAGCTCCAGCTGCTTCCTCAGTTGTTTGAAGCCCTCGTCGGCAGGTTCCCGCCCCGCTTGCAGAAGACTCAGCCCCGCCCGCGCAATCCCGGCCGGCGTGTCGCCGGACCAGCCGAGGTTGCGGAAGGTCACATCACTCTCGGGAAAGCGGATCGTGAGTTCCGTCTCGATATGGCCGTATGTCTGCTCGCGCTCCATCAAGACATCCCCCAGGAAGGCGACCCGGTCGCCGTCGCGCAGGGTGAATCCAGAGTCTTTTTGAGCGCAGACGTGAGGCGCGAGAAGGAGAAACGACAGACCGGCCGAAAGGAACAATTTGATGCGTGTATTCATGTGAAGAACGGGGTCAAGGAGGCGGCATCAAAGCGGGTTTGCGAAACGAAGTCAAATCATGCGAGGTCGGCGATTTTCGATTTGCCAAGGCCGGCGCCCAATCTAGAATCGCGAATGTGACGAATCCCCCCGACCAGTTCCCCGTTCTTCTGTTGCTGATGCTGGGAGGGGTGTTCGGCATTGCGCTGGCCAAGATCATCTTTGTGCGCCGCATGGCCGAACTGCGCCGCAAGGAGCAGGCTTTGGAGGAGATACCCGACCATCTCTTCAACCAGCCCGCCTTCCCCGAACGCCCGGACGTCTACGGGCTGCCCTACAATCAACCGGATGTCTGGCTGGCCATCCGCAACCGGAACGTGGATCACATCCTGGAAGCCTTCGGCATGCAGAACATCACCCCCTGCACTTGGGAGGACGGCCTCGAAAACACGGATCGACGGGGCATCTTCGTCTCGCCGCCCATCGGCGGCTGGACCCTGGTCCTCGGCCCCCGGCTCCCCGATCTCAGCGGAGATGTCGACGCCCTGTTCCGCTTCATCACCCAGTTGAGCGCCCGACTCGGGCACGTCCAGTATTTCCATTCGAACACCGCCCTGCACCACCGTGCCTGGGTTCGCTCCGAATATGGCAGCATCCATCGCGCCGTCGCCTGGCCGAACCAGACGATCTGGAACCAGGGACGCCCGACGCTGGCCGAGGCTCAACTCGGTCTGATCAGCCCCGGCTACGACGAACCCGCGATGGCTGACGATTGTTTCGGGCAACCCGAATTCGCGATGGCCAACGCCGAGCGCGTCCCGGCCCTGGCTGCGCGTTGGAGCGTCAACCTCGCAGCCGTCAACACGAGTTCATTCAGCCGGGACCGCGGCGCGGCTGGAGACCCGCGCCTCCCCGGGCTTGGCTGACCGACATCCAACCGCCTCAAACAACCACAACAAAAGGAGTCCCCCATGTCATTGGAATTCGCTCTCGACTCCTTCCCCAAGCAACTGAACCTCAAGGGCGGGCTCGCCTGCGAAGCCCGACCGCTCGAATCGGATGATCGAGAGCTGTTTCATGAGTTCTTCCTCGCGATCCCCTCGCCTGAACTGCTCTTCCTTAAGAACCGCGTCACCGAGCGCGAGACCATCGATGCCTGGTGCGACAACATCGACCTGGAGCGCAATCTCCCTCTCCTGGCGATCAATGACGACAAGATCGTCGCCTGCGCAACCCTGCATCAGCAGCTCGGCGGTTGGAAACGTCACATCGGCCGCGTCAGCGTGCTCGTGCATCCGGATCATCGCAGCAAGGGACTCGCCCGGGCCCTCGTGACCGAGTTGATCGAATTGGCCCGCTTTTCGGGACTGGAGCACGTGGAAGCCGAGTTCGCCGGAAAACAGGAGGGCGCGACCCGCGCATTCGCGCTGATGGGGTTCACCCAGGTCCTCCGACTCGAAAAATATGTGAAGGACATGGACGCCAAGGATCATGATTACATCCTCATGAGCCTCAAGTTGACAACCGACGAGGAATACGCCGGCATGGGCTGACTGGCAGCCCCCTCCCCACCACTCGATCGCATCACGCCCCGGCTTCGCGGAATGACTCCGGAAACCTGCCCCAATTGCAGCGCCGATGTCCCCCTCGGCGCCCGCGCCTGTCCGGAATGCGGTTCCGACGAGAACACCGGCTGGTCCGGTCAGTCAGCCCACGCCTGCCCGGAAGGGGACGACGCATTCGACTACGAGCAATATGTCGAACGGGAATTCGGGTCCACCGGCGCGGCTCCGCCCGGGATTCATTGGTTCTGGTGGTTGACCGGCATCCTCCTGACACTCGCCATGGCCCGTTTCCTCATCCTTTGACGCGTCTTCGTTGACCGGACGCCGATTCAAAGGTCCTCAGTTGAAGCCGTTCGCGCCGCCCGGATGAGCTCCCGCATCTTGGCCGGATCCTTCCTGCCTGGAGCGGACTCCACGCCGCTCGAGACATCAATGCCCCAAGGGCCCACCTGCCGGATGGCATCCGCGACATTGTCCGGCGCCAGTCCGCCGGCCAGAACGATCGGGACGCCGCGACGGCTTGCGGCCACCGCCAGGTCCCAGTTGAATCGTTCGCCGCTACCGCCCAACACTCCCTTCACGTGACTGTCCAACAGCCACGCGTCCGTTTCGTAATCGTCCAGGGACTTCAAGGAATCCTCGTCGCGAATCCGAAAGGCTTTCCAAACCCGGACGGGGAACTGGGAGCAATATCCGGGAGTCTCGTCGCCATGGAATTGCGCGATGGTCAATCGACATTCCGTGATCATCTCGTGAACAAACGCCGGATCTGCGTTGACGAAAACACCCACCTTGGCGACCGCAGCCGGCAAGGCCTCCACGACGGAGATCGCCGTATCCTTGTCGATGAATCGCGGACTCGGCTCATGAAACATCAATCCGACCGCGTCGACCCCGGCGTCCGCCGCCGCTTTTGCGTCGTCGACAGTTGTGATTCCGCAGATCTTCAGGAAGGTGTTCATAGCTGAACGGTTTGATCAGGCGTCTTGGGCCGCCGCCTCCGTCGCCCTTGCCTAGACTGCCGCAGCCAAACGGCGTTCCTCGCTCACGAATCGCCGCCCGATTCCGCGTCCGCGTCCCCCAAAGCTGTCCGTTCCTCAATTCCGATTTCGGCCTTCTTGAGAAACTGGGTCAACAGGCTCGACTTGCGCGATTCCTCCGGGGTCGGCTGTTCCACCTTGTTGCTCAATTCCGAAAATTCCCGCTTCAAATCCGCGAAATATGAATCCAGCTTGGCGAGGCGACTCGCCAGAACACGCGCGATATGCACCCCGACCGCGGGATTCTCCGACAAGAACTTCTCGCCGTCATCCACAATGTAGAAGGTGGATTTCTCAAGCGTGCGGACCGTGGCGAAATGGAAAGTCTTCAACAGCACGGAAAGTTCTCCAAAAATCGAACCCGGTTCCGAGATCTCACACAGACGCTGCCCGTTCTTGAGAATTTCCACGGACCCGCCAGCAAGGACATAAAGCTGACGCTTGCGGTCGCCCTGCCGCAGCACTTCTTGGCCGGATTCGAACGGTGTCACTTCCAGATTCTGGACGCTGTCTAGGATTT
>JAYPGD010000055.1:0-17871 GCA_038126655.1 Verrucomicrobiales bacterium
TGTTGGGGGTACTCGTGCAGTTTATCCGGGAGAATTGAGGTCGAAGCGGCCATGGGCGTTGAATCTTGAGTGGTTTGGAGAAATTACGTTTTTTCAATCTGCTAAAACACCACGAGGCGGGCCAGGGCCCGTGATCTCAAGGTGGGTTTAAATTCTGAAGATTAGGAAAGAGAGAGGCAAGATTGAATGCCCCCGATTTGAGCGGGACTCGGCAACTTACGCCGTATTCGAGTTTCAACCGTGTCCCCGGGCCCTGCCGCAACATCCCTGTTGGTTGACAATTCCCGGCTGCGGACCTTTGATGGTTCGTCATGAGAAACCTGATGGAGGAGAATCCCAAGTTGGCGCTCGGCCTGATTGCCGCGATCACCCTCGCAGGATTTGCATTCAGTTCCCATGTGAAGAAATCCCAGGAGGAGCGCCTCAGACAGATCGAGGAAATGGAAGGAGGCGGTCGAGGCGCCGAAGCCCCGCCGCGCAGTGATCGGCTGTCCGCGGTGGAGAAGAGTCGTCATCGCGAGCCGCTTGCGGCCCTGGAGCAACTGGACGCCATCGTCGCTTCGCCGGTCGACGCCGACGAGGCCGGTCAGGCGAAGGAGTTGCATCCGCGTTTGTTGCGGGATGTCATGAATCACCTGGTGAAAAAGGGCGAGTGGGAGGAAGGCCGGAAGATCCTGAACCGCGTGGTCGCCGATTATCCGGATTCGGAGTCCGCAGGCTGGGCGCGCAATGATTGGGCAAGCGCGCGAGGCGACGCGGCTTCCAGATTGGCCCGAAGCGGCAAATCTGAAGAAGCCTACGGGATGCTCAGGGAGTTGGCGGACGACGGCTGGGTCTTCAAGAACCCGAACGTCCTCGCCGACGCGCAGAAGGCCCTGGCCCAGGCATGGTCGAAGGCCGGCGCCGCCAGGCTGGATGATCCGCTGCTCCTGAAGGCCGCCGATCTGGCGGCCGGGTTTTCGCGGCGATCCGCTGTGGTGACCGCGCTCGTCGAGAGCGTACACACGGGCGAGGCGATCCGGCTACAGGGCGACGAACTGCAGTCCGGCGACGACCGCTTCAAGGCGCTGGCATTCTACGAGGCGGCCTTGCTGCGACTGGGCGACAACCGCAAGCCTTGGAGCGCCGACGGCGCCGATCTTTCCTATGAGCGGCGCGAAGCCTTGCGGCGTGAAGTGGAGCCGAAGCATGTCCAACTGGTTCTCGCGTTGGGCAATGCCATGCACGCCGGCGACGTCCCGCTGATCAGCGCGGCGGACGCGGAGACCACGTTTCAGAGCGGGGCGCGGATCGTCCGGGACAATGCAGCGCGCGAACCGTTGTTTCGGCGGTTGGTCGAAATTCAAACAGAGCGCCTGATGCGGATTTCAGAACCTCTGCTGGAAACCGCTTTGAGTCGTTTCGCCGATACGGAGACCTTCAAGGGCGACAGCCACAACGCGATGAACAAGGGCCTTCGGGAAGCGTGGGGACTCGCCGACAACATACGTCGACGCAGCGGCTCCCAGTGGTGGATGAGCCTGGTCGCCAACACCAATTTCAATCCGTATCCCCTGTTGCCCGACGCGGTTCGCGCGGACTTTGAGGCCCGTCGCGCCAAAGGCGACCGCGAGGAGAGTCTGCGCCAGTCAATCGGATCACTGGCGGGTCGAAGAGGTTTCCAGATCCCGCTCGACGAGTTGAAGCGGGTCAGGCAACGACACGCGGAGATCACGGCGCGTCGCGGCCTGCTGACCTACGACGTGCAACCCGCGGAATGCACGCGTTGGTTCCGGCAGGCTTTGGCGGACAGCGAGGGGGACGCGTTGCGGACGGAGATCGTCGAGGCCACGATCAAGGCGTTGTTCAACAGCCGCAAGGAGGACAAGTTCGTCGTCTTCTACGAGTTGACGAGCTTCTTCGTGGCGGACATCGGCGTGGAGAATGTGCCCGCTCCGCTGAGGAAGCAGTTTCTTGGAGCGTTGGGCGAGGCGGCGACGGCCCTGGCGTCGAAGGAGCCGCCCGAAGCGGTGTTTCTCCAGGCGATCCAGGCCGAGACAGAAGAGAATCCCGCGGAGGCCATCAAGGCGGAGCAGGCGGCGATGACATCCGCCTACCAGATCGTCGCGCGCGTCCGCACGGAAACCGAGCCGGCGGAGACATTTCCGCCAAGCGGCCTCGAGGGGCTTTCCGTTCTGACGGTCGACAACAGCACGGAGCATCACCTGTTGGTCTTCTACAAGGGGCCGGAGAGCTTCTTCCTCGCCTGCCGGCCGTATCGAAAACTCAGCGCGGCGCTGAAGGATGGGGACTATGAGATCGCGGTCGTCGCCCATTCCGGCGCGATCAGCCCCTACCATGGGAAAGTCGCGCTCAAGGGCGCCTGGCAGAAATCAATTTACACGGTTGGCCGGTCGAATGAGGACCGCGACCTGTTCAATCGCAGCAGCGCGGCGCACGGCGAATACGTTCTGGCCCGGACGACCAAGGACGCGGGCAGCTTCCAGATCGACGTTCGAACGGGAAGCGTGGCGAAGACAGACTGAGTTGGCGTCAAATGAAACGAATTTCCAGACTCATCCATTGCATCCTCCCGACTTCGTTTGTCTGCTTCGCCGTGACGAGCGGGGCCATGGCGGTTCAAGCGGCCGGCGCTGCGCCGCGCCCGGCGAAGCCCAACATAGTCCTCGTCCTTGCCGACGACCTCGGGTGGCAGGACGTGAAATGTTACGACATCGACGAGCCCTGCCCGATGGAGACGCCGAGTATCGACGCCCTGGCGACCCGGGGCGTGAAGTTCTGGCAGGCCTATTCGCCGGCGCCGACCTGCGCGCCGACGCGCTGCGCCATCCTGAGCGGCGTTCATCCCGCCCGGGCGCAGAAGACCCATGTGGTGGGCGGCGCGCCGCCCGCGCCGAATCACCTGCGCGGCTGGTCGATGATGTCGCCGTGGTTCAGCGGCCGCATGCCGGAGGACACCTTCACCCTCGCCCGCGCGCTCAAGACGGTCGGCTACGTCACCGGGCATGCCGGCAAGTGGCACATTGCCATCAGTCACAATGCCTTCCCCCAGCCGAAGGACGTGGGGTTCGACTGGACGCGCAGCGCCCGGGGCGCGACGGAGCCCATGCGCCCACACCGCATGACCGGCTTCGCCACCCGCCGGAAGGACGATCCCTTCCGTCTCGATGAGCGGGGATTCCCCCGCCACCAGAACAGCGAAGACGCCCTGACCTTCCTCCGAGAATACAAGGACCGCCCCTTCTTCCTCTACCACGCGACCTGGTTGGTCCACACCCCGATCCACACGCGCAGCAAGGCCCTGCTGGACAAATACGTGAAAAAGCTCGGCGTGGAACTGCCAAAGGACCCGCACGCGAAGTGGCTCAAAGAGGGCCAGAGCAACCCCTTCTACTGCGCCATGGTCGAGATGCTCGACCACTACGTTGGCCGGATCTTCGATTATCTGGAACAGACCGACGATCCGCGTTGGCCGGGGCACAAGCTGGTGGAGAACACCTACATCATCTTCACCTCCGACAACGGCGGCATGGAGGGCAGTCGCACACAAATTATCACTGACAATTACCCGCTCGACCGCGGCAAGATCTCCCTGATGGAGGGCGGGACGCGCGTTCCGCTCATCATTACCGGCCCCGGCATCGCCAAGGGAGTTGAATCCGACGTCACGGTGAACGGCCTCGACTTCTATCCGACCCTCCTTTCCCTCGCCGGCGCGAAGCCGCCCGCCGACAAGCGTCTCGACGGCTGCGACCTCGCGCCATTGCTCAAGCAGGATCCGACTGACCCCAGGCTGGTGAAGGAAGCCGATGGCTCCGTGCGCGACACCATGGTCTGGCACTTCCCCAACAGCACCGCATTGGAAAGCACGATCCGCGTCGGCGACTACAAGCTCATCCGCAACTACGACCACCTCAACAACCCGAACAACGTTCCCTTGGAACTCTACCGCCTCTACAACTCCGAGTCCGGCCGGCCAGAGCGCGTGGACCTTGAGGAGCAGAAGAACCTCGCCGATTCCATGCCGGAGAAGGCCCGCCAGATGAACGCCCGCCTCACGGAGATTCTCACCGGAATGAAGGCCAGCTATCCGTATTACAATCCCCACGGCAGCCGCGCCCCGGCGACCAAGACCAGGGTCTGCACCGTCCTGTCGCACAAACAGACCGGCGACACCGTGGAGGTCGCCTACCGCGAGAACGGCGCCGAGGTCGTCCGCGCAAACCTCATCTACACCCTCAACGGCGGCCGGCGCTACGAGGAGTGGTTCCGGATTCCCGCCACGCTGGTGGACGGCAACAAGGCCGTCGCGCGACTCCCCAAGGGCGCAACCCACTACTTCCTCAATCTCATCGACGAGAACAACTTCCTCCGCAGTTACCCCGAAATCCTTGATGCAAAGCGCGTCAGCAAGGCGCAGTTGAAGAACTTTGCCGGAAGGGCGTTGAAGGTTGTGAACTGACGAGTTGCGAAAACAGGAGCAATTGCCGGCTCACCCGCCAGGCATTCAACCAGCGACATGAAACGAGCCCATATTTCCATTCCTTTGCCTGCCTCCCTGTTGGCGGCTTTGCCGCTCTGCGCCTTCGCGGTTCAAACCCTCCACGCCGAAGACCACGCGCGCGCCCGCGAACTCTACGCGCAGATCTGCGTCAACTGCCACGGGCCGCAACTCGACGGCGGCAAGGGACCGGCCCTGGTCGACGCCTATTGGCGGCACGGCTCCGAACCCGAGGCGATTCTCAAATCCATCAACAAGGGCTTTCCGGGCACGGAGATGGTCGCCTTCGAGGAGACGCTCCCCGAAAGCGACCGGATCGCGCTGCGGGATTTCCTCGTCGCGCAGCAGGAGGGGCTCCGCGAGGTGGTGCGGCACGTTTATCCGCGCGCGCCGTTCCGGGGAAAACGCCTCACGCCCGCCCTGTTCGATTCCGTGGAGCCGGTCTCCAGCGATCGCCTGCCCGAGAACGTCTACTACTTCGACCGCAACCAGGACGGCGTTCTGCGCGGCGTCGCCAAGCTCCTCATCCGCCAGGCCGGGCGGTATCGCTTCAACATCCGCCCGCGCGGACGCACAGCGGTCTACGTCGATGGCCGGGAGGCGCACCGTTCAGACGACAAGGACAAGCAGGGCGGGCTCAACGAGTCCTTCACCCTGACGCCGGGAGTCCACCGCCTGGAAATCCTGCACGAGGAAAGGCCGTCTCCAAACCTGCGTCTCGGAGGAACGCTGCAACACGAGGGCGGCAAACGCTGGGAACTGACCGGTCGCAGCCTGCAGGGGAACCCGCCCAAGATCATCGCCGCCGAACCGGAGGCCAAGGTCGTCCGCAAATGGATCGCCGGCCTGCCTCCGCGCGCGCTGCTCTGCCTGCTGCCGAACCAGACTCTGGTCGCCTACAACCCGCAGACGACGGAGATCCTCCAGGCCTGGCATTCCGCCTCCATCGACCAGACGCCCTCCCTGCCTGACCGCAGTGCGAAGCCGTCGGAGATTCGCGGGGTGCCCATCGCCGACGCGCCCTCCAGGGCCTTGTCGGCCGAGCGCCTCCGATTCCTGCGCTACCAGGTCGACCTCGACACCGTGCGACTGGTCTCCCTGGTCGACGGCGAGGAAAAGACCGTGATCGTCGCGCCGGACGGAGAACGCTCGTTCAAGGTGTCCGTGCAATGAACAACCCGCTTCGCATGACCAGACTCCTCCCCCTACTCATCGCCCTGTCGATCGCCGCCACCGCCGCGGCCCAGATTCCGGCCGGCTACCGCCTGGTGGACGTTCCTCTGCCGCCCGGCGCGGTCACCGTGCTCGGCCTGTGCCACAAGCCGGATGGAACGCTCGCCATTGTCACCTGGGAGGGCGCGGTTTGGGAATACCGGGCCAAGGAGTGGACCCGCTTCGCCGACAACCTGATGGAGCCCAACGGCATTTATTGGGACGTGAAGGAGAAGGCCTACTACGTGGCGCAGAAGCCCGAACTGACGCGCCTCGTGGACGACAACGACGACGGACAATGCGACCGCTACGAATGCGTCACCGACGCCTTCGGCGTCTCCGGTCGCTACCACGAGTATCACTTCGGCCCGGTCGTGGATTCGCTGGGTCGGAAATACGCCTCGCTCAACCTCGCGGCCCGCGGCGACTTCACGGTTCCCGATGGCAAGCCCCAGGGCGTGGGCGGAGGCAACATGGCCTACAACGCCCCTTACCGCGGCTGGGTCTATCGCTCGGATCGTCCCGGACATTTCCAGCCGCTGGCCTCGGGATTCCGTTCGCCCTGCGGCATCGGCATGAGCCCGCAGGATGAGTTGTTCATCACCGACAACCAGGGCGATTGGGTCGCTGACTGCTGCCTGTATCACATCCGCGAGGGCAACTTCTACGGACACCCGGCCTCGCTTCCCGGACGGCCCGACTTCACGAAGGAAAAGGTCTCCTCCATGACCGCCGCCGACTTCGCGAAGCTCCGCACGCTCCCCGCGGTCTGGTATCCGCGCGAGATCATTGCCAACACTCCGGGCAGTCCGATCTGGGATACGACCGGCGGTAAATTCGGACCGTTCGAAGGCCAGATCTTCGTCGGCGACCAGCGGCAGTCCAATCACTTCCGCAACGGCGTGGAAATGGTCGGCGGCGATTACCAGGGCTGGTGCGTGGATTTCCTGCGGGGCACGAAATCCGGCCCGGTGAAGATGTCCTTCGATCCCCAGGGGCGGCTCTGGTCGGCGCAGGTCGGACGCGGGTGGTTCAGCAAGGGCGGCGAACGCACCGCCCTGCAATACGTGGAATGGGACGGCAGGACCGTTCCCTTCGCCATCCATTCCGCGTCGCTCACCAAGACCGGCTTCAAGGTCGCCTTCACCCGACCGCTCGGCGAACAGATCACGCCGGTCGTCAACTCCTGGCATTACCATTACTACAGCACGTATGGCTCGCCGCGCGTGGACGAACAAACCCTGCCCGTCTCGAATGTCGCGTTGTCCAACGACCGGAAGACCGCCTCCTTCGACGCGCCTCTGACTCCGGGCAAGATCTACGCGTTGGCCTTCCCGGAACAGTCTGACTCCGAGGGCGCCCGGCTCGATTTCGACACCCTCTTCTACACGTTGAACAAACTGCGGCCCGCCCGTGAGCCGAGGCCCGGGCGCAATCCCGGCTGGACCATCGTCGGCTCGGGCTGGAACCGGAACGACCGGCGCCGCCCCGTTCCTCCGGTTGTCGCGCCATTGCCGACGGGTGAATGCAACCTGCCCGCGCCGAAGAACGCCACCGTCCTCGACGCGGCGCAGTGGACCAACCCCAATTGGAAATTCAACGCCGAAGGCGTCATGACCCGCGGCAAGGGAAACACGGACACCAGGGAGAACTACGGCGACGCCCGCATTCACCTGGAGTTCCGCTTCGATCCCTCGAACGATCCGCAATGGACCGGCCAACTTTACGGCAACTCCGGCGTGTTTCTCATGTCCGGCTACGAACTCCAGGTCGTCAACAGCCACAACAACCCGACCTACGCCGACGGCATGTGCGGCGCCATCTACGGCCAGCATCCGCCCCGCGTGAACGCCAGCCGCAAACCCGGTGAATGGCAGTCCTACGACATCCTCATGAAGGCCCCGCGCTTCGCCGAGGACGGCGCGGTGAGCGAACCCTTGCGCGCCACAATCTTCCACAACGGCGTTCTCATCCAGGACGACGTCTGGGTGTATGGCGAGGTCAACCGCCCCTACAAGGCGCATGGCAAACGCCCCCTCCGCCTCCAGGACCACAAAGGCACGGGCGTCGCCTTCCGCAACCTCTGGATCGTGCCGGACATCGACTACGATAAATCGCTTCCCCAATTCCGCTACCGTTTCGGCGCAAGCGCCACGCTCGCCCGGGCGAGACCGGAATCCGCCCCGCGACGACCAAGCCGCGCCCCCATCACGATCCTTCCTGTCGGCATGGTCCGCGACATGGATACGAACAACGACCGGATCATCACCCCGGAGGAATTCGTCGCCTACCGCGCCAAACAGTTCGACCCCGGGGACAAGGACAAGGACGGTTTTCTCGACGCCGACGAATTCCCCCATCCCGGCGCCTTCCGCGGCGGCGACAAGAACAAGGACGGGAAACTCTCCCGCGAGGAACACCTCAACATCTTTCGCGGCCAGTTCCCCAATGTGGACACCAACCGCGACGGCAGGATCACGGCGGAAGACAGGCGGAAAAAGTAGCTGGCCGCGACAGGACGCCCTGGATGACGACGGCGAGAACGAGTGGCGCTGCAACCCCGGCGTCTCGGTGAGCTTCGATCGGCCCTGGCTGGCGAAATGTAACCCTGCCGCGACAACGGCGTCACTTCCCATGATTCCCCGAGCAACGATCCAATAGACCATGAAGATTCGAAAGAGACTGTCCCTGTTCGCCTTGGCGGTCGGCGTTGCCTTCGCCGGTCATGCCCAGGATCACCAACCCTTGGAGAAAGCGCGGAACGCCGCTCGTCTGATCCACCAGAAGGCTCCGAATTGGGAAGATCCGCAGGTCGAGGTGAAGCCGGACATTGAGAAGCCCTACCTGGTCACCGGCTCCAACAACCTCGGCGCCCTGGTCGTTCCGGACAAACGCCTGAAGAACAAGGCGCCATTGAAGTCGGGCGGGAAGGCGATTCCGATCGGTCAACTCTGGATGCGCGGGTTGGCCCCCGAGATCGAAGGTTCGAAGGTCGACGGTGAGAAACTGCGCGAGGTCACGCTCGCCACCGATGAAGAGGACGTCAAACTGACCGCCTATCTGCTTGCGGCCAAGCTCGATGGCGACAAGGCGACCTTGCTGGTCTACGGCAAGGCGAAGAAACCCATCGCAACGCTCAAGCTGAAGGAGGCCAAGACCTACCAGGAACTCCCGCTGGAACTGGACGCCGCCGGCGAGGACAGCGGCGCGACCCTGTTCTTCAACGTCGTGGGCAAGTACGTCGCTGAAATGAAGATCGTGGAGAAGTAGCTCCGGCGATCCGGGAGAGGTTCGTCCCGATCAGTCGAGGGGGGAGCCGCACAGGTGGCAGAATCGGGCCCGGCTCTCGTGATCGTTCCAACCGCATTCGCGACACTTGCGTTGAATGCCCCTGCCCCGGTTCACCCCGCGGCTGAACTCGGCGGTCACGATTCCGGTCGGCACGGCGATGATGGCGAATCCGGTCAGCATGATCACCGACGCCATCACCTTGCCCAGAACGGTGACCGGGGCGATGTCGCCGTAACCCACGGTGGTGATGGTGACAATGGCCCAGTAGATGGACTGGGGGATGTTGTCAAAGCCGCTGTCGTGATCGTGTTCCAGCAGATACATGAATGTTCCTTCGACACAGACCACGGCGACCACGCCAAACAGAAACACGCCGATCTTGTGACGTGAGCGGATCAGCGCATTGAGGATGAAGCTGGCTTCGCCGATGTGGTGGACCATCTTGAGCACGCGGAACATGCGCAACAGCCGCAACACCCGGACAACCATCAGGTAGTGCGTGCCGGTCAACAGCAGCCCGAGGTAGGTCGGCAGGATGGAGATGAGGTCCACAATGCCGAAGAAACTGCGGAAATAGCGCCAGGGATTGCGCGTCACGCACAGGCGCAGCAGATACTCGATCGTGAAGATGACCGTAAAAATCCACTCGGCGATGCGCAGCGCGCCCAGATGCTGTTCGCGGAAGGAGTCCACGCTTTCCAGCATCACGACCAGCACGCTGGCGGAGATCAACCAGAGCAGGGCCACGTCGAACGCCTTGGCGGCAGGCGTATCGGACATGAACAGGATGTTCCACGTGCGTTCCCTCCAGTTGTTCCTCGGTTCAGGCGGAGGGGCGGGCGCGTCAGACACGTCAGACATGGGGCCATTCTAGAACCCATCCGGCAAATACCCAAGCCCTCTGGAAGCTTCGCGCGACGGGCGGATCAATCGGTCCCATCAAGCACGGTCACCCGGATCTCATCGCCATTGCAGCGGATTTCGGGGACGTACATGGCATGGCCGAGGACCGGGAGGGCATGGAAGGCTCCGGGGACCTCGGCGCGGAAGGTGTAGCGCAGTTCCCAGACGCCTTCGGGCAGCTTGTCGACGAACAGCGCCACCTTGCGGTCGCGCAGCTCTTGGTGCACCCACCGGCGGGCTCCCCGGACCGGGCGTTTCCCGTAAACCGGCGGCGGTTGGAGGGAGTCCGCGGCTGACGCGACTTCCTTTACGCGGCCATTGCCGGTGAAGCGGCGTTTCATTTCCACGGAGTTGAGTTCTTCAAGGAACATCGACTCGCCGCTGCGGATCTGGACGGCTTCCAAACCGGCGGGCTTGAGGTCCTCAAAGACAAGGTATTCGTAGTTGTTCTTGGCCTCGATGGTGAGGACGACCTCGACGCGTTCGCCGCTCTGCACGGTGTCGCCGTCCTTGAGCGGGACCTTCCTGTAGGCGAGCCCCTTGAGCAGGGTCGGCGTCTCGACCAGCTTGGTGTAATCGCGGCGCACGAAGATCTCATTGCCGGCGGCGGGGATGGGCTCCTCGAGGCTGAAGTATTCGCATTCGGCGGCGAAGTAGAGCGGCGTGGCGCCCTGCTTGCGCTTGATGCGGATCTTGTTCACGCCGTCACGCAGGTGTTTGCGATCGATGGCAAAGCGGCTGGGGGCGTTGAAGACATCGGCGCCGGACAGGGAACGCTGGACGATGCGTTTGCCGTTGACGGTGAGCGTGTACTCGATGTCGGCCTCGAGCTCGCCCGAGGCGCGGAGGTAGTCGTTCATGGTCAGCACGGCGATGGCGGTGTCGCGGGTGTTGCTCCATTGCGCGCCGCGCCGATTCTTGATCAGCCAGTTCGTGACCGGTTCGACGAGTTTGTTTTCGGGATTGATGGCCAGCAAGGCGCGCAGGGCGAAGGCGGTCGCCTCGACGCCGCCGTCGGACCAACGATGAAAGACGCCATCCTCGCCCCAGTGAGCCGTTGCGATAGTTGAGCGTTGAGCGTTGAGAGTTGAGAGAGGATCGTCGGCGATGAGGACGGATTGATCCGGGCGGTCGTCGCGCTTGACGCCGTTTTCCAGGTTGCGAATCAGGACCTTGGCCTTTTCGACGTCCTCGAAGTAATGCGCGGAGAGGGCAAGCAATGAACGGGAATAGGCGTTGAGGCGGGTGCGGTTCTTCCAGAGATTGGCGAAGGCGGCATTCTGCGCGTTGGAGCCGCCGGTCTTCGTTGCTGCCAATGCGTGGAGCATCCAGGCCTGGTTGTCGAAGTTGTTCTCGTGTTCGACCAGTTCCTTGTCGAGCCACTTGATGGCGCGGTTGAGGGAGCTGTCCTTGACCTCGATGCCGGCCTGCTTGGCGAGGGAGAGCCCCCAGATGACGTAGGAGGTCATGAAGTGGTCGCTGGAGCCGTGTTTCCACCAACCCCAGCCCCCGTCGCCGTGTTGGAAGTCATAGAGACGTTCGAGGCTTTGTTTGGTGATGGCGTCGAGTTCGGCGAGGTCGCGTTTGCCCTTGGGTTGGGTCTTGGCGACATGAGCGAGTTCGATGCCGCCGAAGACGCGCCCCATGACGTCCTCGGGTTTGAGGCCGAGGTCGCGGAGGGTCTTGGCGGTGATGGCGGCGGGCAGAAAGCGACTCATGGTCTGCTCCACGCAGCCGTAGGGGTAGTGGATGAGATAGGGCAGCGCGTCGAGCATCGTGACGGCCATGCTGGGCGCGATCTGGACGGTGACGGCGGTGGAGTCGGCTTGGCGTTCCTTGGGGATGTTCAGGTTGATGGTGACGTCCTTGCCGCGGACCTTGCCCGACTTGCTGATGAACTTCTCAATGCCGTGTTCGTGGGCGGTGTAGCTCTTCTCCATGGCGTCGGCCAGGGAGCCGCCGTTCTGGCGGGCAATGACACGGAGCTTCACTTCGCCGGGCTTCTCGACCGTCGCGAGCCAGTCGACGCGCTTCTCGGCGCCAGGCGCCACCTTCACCCCGCCGACGCCTACCTTGGGCAGACTCATCGGATAGGGCGTGACGGCGAAACCCTTGAGCTTGACCGTGTTCTTGCCCGGTTCCTCGGGGACGAAGCCTTCGATCTTCAGGCCGGCGGTCTCCAGCGTGGCGCCGACGGTGAGATTGGAGGAGGTGTTGTTGTTGATGACGGCGGAGACGATGACCGTGTCGCCGGCGACGAAGAACCGCGGCGCCTGCAGGCGGACGATCAGCGGGTTCTTGGTGCGGGTCTCCGTATTGGCGATGCCGAACTGATTGCCCTTGGTTACGACGCGCGCGGTGGCCTTCCAGCCGGTCAGCGAATCCGGGTATTTCACCTTCACACTGGCCCTGCCGTTCTCGTCGGTCCGGACATCGGGCTGCCAGAAGATAGTGGAGCGGAAATCGCTGCGCACAATGACCGCGGGTTCACCGGGAGCTTTTTCGGCTGCGCGTTTCTTCATGGCGATCGAGGCCCCGCCGCGGCCGACCTGGCGCAAGGCCAGGCTTTTGGATTCATCCATGACCATGCCTTCGGCCGCGGCTCCCATGGGGGCGGCCGCGGCGGCCGACATCGGCATGGCGTCGGCGGCGATCATGCCGCCGGAGTTGAAATCCCATGCGGCTCCGTTGACCGCCACTTGTCCGGCGCTCCGTTCAAGCCCGCGAAGACCTCCACCGCCGCCACCGCCGCCACCGCCGCCACCGCCGCCGCCTTGGCCGCCTGAAGCTTCCTGCAGCAGCAGCCAGGGAAGTTGCCGTTCATCGACGTGTCCATACTTCTCGTGCAGCAGGTAGCGGATGTAGCTCTTGTCGTTGAAAGAGCTCCGCGAACGGATGCGATGGCCGCGCTTTGTTCCGAAGTAATGTTTCCGTGGATCGCCGGCGTAGTCCTGTTGAATGTAGAAGACGGATTCATCCACGAGGCCGAAGCTGATCTCGGCGGCGACAGGTTTGCCCTCGTGGTCGCGCGCGGTGAGCGTCAACTCGCCTTCCTCGCGGGGTTGGTATTCGCCGCGGTCGGATTCGACCTCGACCGTGAGGAAGTTCTTCGTCGGCGGCACGATGACCTGTTCCTGATCGGTGGAAAGCCGGTTGTTGGTGACGGTCGATGCGTTGAGGAAGATGTTGGGAACATGGTCCTCGGTGATGGCGAGCGGGATGAGTTTGGCCGCGCCCTCCAGGTGAATCACCTGATGGCTGTGAAGTTTCTCGCCCTCGACGCAGAACAGGACATGCCGGTCGCTGGCCGGGGAATGCAGCATCACCGGCGCAGTCTCGCCAACGCGGAAGGTGTCCTTGTCGACAATGATCTGGATGTCGTCGTTGTGGTAACCGAGCAGGGTGGACTTCGGATCGGCGACCCAGACCGCGGTCTGGGCGGTGATGGGAAACGGCGGGCGACCCTGGGGATCGGGGACAATCGCGCTGCTGCTCGTCCACTCGACGGAATAGTAGCCCTCCTTGTCGGGAGTGAAGGACAAGGTCGCTTCGCCGTCCGCGCCGGTTTCGAGGTCGCGGCTGAGGATCTCCTCGTCCTCGTAGCCTTGTGACCTGAGACGCCAGGGGAATTGGCCGGAATTGACGGGCGGCGGGAAGGGAGCGGCCTTTTTCAACGTCCGGAGTTCCGCATCAGCAATCTCGGCCCCGGCCGGGGAGATCCAGACTTCGCGCCAGACCTTCTTTACGACCTTCACCTTGCCTGTCACGTCGATGGGTTGGTTGTTGGCGTCCTGCGCGGTGAACTTCACCTCCACCTTCTTTCCGGGACGATGGATGTTGTGTTCCGTCCGCGCGAAGACGTGATAGGGCTGGCGCGTCACCTTGACGCTGCCGGCGCCGACGATTTCGCGGCGGGAGGAATCGGTGACGCGGGCCTCGATCTCGTATTCGTGATCCTGGCCGGTGTTGTTGGCGGATTGGAAGGTGATCGTGGCCTTGCCGGCGGCGTCGGTCTTGACGACCTCGTGGTGGATGTTCTGCCCGCGGTTGCCAAACGGGGAAGGATTGCTCTCCATGTCGTCGTAGAACCAGGGGAAGTCGCGTTGCCTCCGGTGTCGGAACCAGAAGGACTTCTGCCGCACGCGCACCTCGACCTTGGCTTCGGAGACCGGGCCGCCGAAGTAGTAGTCCGCCTGGATGTCGACGCTGATCTTGTCGCCGAGGCGGAAGATCTTCGGCCGGCCGTTTTCCTTGGGCGTTTCGACCGCGACCTTGAACTCGGGCAGCTTGTACTCCTCGAGTCGAAACAGGGCGGCGCGTCCAAGGTTGCGCTCACTGCCGTTGTCCCGTTTGTGAAAGAACTGGATCCGGTATTCGCCGAGAGGCATTTTTTCGGTAAGGGCGAGTTCGCCCCAGGCGGAGCCGAATGCGTTCAGCTTGATCTTCTTGTCCTCGACCTTGCTGTTCCGGGCATCGCGGATCTCGTAGCGGATCTCCTGATTGGAAGGCGTGGAATAGGCGCCGCCCTCGTGGACGCGGACGATGAACTTCCACTTCACCGTTTCCTTGGGGCGGTAGGCGGGGCGGTCGGTGTGGGCGTAGATGCGCCAGACATTGCCCGCTCCGTCGCCGCGCGCGTAGGCCCGCCCCGTGCTGAAAGCCTGGCGGGCTTCGGCCTTGGCGCCGACGAACAGATCCAGGCTGCCCGAGGGCGCGGCAAGTTTGAACAAGGCGATGCCGTCCTTGTCAGTGGTCAGCGTTTCCTTGGCGGCGCGCCACTGGCGGTTCACACGCCAGCGTTGGGAGAGTTGGACATTGGCATTGGGTATGGGTTTGCTGGTGACGGAATCGCAGAACCAGACCAGCGCGTCGGCGCCCGAAGTTCTGAGGACCAGGGTGGCGTCGGTGACGAGCACGATGTCGCGGGACTCCAGGTTGCCGGATTTCGCGCGCAGGACATAGGCGCCGGGATCGAGGTCGGTGTCGTGCCAGGGCGAGTCCGAACCGGGTTTGTGCGTTCCGTCGTCCTTGGTGTCCCGGGTCCATTTCTGAACGCTCTTCGCCTTGGCAAGATCGACGCTGTCCAGCCAGGAGGGGCGGTTGTTCCCGTCGGTCTTGAGCAGCGCGTCGCGGCTGAGGTCGACGGCGAACAGTTCGAAGTCGATCTTCTGGATGTTCCGCCAGTTGGCGAAATAACGGATCTTGGAACCGGGAAGAAAGACATTGGAGACACGGACGTTCAGCGTCGGCGAGGTGATCTGCCTGATGCGGTTCTGGGCCTGGTCGAAATGCCGCGTCTCACCCTTCTTGAATCCGCGCACGAGGCTGCGATAGAGGGACAGGGCCTTCACGTAGTCGCGCTCGGTCTTCCAGCTTCCGTTCTCGTCGAAGGAGACAATGCCGGTGTTCTCCATCCAATGCGCATAATGGAACAGGGCGTCGTCCTGCCATCCGGTGTCGCGGCCGCCGCCGATCGCCAGTTCGAACTCGGTGGGCACGCGTCGGCGCATGGACCAGTCGCCCTGGTTGCGCAGGGTCATGGCGATGAGGTAATGGGCGTGCGCGCGGTCGGTCGCGGTGTTCGCGATCTTGAGGTAGTTCTCTAGGATCTGGAGCGAAAGCTGGTTTTCGTAGTAGTCGTAGTAGTACCACCGCTGCTGTTCGGGCGGTTCGGCGATGCGCTTGACGATGCCGATGTAGCGGGCGCGCGCGGTTTCGAGATCCGCCGAGCCGGCCCACCATTCGAGCGCATTGTTGTAATGACCCCAGGCGCCGCCCCAGTTGCGGCCGTTTCGTCGGATCCATTGGAGGTCTCCCAGCGATTCCTGGACCTCGACCCAGACCCGGTCGCGGTCCTCGATGCGGTCAATGTCGCGAATGAGGACGTTGAGCTGCTTGCGGGCCTCCTCGATGGGGGTGTTGTCGCGGTTGTTGGTCGAAGCCTGCGCCCGCCACTGAGTATCGGCGAGACGGAACTGCAGCCAACGGAGGTTGGCCTGCGAAAGCCCGTTGGTCTCGACGCCCTGGTAGGTTTCGCGCGCCTCGGAGTAGGAGCCTTCGGCAAAGAGCCTCTCGGCCTCGGTTTTGGCCTGGTCAAAATCGGCGGCCTGAGCGCAACACAGCGGGGCGAGTGAGAGCGCGAATAGCGCGGAAAGTCGAAGGATGGCGGTTTTCATGGCGGGACGGACGTGGCTTCCGGTTGTTACGACACGGGCGGGCTTGGATTCTTAGACGGAATCCACAGATCAAGCTCCCGGGATAGTGAAAAGGTTCACTGGGTTCGTCAATTCGAGGGAAACACGGATTAAATCCAATTTTCGCCAGCGATTGGAATTGCAGTGAATCGCGGCTTTGGCTAACCGTCGTTGCACAAGGCGGTTTCAGGACGCGCGTTGCATCCCCCTGACACATCATGTTCATCATACCAGTTGGCGTTGAATTCGAGGCCCGACGCATGCCGGCGGTCACCTTCACCCTGATGGGGATCAACACGGCGATCCATCTCGTCATGATGATCCTGTTCTTCAGCGCCGAATCGGCGCATGACCGGGCCTACCAGCTTTTCGGGCTGACGCCGGCAGTTTCGGCCTGGCACACCTACCTCACCCATTGCTTCATGCACGCGGACATCTTTCACCTGATCGGCAACATGATCTACCTGTTCCTGTTCGGGGCTTGTGTCGAGGACATCGTCGGGCGGGGGAAGTTCCTGACGATGTATCTGATCTCCGGCGTCCTGGCCGGGGCGGCGCACGTGGCGATCTCGCGCGGATCGGAGATTCCCCTGGTGGGCGCTTCGGGAGCCATTTCCGCCTGCATGGGGGCGTTCGTGCTGTTGCTCCATAATCGCCAGATTGAATTCAAATACTTCTTCATCTTCTTCTTCCGGGTCTTCGCCGGGGATTTCTTCCTGCCGGCCTGGCTCGTGATGTCCTTCTGGTTCGGGATGGATTTGCTCGGGTTGGCGATTGACTTGAGCGGGAGCGATGCGGATGGCGGCGGCGTGGCTTACGGCGCGCACATCGGAGGCTTCCTGGTCGGGATGGCGGCCGTGCCCGGGCTGAAGAAATTGTTGCAGCAGGAAGAATCGCGCGAGCGCGCCCAGGCGATCGCAAGGAAGACCGAGGTCACTTGGACCGCTGCGATTCCGCCTGACGCGCAGATCACCGTGCAGGACCATGGCCTGCAATACGGCCCTTACACGCTGGCAGGCTTGTGGGGCGCCCATCAGGAAGGCCTTTTCTCCGAAGACGCCTTGTATTGGCACGACGGCATGGAGGACTGGGCCTTGCTGAGCGAGGCCCTTTGAAGGGACGCGGCGGTTCCAAGGGCATACGCATGAACAGCAATCGCAACAGCTTCACAGATGTAGCGTCGGCTGTGTCAGCCGAAAAGCGGAACGATCATGCGACAGTCATCGACTGCTCTCACAGAGAGCACGCTACAACTCGCCCAGGGGGGGCTTTTGCAACTCATGCGAAGGCATGCGGCGGTTCCAGAGGCGATTGCCATCGAACCCGGACTTAGTCTAGTCTGGAATTTCATGAACTGCCTGAGATTCATTGACCGGCGCCAATTCCTGAAACGAAACGCCCTGACCGCCGGGGCGCTCGCCATTGCATCCCCTTCAATCAACGCCGCAGAGATTGCGCCGCGCACGCTGCCCAAAGTTCCCGGCCGTGTCCGCCATCGCATGCGCTCCTGCGGCGAGCCGATTCCCAAAGGCATCGCCTACACGCCCGAATTCAAGACGAGGGAATGGAAGACCTCGGAGACCGCCATCATCATCTGCGACATGTGGACGGAGCACCCCTGCAAGATGGCTCAGCAACGGGCCGGCGAGATCGCGCCCCGCATGAACGAGACCGTCAGCAAGGCGCGGGATCACGGCGCGTTCATCGTTCATGCCCCGAGCGGCGGGGTGAAGAAATTCTACGAGGACACGCCCTTTCGCAAACGGATGA
>JAYPGD010000056.1:0-16292 GCA_038126655.1 Verrucomicrobiales bacterium
GACAGAGCCGAAGAATCCCGCCGGTGTTCGAAATCGCCTCTTTTTCAACAGCCTGTTAGGGGAATCCGAAACTATTTTTGAAGAGGGGAGATGAAGCTTGGGGCGTTGTGGCCGCGCCTTCTTAGAAGGGAAAACAAAAAAGGCGGCCGGGCAATCCCGGCCGCCTTTGAAGCTCGTCCTGTATCCGCGGATCAATACTCGCGGGTCTTCTTGATGCCCGGCTCCGGGATCGCATACTTGCCGTTTTCGTCGGCCTGCAGCGGCGTGGGCGAATCCGGAGAGGTGATCTCCTTCGTGTTCGGCGAGAACTCATGGTCGCTGTTCATGAAGTCGTCCATGGTGAGTTCCTGGCCGGTGTGGGCGGCCATGCGGCCAAGCGAGGTCGCCGCGCTGGCCATGACGCCGCGCTCCACCTCGTTGTGGGGTTGGTCGCGGCGGATGGATTCGATGAGGTGGTCCCACTCCAGTTGGTAGGGGTTCGGCTCGCGGACCTCCTGCGGGAAACGCCAGGCGAGGTTCTCGGTCTTCGCGCGGCGGTTGCGGTTGATGTTGTGATCCTTGTAGATGCGGCTGTAGGCGGGGGTGTGAGCCGCGCTGGAAACGACCGCCGATCCCTTGGTCCCATGCGCGTAGACCGCGAACTCATTGTGCGTTCCCTGCATGTTGCGGCCATACATGAAATACTTCGTGCCGTCCGGGAAGGTGTACTCGCAGGTGTAGTTGTCGAAGTTCTGATCGACATCGTTGCCGCGATAGTGGCGCCCGCCGGAACCGGAGCAGCTGACCGGCCAGTCGCCCTTCATCCAGCAGGCCTCGTCCACGTTGTGGATGAGGAAGTCGCTGACCGCGCCGCCGCTGAGCCAAAGGAAGCTGTGGAAGCGGCGGATCTGATACATCAACTCGCTGGGGTATTTGTCCTTCTCGTAGGGCGGGGTGAAGGCGGAGCCGATCGGGCCCTGCTGGCGGTAGCTGCGCAGCATGGTGATGTCGCCGATCTGGCCGTCCTGGATGCGCTCCAGAAGCGCCTTGCGGGATTCGCAGTGGCGGCACATGAGGCCGACGCCCACCTTGAGATTCTTGGCTTTGGCCTTCTTGTTCAGTTCCAGCATGCGGCGGGCCGTGGGGCCGTCCGCGATCACCGGCTTCTCCATGAACACGTTCAGGCCTTTCTTGATCGCGTATTCGAAGAACACCCAGCGGAAGGCGAGCGGCGTGGTGAAGATCGCGATGTCGCCCGGGCTGAGCTGGTCCATCGCCTCCTTGTAGCCCTCAAAGCCGATGATGCGGCGCTCCTTGGGGACGTTGACCTTGTCGGCGACGTTCTTGCGCTTGGGATCGCTCAACGTGCGGTAGGCGCGGTCGAGCTTGTCCTCGTAGACATCGACCATGGAATGAAGCTCGATGGGGCCGAGGGAGTCGGACACGCTCAACGCCTGGGAGGCCGCGCCGGTGCCGCGTCCGCCGCAGCCCAGCAGCGTGACCTTGATCTTGTGGTCGTCCGCGGCGTGCACGTGGGGCAGCGCCACTCCGGCCAATGCGCCCGCGGCCGCGATCTGGCCGGAGTCCTTGATGAAATTGCGACGAGATTTAAGAGGAGTCTTTTCTTCGTTCATGGGGGGTATCGTTCTATGGGTTGCAAAAGGGTGTCAACTCTTGAGATGGCGGATTTCACCGCAAGAATGGTTTGGCCCCATGGGACGCGGGCGCGCGGAACGAATTCGATTCGGGATTGGGTTGCGCGCAGTCTCAAGGTCGGATTTCTTGTGGTGGAGCACGATGGAACACGAAATTCATGAGTCCCCGCCGGCGGCGCGCCTGCGCCTCCTGTTCGTCTGCGGGCGCAACCAGTGGCGGAGTCCGACGGCCGAGCGGATCTATCGCGACGATGCGCGCGTGGAGGTCCGCTCGGCCGGCGTCAGTTCGGCGGCGAAACGGCGCGTGTCGGCCAAGGATCTCGCCTGGTCGGATCTCGTGTTGGTCATGGAGCGCGGTCACAGGTCGCGGCTTCGGGAACAATTTCAGAGCCAACCGGATCTTCCTCCGATCGAGTCGCTCGATATTCCCGACGATTTTGAATTCATGGACCCGGAGCTGGTCCGCCTGCTTCGGGAAGGCGTGGAGGAATGTCTGGGCGAATGGTTTGAGGACGCCGCGGACGCGGGCGAACCAATGTGAGTCCGGAACCCAACCGAGCGTTTGCGAGTTGGTGTTTCCGCACCCCGGGAGACAAGGGAATGGAGGCGATGGGAATCATGTTGGGCGGGGCGATCCCGATCTGATACGGTCGCCCGTCATGAAATCCCCGCGATTGATTCTTTCGTTGTGCGCCCTGGCCCTGATCGCAACGTCGTTGCCTGCCGCCCCCTTGAATCTCCAGTTTCGCCGGCAGGTGGAAACGGCCGAAGGCTCCGGCCGGTATCATTCCGTCACGACCGCCGGGCAATGGGATCCCGGGAAGACCTGCATCGTCATCTGCGACATGTGGAATGACCACTACTGCCGCAACGCCGCCCGGCGCGTCGCCGAGATGGCGCCGCGGATGAACGAGGTCGTCAAGGCCGCGCGAAAACAGGGCGTCCTGATCATTCACTGCCCCAGTGGCTGCATGAGCGAATACCAGGACACGCCGCAGCGGAAGCTCGCCCAACAGGCGCCGCCGGTGAAGACCGAGCCCAGACTCGAAAGCTGGTGTTACCTCGATCCCTCCGCCGAGGCGCCCATGCCGGTGAAGGTGGACCAACCCTGCGATGACGCCGGCAAACTCCGGGATCGCGTCCGCTTCTATGAACGACAGATCGACACCCTGGAAATTGCGGAAGGCGACGCGATCACGGACTCCGCGGAGGCCTATTACCTGATGAAGCAGCGCGGCGTCACGAACGTGATCCTCATGGGCGTGCATGTGAACATGTGCGTGCTGGGCCGTCCCTTCGGCATCCGCCAGATGGTACAACAGGGACAGAACCTCGCCCTCATGCGCGATATGACCGACTCGATGTACAACCCGGCCGAGGAACCCTTCGTCAATCACTTCACCGGCAACGACCTCATCTTCGGGCATATCGAGCGTCATTGGTGTCCGACGATCACCAGCGACCAGATACTGGGCGACGACAGCCCCTTCCGCTTTCCCGGCGACCGGCGCAAACACGCGGTCGTCGTCATGGCGGAGAAACTCTACCAGACCGACGAGACGCTGCCGCCCTTTGCCCTCAAGGAGCTGGGCAAGGATTTCAAACTCAGTTTTGTCTACGCGGACGCGGAGGACCGCAACAAGCTGCCCGGCGTCGAGATCGTGAAGGACGCGGATGTGATCGTGCTGGCCGCGCGGCGCCGGAATCTGCCCAAGGCGCAGTTGGATCTGTTCCGCGCGCATGTCGCGGCGGGCAGGCCGTTGGTCGCGCTTCGCACGTCGAGCCACCCTTTTCACCAAAGCAAGACGCCCGCTCCGGAAGGCTTGGATGAGTGGCGTGATTTCGATCCGGCTGTGCTCGGCGGCAACTACCAGGGCCACCACGCCAACGACATCACCACCTTCGCGCAGGTGATTGGATCGGCGAAGGAACACCCGGTCCTCAAGGGCGTGGACGCGCGCCGCTTCCAGACCTTTGGTTCGCTCTACAAATCGAGCCCGCTGGCGAAGTCCGCCAAGCCGTTGCTCACGGGGACGGCGCGGGGCGTCAACAAGGCCGAACCCGTGGCCTGGATCAATGAAGGCCCCGGCGGCGGCAGGGTCTTCTACACCTCACTGGGACATCCCTACGACTTCGGAACCACCCAGTTCCGCAGGATGCTGCGAAATGCGGTTTACTGGGCGGTGGACGCGGAGCCGGCGTCCGACGATGACGCGGCCGGCAAAGACTGTTGTCAGTGATCTGACGGTCGCCCTACTTCCGCTCCGGGCTCTTCACCAACTGCCAGCCTTCGCCGAAGAAGTCGCAATCGACCACTCCCGCCGGGATGCGTTCCCGGGCGGGGACGGTGATGTCGAGGATGGCCCAGTCGGGAAGCTTGGGAACCTGGGTGGAATTGCTCGCGCTGCCGTTGGGGGCGAAGGTGAAGCCGCTGTTGATCACGACATAGCGCTCAGGGTTCAACGGATTGGGAAAGATGAACACCGGGACGCGCCGGTCGGCGCCCCAGGAGTCGTCGCCGGCGGTGATGCCTTCGGCGTTCCACTGGATGGGAAGCTTGCGGGCGATGCGCCGATAGATGGCGTTGCTGCCCGGATCGCCCCAGAGGATGAGATTGTGCTTTGCCACGTCCTCATCGCTCACATGGACATCGGGCTTGGTCCGGGCGGCGCCGCGGAATTGCATCAGCCATTGGTATTGCGCCTCCGCCATCTCCGCCTTGATCCAGTCGGTCACGGGCTGCGGAGCCAGCGGCTTGCCGGTGGGCGCAACCATCAGGAAGCTGTCGAGAAAGGCGTCGTCGATCGGGCCTTGGAGTCCGTGTTTCTTGGCGACGCCCTTGGTGGCCGCCTCGGCGACCAGATGCCAGCGTCCGGCCGACCGGATGAAGTGCGCGCTCCATGAAAGGTCGGGCCGCACGCCGGCCGCCACGATCTCCTCGCCGTCGATCCGGACGGTGGGGCTTTGATTGCGGTCCAGCGGGCAAAGGCCGGCGCCTATCTCGAGGGAAAGGGCGGTCACATTTTCGGTGCGGATGCGGAGGGTGTGGCTGTCGATGATGTCGGCGTCGACGCGCGCTTTCTCCCAGTGCTTCTCCAAACCGTCGATCGTCACCCATTTCATGCGGTTGTAACGCAGGGTGTGGGTGGTGAATCGAATCTTTCGGGGGACTTTGACGCGACCCTTCTCGAGGATTTTGGCGAGGCGTTTCTCGATCTCGACCTTGGAATCGGGGTGGTACTTGTGCCCCATGCCGGGGCCGATGATGTGTTCGAGTTTCAGGCCTTCCTTTTCCATGTAGCCGGCCATGATGTCGGCGGACTGCTTCTGTTTGTCCTTCTCCCCGCTGTAGGCGATGGTCGGGCATTGGTGGAGGTTGGCCGCGTATTCCGTCGCGTCGTAGAGCCGCCAAAGCTTCTGTTCCCACCATGCGGGCTTGGGTTTCTTGGCGAAAATGTTCTGATAAACGGCGGTTTCCGCAAATCCGGCGCCCGGGGTGGCCGCGGCCCAGACGCCCGCGTGATGCGCCGCCATGTGCCAGGTCGCCGCGCCGCCCATCGAGAAACCGCGGACGGAGATGCGGTCGTCGTCGATGCGATAGCTGCGTTGGGCGTGTTCGAGGGCCTCGAAGGTGTCGATCTCCCCGGCGAACTTCATGGCGTTGCAATAGCGGCCGTAGGGATGCAGGACGAAGGCGTCCTCGGGCGTGAACTGCCCGGGTTTGGTCTGTCGCTCGGCGATGAACCGCACTTCGCTCAACTTGTTGTTCCGCCCATGGTGCCAGACGTCGAGGCGATGCCTCCGCTTCCCGGCCGGATCGTAGGATGCGGGGATCACCAGGCCGTAGGGCTGGGCGGAACCGTCGATCCGGGATCGATAGCCGCGCACGACGAGTCCGGTCGCGGTCGTCCAGGGAGCCCGGCCGGCGCGGAGCGCCTCGGCCCGTTCGAGGCCCTGCTGCAGCAACTTCTCCGCCGCGGCGACATCGCCCTTGGAATAGAAGATGTCCTGACTGACAACGCGCTCGACGGCATTGTAATAGATTTCAATGTCGGGGATCAGGTCGAGGGCCTTGGGTTGGTTCCGGAAGGAGGCCCTGAGCCCGTCGAGGCGCCGTTTCAGTTGGCGCGCCTCCTCGGCCAGCTTGTCTGTCTGCTCCCGGGGGATGTCGATTCCTTTGGCGGGGACAACGCGCGTGGGCGCGGCTGTGGCTGCGAAGCCGGCCGGGATGACGGCCAGCAGCAGGACGGACGAAAGTCTGGGAATTGAGAACATGGACGTAATATGGAGGTTGAATTATCCAATTCCAGTGGAAATTTGAGGGGTGCCAGTTGCGCGAATTGCGCTTTCCATCCGGGTCCTGAAGCGCTAACAACGTCGACCAAATCACAACGGGTTCCCCTTAGTCATGAAATCCCCCAGTCGCCACATCGCATTGGGAGCGTTCTTCGCTGCGCTTCTCCTCCTCGTCTTTTACCGGCAACCCTCCACGCCGGAATCCAGCCCGCCCCCGCAACCTCCGACGCAGACAGAGGCGCCCGTCGTTGAGTCGGCTCCAATCTCCGACGCGGCCCGGCCGACCCTGGCCGCGAATTCCGACGAGCGGATCGGCGCGGCTATTCAACGCCTGCGCCGCGAACGCGCCTTTGCCGAAGCCAAGGGACAGCGACTCTATCAGGCGGCGGCGTCGGGGTTGCCGCCCGCCGCGCTCCTCAGCAAGGAGGAGATCGTTAGCCGAATGGACGGATTTTCGGACTGGATGGGACGGTATCTGTCGGCTGACGAGGCGACGCGCCAGACGCTGGAAGCGGAAGGCCGCGAACTGGCCGCCAAACGACGGCCCGCGATGATTGAGCTGATTCAATTGGACCCGGAACTGGCGATCGAACTGGCGGTCGCCCGCGCGGCCCGCCCCGAACTGCCGCAGTCCGTGCTGGCCCTGCTGGAGTCCCCGGTGAGTTCGCGGAGCCGGTATGACGTCATCAACGCCTGCGGTTTCGGGGATCCTTCCATGGCCGACGAACTCGTCCGCGAAGTGACGGTCGACGGCGAAAGCAAGCGCGTCTTTGCCTATGGTCGGAGGCTGGGGGTCACCACGAAGGAGGATCTGCCGTTTCATGGCATTCACCTCGATAACGTCATGGCCATGCATCAGAGCGCCGTGCGCCGCGTGGACCCCTCCGAACTGGCGCCTGCCGCCCGTCCGGAGCCGGGCGAGGTCGCCGTCGAGGTCGGGGGGCAGACGCTGACCATGACGGAATCCAAGGCCGAGGCCCTTGAGACGGAGTTGCATCGTCGCGAGGATCAACTGGGGCCCATCGCGGCCATGGGGCTGCTCCCCAACGGAACACTGCAGGCCCCCGTCGCCAAGTCGCCGCACACCGAGGGGGACAAGACGATGCTGGCAATCCGCATCCATTTCAACGACGACCCGTTGCCGGGCGGTTCGCCGATCGACGACACCACGATGGACATGAACGCCCGCGATTATGAACTCTATTGGAAAGAGGTTTCCTATGGCCGTTCCACCCTGGCTGTCACGGTGACGCCGGTGTTGGCGTCCAGTCTGTCACAGGCGAATCATTTGATGTCTGGCTTGGGCGCGATCGTCGCCGACGGCGAGGCCGCGGCCCGGGCTGCGGGCACGGAACCGGACGACTTTGATTTCGTCACCGTGGTGACCAAGGGGGGGCACGGCTATTGCGGCGTCGCCTGGGTGGGTGGTCGTCAAAGTCACCTGGTCTGCTACGACCTGCAGGTCGGCAATCACGAGTTTGGCCACAATCTGGGGCTGTTTCACGCCAACTACAACTACACGCCTCATCCGACCGATCCGACCAGCCGCGATGCGATTTCCGGGGAGCCTCAAAGCCCACATCTCGAATACGGCCACTATTACAGCGTGCAGGGCGCGCAGTTCAGCTCCCGCATGGACGAACGGGCCCACTACACAGTGCGCGAAAAGCTCCGAATCGACTGGTTGAAGGACAATGAATACACGGACGCCCGCTCCAGCGGCACCTACCGCATCAACCAGCTGGATGCCATGGCTTCGCAGGGCGTGCGCGGAATGCGCGTTCCCACCGGCGATGGGGCCCGGCCCTATTTCTGGCTGAATTTCCGGACGGCTTACGCGTCGGACGACTGGCTGTCCAACTCCGCCCAGTTTGACTGGACGAGCGACAACTACACCGGCGAAGGCGTCCTGTTGATCGACATGACCCCCCAGTCCAATGACGGGCCGCACGGTCGGGGCTCCTTCAGCGACAACAACGACAAGCTCGATTCCGGGCTCTTGATCGGCCGCACGTTCCACGAACCTCGCTCGGATGTCTATATCACGCCCATCGGCAAGGGCGGGACGCGTCCCGATGAGTGGCTGGATGTGCAAGTCAACTTTGGACCCTTTCCCCAGAACTCCCCGCCGGAGGTGAGCGTCACGCCCCAGTTTTCCGATGTGGGCGTCGGGGAATTGGTGACTTTCACCGCCAGCGCCACGGATCCCGACCTGGAGCCGGTCGCCTATGACTGGGACTTCGACGACGGCAGTTTCGATCCGGCCGTGCTCAACCAGCCGATGGTCTCGCACGCCTTTTCCGCGCCGGGCATCTACGTGGTGAAGGTCAATGTCTCCGACATGAAGGGCGGACTCACTGTCGGCACGGCGGTCGTTCGTGTCGGCGCGGTCAGCGGGGACATCGTGCTGATCAAGAGCGCTTCCATTGGGGAAGGCAATTCCGGCATCTCCAAGGTCACCATGACGTTGGAGATGGTGGAGCCCGCGTTGAACGCAATCACGTTGGACTATGCGACCGAGAACGGCACGGCCGTCGCCGGGGAGGATTACTCGTCGGCCAGCGGCACGGTGACCATCCAGACCGGCGACGTTTCGCAGTCCCTGGAGATTGACATCCTCGGGGACCTGCGGTTGGAGGGCAATGAGAACTTCTTTGTCCGCTTCACCGGCGGAGGCGGAGCCATCCTGGCGCCCAGCCGCGCGCCGGTGACCATCATCGACGACGAGAGCGTTGACGCCGCGCCCGTCGTTGACTCCGTGACCCCGAACAAGGGGCCGGTGGGCTCTGAGGTGGAGATCATGGGCAGTGGTTTTGCCCAGTTCAAGGACGACAACGTGGTCCATTTCGGCTCCGTTCGCGCGAAGGTCCTGAGCGTGGAAGGACGGGAGAAAATGACCGTTGAGGTCCCCTCCGGCGCAACCTACGCCCCCATCACCGTTTCCATCAACGAATTCTCCGGCTCCTCGGCGCTTCCGTTCGTGGTCACCTTCGACGGCGACACCGAGCTGGGTCAGATGGCGTTCGATTCCGACGCCCGGTTCGCGACCGGCCTTCTGCCGGCGGCGGTCGCTGTCGGCGACCTCGACAATGACGGCCGCCCGGAACTGGTGACCGCCAATTCGGGCGACGCGACCTTCTCGGTCTTCCGCAACAACTCCGCGGCCAACAGCGTCACCCTCGGCTCTTTCGCCGCCAGGAAGGACTTTGACGCTGGCGTCGGCGCGTCGGAGGCGGGCGTGGCCGATTTCGACGGCGACGGGAATCTGGACGTCGTGATCGTCAACGCCGGCGAGGGGACCATCTCGGTCTACCGCAACACCAGCTCGCTGGGCGTGATCGGGTTTGCCTCGCGCACGGATCTGGCAACCGGAAGCAATCCCTCCGGCCTCGCCATTGCGGATGTCGACAACAACGGCCGCTTCGACGTCGTGGTCGCCAACCGGAGTTCGTCCAGCGTCTCGGTGTTTCCGAACAAGGGCGTTCCGGGAGCGATCGACGTCAACACCTTCGGCGCGCGCGTTGATTTCATCGTGGGAACGGAGCCGGCCGCTGTCGCGGTCGGCGATCTGGACGGCGATCGTTTTCCTGAGATTGTGGCGGCCAACAGCTTTGGCGGCGCGGGCGGTCACAGCCTGACGGTCCTGGGCAATCATAGCGATACCGTGCCCGAGTTCTCCAAGGCTTCGATGACGGCCGCGGCCACGTTGAACCTGGTCGACGGCGCGAGGCCCGCCAAAGTGACCCTGACCGATTTGAACGGCGATGGCCGCCTCGACATCGTGTCCCTGGACGCCGCGGGAGCGACGCTCTGGGTTCACGCCAATGAGACTGTTCAGGCCACGCCGACGGAGGATGCCGGGCCGTTGAAGTTCACCGAGGGCGATTCGCCCTATTCGTTTGCCGCCGGCCTGGCCTCGCTTGACCTGGCCGTGGGCGATCTCGACGGCGATGGCTGGCCGGATATCGCCGTGGTGAATGACGCCTTGAATCAGGTTGGCATTCTGCGCAACAAGGGAACCGGAGCGATCGCGCTGGATCCCCGGGTCGCCGTCAATGTGGAGCAACGCCCGCAGGCGATCGCGCTGGTCGATGTCGATCAAAACGGCAAGCCGGAGATCGTGACGGCCCATCACGGCAATGTCATCGAGGTGAACCGCAACGCGGTCAAGATCGGCGTCAAGATCGAGTGGGCGGACCTGCCCGGTTTGACCTACGGCGAGCCATTGGGAGCCGCCCAGTTGGACGCCGTGTTCAAGCAGGCGGACGACAGCCCGCTCGATGCCTCCGCCGGCACGCTGGTGTATCTGCCGCCTTTGGGGACGGTGTTGGACGCGGGCGAGCGCGAGCTGAAGGTCACCTTCGTGCCGAAAGACGCGTCGAAGTATTCCGGAGCCGAAATGGCGGCGACCGTCACGGTGGCGAAGAAGATGTTGATCGTCACTCCCAATGACGCCCAGCGTGAATTGAACCAGCCGAACCCGACCTTCACCGCCACTTACACGGGGTTTGTTGCGGGCGACACGGAGGCGGATCTCGACCTGCGACCGGTGATGGAAACGGTCGCGACGCAGGCGAGCCCCGTCGGCGACTACCCGATCACTGTAAAGGATCCGCTGGAATACCGGGACAGCGAAGGCGCCCTCGTCCAGGTGGCGCTCGCGGACAGCGACAACAACTACATCCTGGAGGCTGACATGGTCGCCATGCCCGTGCTGACGATCGTGGCCCAGGAGCCGGAGGTGGTCTGGGCGAATCCGGCCGCCATCAACTACGGAACGCTGCTGTCCAGTGCGCAGTTGAACGCCACGAGCCCGGCGCCCGGCGGGGACGATCCGGCCAACTTCGTCTACACCGCAGGCGGCGAACCCGCCCTCGGCCAGGAGTTGGAGCCCGGCAACAACCAGGAACTCACGGTGACCTTCACTTCCACGGACGGCAACTACGCGCCCAAGACGGTCACGGTCCGGATCAATGTGAACAAGGGCGTTCCGGACATCGTCTGGGCGGAGGAACAGGATCCGATCACCTTCGGCACGCCGTTGAGCGAGGGCCAGTTGAACGCCCGGGCTTACAAGCCGGGTTCGAACCGGCAGATCGAGATCACCGACGACGGGACCTTCTTCTACATCCCGGGCGTGGGCACGAAGCTCTCAACCGGAGTTGGCCGGAAGCTGTTTGCCACCTTCGTGCCCGACAACCAGACGCTCTATCGGATTGTGCAGAATTATCCGAGCTCCATCGATATTCTGCAGACGGAGCCGGAAATCACCTGGGGCGACGATGAAGCCCGGACTCTGCCGTCCATCACCTTCGGCGCCGCTCTGGACGCCGGGACCCACCTGAACGCCGAGGAGAAATCCCGTCTGAACGGAGACATGGAGGATGATATTGCGGGCGCGTTCAGTTATTCCGTCAGCGCCGGAACGGTGTTGGACGCCGGAGAATACACGGTGACCGCCACCTTCACCCCGATCGACACCATCAACGTCAGGACCGTCACCGCGGATCGGACGCTTGTGGTCAACAAGGCCGCGCCGCAGATTGAATGGGGCAATTTGGGCTTCCTGCCCAACATGGACTATGGCGTTGCCTTGGGGGCGCAGCAGTTGAACGCGGTCGCGAAGGTGGATGACGCGGTCATCCCCGGGACGTTCAAATACTATGATCAGCAGGACAAGGAGCTGAAGATCGGCGATGTGCTGCCGGGAGGAACCCAGACGCTGAGGGCGGCGTTCACTCCGGAAGACGCCAAGAACTACAGCTCGTCCGCGGAACTGCCGGTCTTTATCACGATCGATCCGGTCGATTCGACCATCGGGGCCAATGCGCCGGACTCGATCGTTTATGGAACGCCGTTGAGTGTGGAGCTTCTTGGGCTGACTTCGTCGCCGACCGACGGGGAGTTCGTCTTCAAGGACGATCAGGGAGCCGTTATCAGCGATGACGGGCTGGTCCTGGAGGTTGGCTCCCACGATATCACCGTGGAGTTTCAACCCGCCGCCGAATTGAGCGACAATTTCAACAGCGCGGATGTGGTGGTGACCGTGAACGTCGTCCAGGCGACGCCGCAGATCGTCTGGGAGAAGCCCGCCGCAATCACCTTCGGAACGGCCCTGGGCGGAACGCAGTTGAATGCAAAGGCGGTCGTCGCCGGAACGACCGAGGAGATCCCCGGCGCGTCCCCCGTCTATACGCCCGCCGCGGGCGTGGTCCTCGACGCCGGAAGTTCGCAGCGTTTGACCGTGATGTTCACGCCGACCAGCCCGAACTACAAGAGCGTTGAAGCCCATGTCTTCATTGACGTGCGCAAGGCCACGCCGAGCATCGCCTGGGGCGATGACGGTAAGAAGCGCGAGGGGGACGCGCACGAGCGATTGACCGCCATCAGTTACGGAACCGGGCTGGGCGCGAGTCAGTTCAACGCCGAGGTCATGCTGAATGGTCAGGCGGCGCAGGATCCGACGCTGATCTATTCACTGCCCGAAGGCACGGTTCTGCCGGTTGGCGAGCATCTTCTTCACGTGGTCTACGTGCCCGCTGACGCGAAGAACTACAATCTTCAGGAGGCGACCGTCCATCTCGAGGTGACGCGCGCGGCGTTGACCATCACGGCCGATGACAAGAGCAAGGCCGATGGCGTCGCCCTGCCGGAACTCACCGCCAGTTACAGCGGCTTCGTGAACGGCGACACCCTGGCGTCCCTGGACACGCCCGCGGTGTTGGCCACTGACGCCACCGCCTCGAGCGAACCCGGCGATTACCCCATCACGGTCTCCGGGGCGACCGCGGGGAACTACATGATCACCCAGAAACCGGGGACATTGACGATCGTCGCCAACGAGTCGCCCACGGTTTCCATCACCGCGCCAACCAACGGCAAGACCGTTCCGGCGATGTCCTCGGTGACCGTGACCGCGACTGCAGCCGACGCCGATGGCAGCGTCGCCAAGGTGGAATTCTTCGCCGGGGCGACCAGTCTTGGCGTCGACACCGAGGCTCCCTTCTCGGCGGTCTGGGCGCAGGTTCCCATCGGAACCCACTCCCTGACCGCGGTGGCCACGGACAATCACAATCAATCGACCACTTCCGCGGCGGTGAGTCTGGTCGCCCAGGCCGGCGTCAACGAAACGATGGTGGGCGGCGAGGACGACACGGTCAGCGTCGCCGCCACCGGCGAATCCGGCGTGACCTACGCGCTGCAGGCGAGTTCCGACCTGAAGACCTGGATGACGCTCAAGGTCTTCGTCGCCACGGGCGGCACGGAAATGCACCCGGACCCTGACCCTGAGGCGTTCACGCAGGCCTACAAGTTCTACCGGATCATTCCGGTCTCTCTACTGCCCTGAGAGTTTCTGATCTCCCACGCCGGCGGGGCTTCTTCATGAAGCCCCGCCGTTTTTTTTCAGGACTCCGGGAGGTTGCCTTCCTTGTCGAACGGCATGGCCGCAGGCTCTGACGAGGCTTGAAGATCCTCGCGCGCGGTCGCCTCCTCAAGCAAAGCCTCCGACGCCTGCATGGACTCGAGACTGAGCGTGTCCCGGATCCGGAGGATGCGGGCCGGCGCGCCCGGGCCCAGCCCCAGTGATTCCAAGGCCTTCGTGATGGCTTCGCGGTCGGAGGGAAATGAGATCGGCAGCTTGGCGGCGTGAAGCGTCATGGCGGTCAGGCTGTTCACCCCGGTGATCCGTCGGTCGGTCATGGCGATGAGCCGGTCAGTGGTGAAATCCGCCATCCCGATTCCGATGGCGTTGCCGTGCGTTTCAGGGGTGAGGTCCCGGACGAAAACGCGCTTGATGCAGATGGGGCCCGCCTTCGCCTGCTCGCCGAAATGTGTCGAATACCCATGCACGCCGCGGCCGATCACATTGGTGTCCATGCCGGTTCCGCTGATGTTCTTCCCGATGCGGTCGACAATCAGCAGGTCGAGGTCCTCGAAGGGGAGGCCGGGCATGAGGTCGTCCGCGAGGCGTTGCAGCCGCTCCTCCGTCCGGATGAACTCTGCGGGCCGGATGACCTCGACCGCCGCGGTCTGATGATGGGCGTCCTCGATCAGGGCGACGCCTCCCATGACCGGGGCGGAGTCCAAAATCACGCCGGCCGCCTCGCGCAGCGCCTCCTCGTAGCCGAGCCGCATGGCCGACCTGTGAAATCGCGCGGCTCCGGCATGCTTGCCGAATCCGACGACCAGCATCTTGACGACGCCGCTGCCGAGCCCGCCTTGGAAATCCGTGTGAGGCTTGATCCGGTTGACGGGCAGGATGGCGTCCGCATCCAGCGCCTCGGCGCTCATGACAACCTCCATTCCCAGTGAGTTTCTTCCGACGACGCGGGTCTCCATGGAGGCCCGGATCGGAACGCCCATGGAATTCTCGGTGACGCCGTAATCGGCGAGGATGCGCAGTTGACCCTCCGCCGTCGCGCCGCCATGGCTGCCCATGGCCGGAATGATGAACGGCTCCATGCCGGTCGCCCGGAGAGTTGCCGTCACATGGGCGACAACCGTCGCAAGATTGGCGATGCCGCGGCTGCCGACGCCTACCGCGATGCGCGAGCCGGACTTCATGCCCGACGCCAGCGACGCGATTTGCGCGTTCAAGGCGGAGGGGATGTCGATGGCTTCGCGTTTCGGGAAGGCCTGGCGAAGCTCGAACAGGGGGGGGAGCGTGATGTCGGACATGGCGACGGCGATCTCAGGCGGGGGCGCCGGCCGCAGACGCCTTCGGATTCAGGACGATCTCCACGCCCTCCCGGGCCGCCTCCACCACGACCGGATCGCCGTGCATGGTGACGAGATCCCGGGCCCACTGCTCCATCCGTCGGACGTGCTCATCATCGTGGTCGGGATCGTGATGGAACAGGCTCAGGCGCTTGACCCCCGCCATCAGCGCGAGGGTCACGACATCGTCCAGACAGCCATGGCCCCAGCCGACCTTGGTCTGGTACTCCGTGTCGTCATACTGGGAATCCACGATCAGGACATCCACATCGCGGATGAAGTCGATCAGTTGCTCGTCCTGCTTGCGGGCGTAGGCGAGGGATTCAGAGGTGACGCGACCAGCCTTGTCCGACTCAGCGCCGCGGAGGCGTTGGTAGGGCTCGTTGTCCGGCATGAAGGCGACTGAGCCGCTGCTGGTGTTCAGGCGGTAGCCCACGCAGATTCCGGGGTGATTCATGAACGCGGCCTGGACCTCCACCTTGCCAATGTTGAACTTGAGATCCTGAATCTCCTCCACCGCGGGCATCGACGGCATTTGTTGCATCGTGATCGGAAAGTAGGGCGTCCGCATCTGCTGTTCGAAGATGTCGGCGAGGCTCTCGGTTGAACCTTCAAAACCCCGAATCTTGACGTTGTTGCGCGGATTGTAGGCCGGCAGGAAGAAGGGGAATCCCTGAATGTGGTCCCAATGTGTGTGCGTGATCAGCAGGGTGAGGTCGATCGGGTCGCTGCCGAATTCCCGCATCAGCGATATGCCTAGCGGCCGGATGCCGGAGCCGGCGTCGAGGATGATGATTTCACCGTCGGCGCGCACCTCCACGCAGGAGGTGTTGCCGCCGTAGTGCACGGTCGAGGGCCCCGGTGTGGGGGTCGATCCCCGGACCCCCCAGAAACGCACGTGGGTCACGCCGTCATCGACCTTCCTGGCCTCGGGTTTCTGCGGCGAAGGCTGCGCTGCCGAGGCGTCCGTCGAGCTTGGAGGAGGTTCGTGATTGGTGGTCAATCGCTCCCAGAGCTTGATAAAAGTGGATTTTTCCGGCTCGAGCAGACGGGTCAGAATGTTGGTCAACTCGTCCTGTTCGAACGGTTTGACGAGATACTCGTCGGCGCCGGATTGAATTGCGTTCAAGCGGTCGCCGGCGTAGCCGCGACTGCTGGAGATGATGATCTTGACGCCGTCCCTGAGATCCGGGTCCTCGTGCACGGCCCGGCAGAACCGGTATCCGTTGCATCGGGGCATGAGCAGGTCGCAGATGACGACCTTGGGGCGGTGTTTGCGGGCCAGGATCAGGCCGTCCTCGCCGTTGTCGGCTTCCAGCACATCCCAGCCGTCCATGGACAGCATGCCGCGGAGCGCGTCCCGGAGTTCCGCCTCCTCGTCGATTACCAGAATGGTTTTCGCCGCAGCCACCAGCGGGATATTCCCGGAAAGGCAAAAAAATTCAAGCTCGCGCTTCGGGAAAGACGGGCCTGGCGTGCAGTCGAAAATGGGTGGCCCAAGCCGCGCCAAAATACCGAAACACCCACCCCCCCCCGAATCCGAAGGAAGTCCGAATGACGAAGTCCGGCCAGACGGCCGCCGCACGCGGGGTTGGGGGGGGCGGGGTGGGCAGAGCGGGCCCGCGGTGCGCGCGGGCATCGGGC
>JAYPGD010000056.1:16302-17831 GCA_038126655.1 Verrucomicrobiales bacterium
ACTCCCGGTGCCTGCAACGCGTCGGCCGGCCGGTCGTCGTTTCAGGCTTGATTTCCGCAATCACAACCCTGCAGATCATCGCCCCATGAGCGCCAACCCGAATACGACCAACCAACACATCATCAACTGGGTCAAAGAGACCGCCGAACACTGTCAACCCGAAGCCATTGTCTGGTGCGACGGCTCCGATGAAGAGAAGGAACGCCTGACCTCGCGGGCCGTCGAGGAGGGCATTCTGATCCCGCTGAATCAGGAGAAGCGTCCGGGCTGCTATTACCATCGCTCCGATCCCAACGATGTCGCTCGCGTGGAGAAGTGCACCTACATCTGCACGGAGACCCGGGAGGAGGCCGGCCCGACGAACAATTGGGCCCGGCCGGAGGAGATGTATGAGCGGTTGGGCGCGCTCACCGCGGGAGCCATGAAGGGACGGACGATGTATGTCGTGCCCTATCTCATGGGGCCCCCGGGATCGGAGCTGTCGAAGGTCGGCGTCGAGTTGACCGATTCGATCTACGTTGTGCTCAGCATGCGCGTGATGACCCGCATGGGCACCGTGGCTCTGGAGCACCTCGGCGACAAGGACGACTTCAACCGCGGCCTGCACTGCATGCTCGACCTCGATCCGGAGAAGCGGTTGATCGTCCATTTTCCTCAGGACAACGCCATCTTTTCCACGGCTTCGAACTACGGCGGCAACGTGCTGCTCGGCAAGAAGTGCCTTGCCCTGCGCATCGGCTCCTACCTGGGACGCAAGGAGGGCTGGATGGCCGAACACATGCTGATCCTCGGGTTGGAATCCCCTGAGGGGGAAAAGACCTACGTCGCCGCCGCCTTCCCCAGCGCGTGCGGCAAGACCAACTTCGCCATGCTCATTCCGCCGGACCATTTCAAGGGTTGGAAGGTCTGGACTGTCGGCGACGACATCGCCTGGATGCGTCCCGGCAAGGACGGCCGCCTATACGCCATCAATCCCGAGGCGGGCTACTTCGGCGTCGCGCCGGGCACCAGCAACAGCTCCAACCCCAATGCGATGAGGTCGATCGAGCGTGATACGATCTTCACCAACGTTGCGCTCACGCCCGACGGCGATGTCTGGTGGGAGGGCATGGACGGCGATCCCCCCGCGGAATGTCTCGATTGGCGAGGCAACAAATGGACGCCGGAATCCACGGAGAAGGCGGCCCATCCGAACAGTCGGTTTGCCGCGCCCATGGCCAACAACCCTGCGCTGGCGCCGGAGGTGGACGATCCAGAGGGCGTTCCCATCAGCGCCATCATCTTCGGGGGGCGTCGCGCGACCACGATTCCGCTTGTCTATCAGTCCTTCAACTGGGTGCACGGCGTCTATGTCGGCGCAACGGTCGGCTCCGAGATGACGGCGGCGGCGGTTGGCGGCCTGGGGCAGGTCCGTCGCGATCCCATGGCGATGCTGCCGTTTTGTGGTTACAACATGGGCGAGTATTTCCGCCACTGGTTGACGATGCGCCGTCTTCTCTATGATCCGCCGCGCATCTTCAGCGTCATCT
>JAYPGD010000057.1:0-7050 GCA_038126655.1 Verrucomicrobiales bacterium
GGCTCCGACCGGGCGAGTTTTGCGGAACCGCCTTTGTCGGGATCATCGCAACCGGCGACTCTCTGTCAGCCCTCCGAATCAGGGGTGTCTCAGGGCGACGCCTCCCTGGTCTTGTTCGATGTGGCCGGTTGGTGGACACTCCGGCATGCGCTTGATTCCTTGGTTTATTGCCACAGTCGTTCTGACCGTCTCGCTCGAGGCTCGTCAGCCCAATGTCGTCATGATCATGACGGACGATCAGGGCTATGGGGATCTGGCCTGCCACGGCAACCCGATCCTCAAGACGCCGCACTTGGATCGCCTGCACGCGGAGTCCGTCCGATTCACCGACTTTCATGTCAGTCCCTTCTGCACGCCGACGCGCGCGGCCTTGATGACCGGACGTTTTCCTGCTCGGACAGGCGCCTATCGCACCAGCAGCGGCCGGACGATGATGCACCCGGACGAACGCACCGTGGCCCATGTTTTTGCCGACGCCGGTTACGCGACCGGCATGGTCGGCAAATGGCATCTGGGCGACAACGCGCCGCATCGGCCGCAGGATCGCGGTTTTCAGGATGTCGTCTGGCATCGTTGCGGCGGTGTGGGGCAGGCGTCGGATCATTGGGGCAACGACTACTTCGACGATACCTACGAACGGAACGGGAAGTTCGAGAAGTTTGAGGGCTACTGCACGGGTGTGTGGTTCGCCGAGGGCATACGGTTCATTGAGGAGAACCAGGAGAAGCCGTTTTTCCTGTATCTTGCGCCCAATGCCCCGCATGGCCCGTATCGTGTTCCGCCGGAATGGGCGAAGCCCTACAAGGGCAAGGCGGATTGGGGCGCGGGTCCGGAGTTCTACGGCATGGTCGCCAATATCGACCACAATGTCGGGATGCTCCGGGACAAGTTGAAGGAGCTCGAACTGGCGGAGAACACGATCCTCATCTTCATGACCGACAACGGCACGGCCAATGGCGCAAGCTTTGGCCTGGACCGGCTCAATAGCGAGGCCGTGAAGGGGTTCAATGCCGGCATGCGGGGCAAGAAATCCTCGATCTACGATGGCGGTCACCGCGTTCCGTTCTTTGTTCATTGGCCGAAGGGCGGGCTGACCGGCGGCCGTGATGTCGACACCCTGTCGGCGCATATCGATGTGCTTCCGACCCTGGCGGAGCTTTGCGGCGTGAAGGTTCCCCAAGCTCACAAACCGGACGGGCTTTCGCTGGTTTCGTTGATGAGGGGCGATTCCACCAAGCGATGGGCGCGCGAGTTCATTCCCATTCAATACCATGGAGGCGCCTATTTTCGTCATGAGGCGGAGATCTGGATGCACTCCGTGATCCTGACCGAGCGGTGGCGCCTGGTGAACGGCGCGGTCCTCTACGACATCCAAGCCGATCCCGCTCAAAGGAACAACGTCGCCTCCGAGAACCACACGGTCGCGGATCGATTGCGGCGGTTGTATCCGGAGTATTGGGTGTCGGTCTCGCCGCGGATCAGGCCGGTGCACATCGACGTCGGCAATCCGGCGGAGAGTCCGACCGTGCTGTGTTCGCAGGACTGGCGTATGCCGGTGGGCAATCCGCCTTGGAATTTTGGATCGATTCGTCGGTTGCCCAAGGTGACGGGGCCATGGATGGTCGATGTGCAGCGGGCGGGGCGCTATCGCATCACATTGCGGCAATGGCCGGTGGAGGCGGACAAGCCTGTTGTCGCTGTCCGCGCCAAGGTGTCAATCGCCGGGCGCGAAAAGGAACAGGCGGTGGAGAAGGGGGCGAAGGGGGTGGTGTTTGAAATGGAACTGCCGAAGGGGAAGACCGAATTGCGCACGTGGTTGTTCGATGAAAAGGGCAGGGCGGGGGGAGCCTATTTCACCGAGGTGGAGGCATTGTGATTTCAGGGCTTAGGCATGAGTCGGCAACTTTAGCGCTGGCACAATTGTAGCGTCGGCTCTGTGAGCCGAAGAACAGCGCGGTTATGCGACAGCAATTGTATGCGCTGACACAGCGCACGCTACAACACTTGGTGCTTCACTCATTTTTCAGACTCATGCGCAAGCCTTGCCTGTGATTTCGGTATACGCGCGCCGGCCTTTCCGGTTTGATGCGCTGGTATGAAGCGTCTTGATCGTTCTTCCTTTTACTTGATGAGCCGTTCCTTGTTCCTGAGTTGCGCGGCGCTGCTGATGTTCGTTCAAGTCTCCGCCGCCGGATCATTTCGCGCCGCTGCGACGAAGGTCGACATCACGCCCAAACTTCCGCAATGGATGCACGGCTACGGCCCGCGCAAGTCCGAGGGCGTCAATGATCGCATTCAACATCGCATCGTCGCGATGGACGACGGCGGCACGACCTTTTACCTGGTCGCCTCCGATATCTGCACGGTGACGCCGTCCTTCTGTGACGATGTCCTGGCGAGATTGAATAGAGAGACGGGGATCGAGCCCGGGCAGGTCTGGTGGACGGCGACGCACACGCACGCCGCGCCGCACGTGGGACCGCAGGATCTGGGACGTCTCTTTCAACGTAGGCTGGGCGATCGATTTTCAATGAAGCACGACACCAATCATTGGAACTTCGTGGTGGGGCGGCTGATTGAAGGCGTCAAGACGGTGCGCAAGGGACTTGAGCCCGCGCGCTTGGCGGTGGCGGTCGGCGAGGCGAAGGGCAATGTGAATCGTCGACAGCGCATGCCGGACGGCCGCATTCGGCTCGGCGTGAATCCGGATGGTCCGGCGGATCGGCAGATGGGCGTGATGCGCTTGGAGCGGCCGGACGGCTCCTTGATCGCGCTGGTCGCCAACTACGCGATTCATGGCACGGCGTTGGGCGGGCGCAACCGTATCATCAGCGGCGACATCACCGGCTTTGTCGCCAATCATGTGGAGAAGGAGGTCGGCGTTCCCACGCTGTTCACCAATGGAGCCGAGGGGAACATTGCGCCGCTGTACTCGATCGGGAACGACTTCGGCAGTCCGCGCCTGAAGGAGCTTACGGAATCGCTGGGCGCGCGGGTCATGGAGTTGAGCAAGTCGGCCGGCGTGGCGACTGAGGATGTTTCGCTCTCGTTGGACATGACGTGGATTGAAACCCGTCGGCGGAAAGGACTTGGCTGGATCGATGCGCTGGCCGCCTACGCGGGAAAGAACGCCGACGGCGCGTCGACCGTGCGCGTGCCGGTCCGTTCCCTGGTGATCGATGGATCGACGGCGATCTGGGCCGCGCCATTGGAGTTGTTCAGCGAGATCTCGATCAATGTCCGCGAAGCGTCGCCCTTTTCGAAGACGCTTTACTTCCGATTGACCAATGGTTCCTTGCTATACATGCCGACGCGGGCGGCGTTTTCGGAAGGCGGTTATGAGGTCGGCGTTTCGCCGTTCACCCCGCAGGCGGAGGAGGATTTCACGTCCGGGGTTTCGAGTTATCTGAAGGAACTGGCTGCGAAGGAGGGAAAGTGATTCGAGGTTGGAATTGGTTGAACTGAGAACGGAGAACGAATGGCAATGAACATGAAGGAAGCTCAAACGGAACGGCGGCGAAACGGATACGGGAGCGCCGAGCATTGCTCGGCACACGCTGGAGCATGACGAGCCGCTGCCGAGCAATGCTCGGCGCTCCAAACGTCAACGCCCATTCCGGGCGTGTCATCCGGCGTAGGCTTGAACGCGCAGACAGGGATGTCCGCGCTTCTTGGGGCGCTGCTGTTGTTGACCGCGATTCCAGCCTTTGCGGCCAAGAAGCCCTTGAAGGTGTTCCTCCTTGTCGGTCAGTCCAACATGCAGGGCCATGCCCGGGTCTCGACCTTTGAGCACATCGGCATGGACCCGAAGACCGCGCCCCTGCTTCGCGAGATGCAGGACAAGGACGGGAAGCCGCGGATCCTGGAGAACGTCTGGATTTCCTGGCTTTCCAACGGCGGGGAAAAACATGGCCCCCTTACCGCGGGCTTCGGCGCCGACGACGACAAGATCGGGCCCGAATTCATGTTCGGAATTCGTATGCAGAAGCTGTTGGATGAACCGATCCTGATCATCAAGACCGCCTGGGGAGGCAAGAGCCTGCACACGGATTTTAGACCGCCCAGCGCGGGGCCCTACGAGTTCAACGAAAACCAGCTCGAGGGGTTCCGCAAGCAGGGCAAGGACTTGAAGGCGATCAAGAAGGAGAGGGCCAAGGCGACCGGGCATTACTATCGCCTGATGATGGAGCATGCGAAGAAGGTCCTGGCGGACATCAAAAGCGTCTATCCGGATTACGATTCCGAGGTCGGTCATGAACTCGCCGGCTTCGTCTGGTTCCAGGGGTGGAACGACATGGTGGATCGCGGCGTCTACCCCAACCGGGACCGGAAGGGCGGCTACGGCGATTACAGCAAGGTGATGGCGCAGTTCATCCGCGACGTCAGGAAGGATCTTTCAGCGCCGAAGCTGCCCTTCGTGATCGGCGTGTTGGGCGTCGGCGGGCCGGTGGAGAAGTATACGCCCGGGCAGCGGCGTTATGCGGGTATTCATACCAACTTCCGTGATGCCATGGCGGCCCCGGCCGGGTTGCCGGAGTTCAAGGGCAATGTTGCGGCGGTGCGCACGGAGAATTTCTGGGATCTGGAATTGTCCGGGCTTCGGGCGCGAGAAGGCGAGGTCAAACAGGCGCTCCGGAATCAGCAGAAGGAGAAGAAGTTGAACCGTGACCAGTCGCGGGCGCTTCAGGAGAAGTTGCTGGCGGAGGAGTTCTCAAAGCGCGAACTGAAGATTCTGAAGACCGGTGTGTCGAATCAGGAATATCACTACCTCGGCAGCGCCAAGATCATGGCGCGCATCGGCGAAGGCTTTGCCAAGGCTCTGGCGGGGCTGGGGGTGGATTGAGGCGGTGAGTTTCCCTGAAACGGGGCGCGGGATTCATGACGCGTCAACCAGCGGGGTTTGTTGGGGCGGGGGGGCCGGCGCCCCAGGGGCGGCGGGTTGTCAGTAGAACGGGGGGTGCTGCGGGCCGCGCCGATGGATACAACGTTGAAGCGCAATGAATTCCGCGCCCCAAACAGCGAGCGAGACGTCACTTCTTCAACAATGCCCGTTGATCCTTGATGCAGCGGGGATCCATGGGGTCGGCTTTGCCGGTCTGATCCACGGGGTGCGTGTAGAGGTAACGCCAGACGGGTTCGTAGAGGTATTGACCCCTGGCGTTCTTGGGTGAGGATCCGCCGGGTTGGACCGCGCTGTGCGCGCGTCGCGCGTCCTTCTTCACATCGGCGGCGGAGACGATCCGGCGCGTGTTGCCGTAGGGCGGACGCGAACGTTCGGCGAAGACGATGGGCCCGTGTTCGTGGAGCCCCAGCAACTCCCAGGATCGGCAGTAGTGGAAGGCGGTCCAGCCGCCGTCGAGGACATGGCTGAATCCGAAGAAGCGATTGGAGGGCGTGGCCGAAGGCAGCGACTGCCAGGTCTGCAATTGATCGCGCGGGCCGCAGTGCATGACTACGCGCGCGACTTTCTGATGTTTCGCAAACCTCGCCGCGGTGGTGGAGCCATGTGAAGATCCCGCCATGATGACCCGATCCCAGCGCAGGTCGGATTTGTCGTCGGTCAGGAAGTGTCCCCAGCCGCCCTCGGGATTCTCCTTTTCGAGCCAGAGGAGGAATTGTCGGGAGCGCTCCATCATGCCGTCGGGTTTCTGGATGTTGGCCGCGTCGCTGAAGTTCTCGCCGGTGGCGGCTTCGAGGCGCATGTCGCCGCGGCAGGTCTCGCCCACGGGATTCTCCCGGCAGACCTTGGAGAACCAGCGATTGGCTTAGTGCGGTTGAATGGCGTGCAGGCCGTAGCTGTTCAGACGATTGAACAACCCTTCGTTGTGGCGCATCAGCCAGATGACGAGTTGTCCCCTGGGCTTGACGCGGGTGTCCACCGAGGCGTGTTGGATATCGGCCGGTTTCTTGTCTGTGCCGAACACGAAATCGATCTTGGGATACTCGCGAGCGCGGGGATCCAGCTTGCTGGCGCGGGCGGTGAGGTGATGTTGCTTCGGAGCAGGGTCGTTGAATTTCAAGGGCGGCTGTTGGGCCCGGGAGCTGAGAGCGACGACGAAAAACAACGCGGAGGCGACGGGCCGGGCGATTCGGGAGAGCGATTCAGGCATACGGCCGAGTGTGCGGCTTCCCCGCTCATCGCGGAATCAAAAAAGGCCGCCATTGATTCAGCCGTTCAACCGCCAGAGGGTGAAATTCAGCAAGGCGGCGAATGAAACCCAGGCCAGGTAGGGGGCAAGCAGACCTGCGGCGAGGCGATCGACGCGCCGGAAAGCCGCGATTGTCAGGCTGATCGCCAACCAGAGGAGGAGGATCTCCGCGAAGGCGAAAGCGGGGTTCTTGAGGCCGAAAAAAATCGGTGACCAGGCCGCATTGAGGGCGAGTTGAACGAAAAACAGGGTCAAGGGGCGTCGTTGTCTCCCGAAGCCGCCGAGCCTCCAGACTCTCCATGCCGCGACGGCCATCATGAGATAGAGCGCGGTCCAGACCGGGCCAAAGATCCAGTTCGGAGGATTCCACGCCGGCTTTGCAAGTTGCGCATACCATTCGCCGGGCATGAAGAACGCGCCGATGGCCGAGGCGGCAAAGCAGGCGACGATCCAGGCTGACAGGGCCAACAACGGCCTTCTTTGCGTGGTCGGGTCTTGATTGTGGGAGGTCATCGTGCGGGGTCTGTTGTCGCAGAGGAAGATTGCCCGGGTTGTCACGAAGTCAATGGGTGGAAGCCTGTTGTCCGTCCGTTTGCGAGCCCTCTGAAATACTCCAGGGAAAGCGCTGCGCCCAAGTTCCCGAAAACCGAGCGCGAACGCCACCCTCATCCGGAAAAAGTAGGCCGGCCCTCCGAATCGTTCCTGGTGCGTAATGTGGAATGACTGTAACGACTTTTTATTGAAATATGGCATTAAGTAGTTACGATCAAAATGTGCCGGGAAAACCGTATCAATCGAAGCTGAGTCCCTATGAAGAGGAGTTGTACGCCTTGCTCAAACGGGGCATGAGCTACCGCAGGATTGCGGAAACGCTCAATGAGCGGCACGGCCTCGGCGTCAG
>JAYPGD010000057.1:7060-17577 GCA_038126655.1 Verrucomicrobiales bacterium
CGGTGTTTTCCTACGTCAAGGCGGCGTCGCGAAAGAGGCGTCTGCGGTCGCGGTTCGACGACGGGCTCGATGCGGATCTGCGCGAGGGATTGATGAAGCAGATCGTGGCGGTTTGGACGCACGATTCCACCGCGATCGAGGGCAACACGCTGACCCTGGACGAGACCTCGCAGATCCTGGAGTTGGGCCTGACCATCAGCGGCAAGCCCCTCAAGGATCATCAGGAGGTCTACGGCCACGCGCGGGCGATCGATCTGATCCGGCGGTTTGATTCTGAACCCGAACTGGATGAGGCCGCGTTGTTTGACCTGCATCGCGCGGTGATGCACGACGGCGCGGTGGATGCCATGAATCCGATCGGCGAGTGGAAGCGCGATTACAACGGCGTGACCGGAGTCGTTCGTGGGAAGATGAAATACTTCGAGTATTCCCCGCTGGCCGATGTTCCGGCGCTGATGCGGGCATGGTTGAAGGAGTTCAACACGCTGCGGAATCGCGACCTGTCGAAGGATGAGGCGATCGACGCGTATGCCTGGGCGCACCTGGTCTTTGTCCGGATCCATCCGTTCTTCGACGGCAACGGTCGCATGGCGCGGTTGTTGGCCAACCTCCCCGTGCTTGGCGCCGGATGGCCTCCGATTCTCCTCTCGGTCGAAAACCGGGCGCGCTACATTGAGATCCTCTGGCGGTATCAATGGGCGGTCGGGCAGTTGCGGGCAGGCAAACCGCTCTTGCCGAAACATCGGGCTGTCGGTGAGTTCAGGAAGTTCGTCCAGGGCGAATGGAGCCGGTCGATTGAGATCGTGGAGGAGGCGCGGGCAATGCAGGCGAGGCGGGGATAGTTCGCGCCGGTCTGCGAAACAAGTCGACTTTCGTTTTGATGGATCCAAGCGGGTTGGCTATGGTCGGGCTTGAAGTAGGTGAGGCATGTGGTGTTTTGTTGATGAGAGTTGGCATAAAGGGAAGCAGGAGCACGTCGGTGTTCTGGCGGCGGCTTTGGGTTCGGAATGCGAGTTCGAAGGCTTGAGTCGGCACCTTTTCCGCATCCGGAGGAAATACTACGGCGAAGAACATGCGCGGAATCTGCGGCATGAACTCAAGGGGACGACCTTGTTCAGCAACAACAGTTTCAAGCATCACGCCGCCGGATTCTCCAAGAACCTTTCGGTTGGAAGGGAAATCATCGAATGGGTGATGAACTCGCCGGTTCGCCTGGTTGGGATCTGCGTTTATGGGTACTCCATGCCGCCGTTGTTGGCCCCAGAGCTCAAGCAGCTTGCCGCCCCTTTCCGGGAGCTATGCATTCGCATGATCGCGAACGTGCCCAAAGGACAGCGCGGGCAGCTGATTTTCGATCAACGCCTTGGCGCGCAGGAGGAGATCAGCATTTCCGTTCACAATTACCTCGCCGGGATTTCCGGAGCCAAGCGCCTCGTTCCGTATCCGATGATTGGCGTTTCCAATGTCTGGCCCGGACTTCAGCTCGCCGACATCGTGGCGCATGTGCTCGGCCGATATGCATCAGGGGATGATCGGTTCATCCCATTCTACCGGAAGCTTGCACGCGTGCAGATGGTCGGTGACGACCACAACGGGAAGAAGTTGTATGGATTCAGGAGGATGCAGTGGCTGGGCGGCGACCAGTACGGATCCCACAAAGTCCGGACAAAAAAATAGAGCCGGGTCTTCCGGGAAGGAAGAGTATTGAGACCGGGCAGGTCTCACTCCAGCTCTGAGAGATAATCTAGCAAAGATGACTGCGGGTGCAAGGATTTGGTGGAAATGGCTGTGGTAATTGAGAATGCGCGCAGAAAATCAGTCGCTCAGAAGGCTTGGATCACTTGGCAGAGATCCTCACTCCTCATCCCAAACCCCGTGATACGCGCCGACCTGATCAAAATGTTCCAGCAGCGCGGCGTAGAAGGGGTGCTCTGAAATGGTGGCGCTGTCGCCGATGACGATGAGTTTGCGGCGGGCGCGGGTGAGGGCGACGTTCATGCGTCGGGTGTCGCGGAGGAAGCCGATTTCGTGGTCGTTGTTGCAGCGGACGAGCGAGATGATCACCGCTTCCTTTTCCCGGCCTTGGAAACCATCCACGCTACCGATCTCGATGGCTTCGTTGTCGTTCAATTCCCGCAGCTTCCGAACCTGCGCGGAGTAGGGCGTGATGATGGCGATGGCGGCGGCCGGGACGCCGAGGGTGATCAGGTCCCTGGCTTTTTTGATGGCGAGCGCGGCTTCCTCGGCGTTCAGGATGCTGCTGCCCGCGGGTTCGCGCTTTTCCTCGAATCCCGAACCCGAGGTGTCGATGAAGCGGACGGCGCATTCGGTGAGTTCGTCTTCGCGCACATCTGCGAGGTCGCGTAGGAGATGGGCTGCGACTGAGTCGTCGGCTTCGAGGCGACCGTCGTAGAACTGGTCGGAGGAGAAGCGCATGATGTCCTCATGCATGCGGTATTGCGTGAGCAGCGGGCGGCAGACGCGCTCGCCGTAAAGCTCGACCAGGCGTTCCTGCAGGCTGACGGCAAAGCCTTCCTTGGCGGCTTTCTGCGAAATGACGGTGGGCGGCAGTTGGCAGTGATCGCCGGCGAGCACGAGGCGATCGGCGCGGAGCAGGGGAATCCAGCAGGAGGGCTCGCTGCATTGGCAGGCCTCGTCGATGACCGCGAGGTCGAAGCGTCGCGCGCCGAGCAGTTCGGAAATGATGCCGGTGTTGGTGACGCAGACGACCTCCGCTTCGTCGAGGATCTGCTGGGCGATGTCGGACTCCATGTCGCGCGCCTCGGCCTGGAGATCCCGGGCTTCGTCGCGTAGGGCGTAGCGTTCGGCGCGATCCATGTTGCGCGAGGGTTTGTCGGCCTTGCGGAAGAGGTCGGCGGCTTCGAGGCGAAGCTTCTTGATGCGTTTGACGTCGCGATGTTTGGGGACGAGCGCGTTGAGGCAATGTTCCTGAAGTTGCGGCAGGACGCGGGCCATGTGCCCGATGCGGACGGCGTTGGTTCCGCGGGCGAGGAGGCGTTCGAAGAGGTTGTCCACGCCGAGGTTGCTGGGGGCGCAGACGAGGACCTTCTGTTCCTTGAGGACGGCTTGGCGGATCAGTTCGACCAGGGTGCGGGTCTTGCCGGTTCCGGGCGGGCCGTGAATGACGGCGATGTCCCTGGCTGCGTTGGCAAACGTGATGGCGGCGCGCTGGGATTCGTTCAGATTGGCGTCCTCGAACTTCGGTTCGTCGATCTCGTCAAATTCAGGCTCGCGAAAGCCGAGACAGACATCGCGCAATTCGCTCAATCGGTCGCCGATTGCATTGCGCGCGCGAGACAGGGCCGATCGCGAACGCTGCATGGCGGTCTCGTCGTCGGCCGCATCGATGCGGTAGGCCGGTTCGTCGGATTCGGATAAAGGCGGTTTGCCGACGGCGACTTCAATTTCAAGTTTGTCCAGGCGCGTGACCACGCCGCGTTGGGGCGGGCCCGCTTTCTGTGATTGTTCGGCGAGGCGAATGGGGGAGCCGACGGCCAATTGAGTGGCGGGCAGGGGCGTCTTCACGTTGCGGCGTCCGAGCGTCAGCAAGGTGTGGCCGCCGAGGCCGGCGTCCTCAGAACGGATGACGAGGTGGGTCAGCGTAGTGATGGAATCGAGGTCTCACGCGCTCATTTTCCATTCTTCGGCCTGCTCAGTTTCCGCGGCGCGCTCCATATCGAGCCAACGCGCGAGCCTGGCGAAATGGCCGGAGCGGTCGTTTTCCGTTTCGCGTGATTCGAACCAGACCTGCGTCGTGCGACCGTTGAACTGGGCGCCGTCGAGCCGCTTGGCGAGTCGCGGGCCGACGGCTTCCGGAGTTTCCATGTAGGCCTGCCCCGCGCCGACCTCGATCGTCCCCACCTGTTGCTTCTTCACCTCCCCGGTGTCCAGGATCCAGCGGAGCAGGGCGCCCTTGGTGGCGCGGTTGGGCAGGGATTCGATTCGGAGAGGCATGGCAGGCGCGGCTTGAAAGCCGGGAAGGTAGTGGTCGCGATGGGGGAGCGCGACCGAAAATGTGTTCTGAAATCCAATTCGGGCGTGGCATGATGCGTGGCGACCGGAAACCCAACGACCGACCATGATGAAGACTCTTGCCTCCACGATTCTCGCCTGCCTCCTCGCGACTCCGCTTGCGGCCCAGAGCCAGCAGCAGTTGGCCGACTACCTGAAGCGTCATCCGGACGCCGACGCGAACGGCGACGGCCGCTTGACGCGCAAGGAGGCGCAGGATCATCGAAGGCGTGATCCGAGTCGGGGAGACAACCTGGAGTCGAGGTCGCACATTCCCAGTGTGGACATCCCGCAGGCGGAAGCGCCGCTGAAGACGACGGGGCTCAGGTCGCCGGACGGCGTGGACCTGGGCTTTGCCTGGCGCAGACCGAAGGGGGAGGGGCCATTGCCGGCGATCCTGTTTTTCCATGGCGGCGGCGGTTATTCGAATCTGAATGGACTGAAGAACAACCTCCTGAAGGGCGCGGTGCAGACGCGCTTCCTGCAGAAGGGCTACGTGACTGTGCAGTCGGCGCGTCGGCCATTTTGGAAGACCCGAAACGCCGATCAACCGACAGGTTTTCATGACGCTGTGGGCGACGCGGCATTGGTTGTTGAAAAGGTGAAGACCCTGCCCGGCGTCGATCCGGACCGGGTCTTTCTTTATGGCGGGAGCGGCGGCGGCATTCTCGCGATCGTGACCGCTTCGAAGGCGGATGTGGCGGGCGTGATCGCGGGCGAGCCGGCGACGGTGGTGGCGATCGATCCCAAGCAGGGGCAGTCGGCGAGTCCGGCGAGTTACCGCAGGCTCATGGAGGATCCGCATTCAAAGTATACGCCGGGACGCCAGAAGGAGATGCGGGCGTGGATGAAGAAGATTGAATGTCCGGTCCTGGTTCTTCAGGGCAAGCCGGTGGGACTGCACAAGAGCAACTTCGAGATCCTGATCCCGGAGATGAAGAAGCTGGGCGGGGAGATTTCGAGCATCGAATATCCGGGCAAGACCCACGGCTTCTATTGGGGGACGGCCAAGACGGGCGCGACACTGGAAACGGTGGAGAAGATCGTGAAGGATGTGGATGAGTTCATCCGGAAAACCGCCGCGAAGTAGGCAAAGAGGACGCTTGCCGGAATCGCCCCGGTTTGAATGATGGGCGCATGAACATCTTTTCGTTGGAAGGCAAGGTCGCGTTGGTCACGGGCGCGGGGCGTGGAATCGGGCGCGGCATTGCGGAGCAGTTGGGGGCGCAGGGCGCGAAGGTCGCCTGCGCTGCGCGGACCCTGGAGCAGATTGAGGATGCGGCGAAGGCGATCCGGGACAATGGCGGCGAGGCCATGGCGGTGGAGCTTGATGTTGGCGATGTAAACGCCCACGAAGCTGCGCTGGACGCCATCATGGAGAAATGGGGACGGTTGGATATCCTGGCCAACAACGCCGGCATCAATGCGCGCCAGCCGATCAAGGAAGTCTCCGAGGAGAACTACGACCGCATTCTCGGCGTGAACCTGAAGGGCGTCTATTTTCTGTCGCAGAAGGCCGTGCGGCGCATGGCGAAGGGCGGCGGCGGCAAGATCGTCAACATCGGCTCGATCACGACGGGCTATGCCTTGACCCAGGGGTCGGTTTACACCGCGACGAAGGGCGCGATCGGGCAGTTGACGAAGTCGCAGGCGATTGAGTTTGGAAAGGACAACATCCAGGCGAACTGCCTGTGTCCGGGGTTCGTCGTCACGCCGCTGACGCAGCCGATCTGGTCGGACCAGACAATGCGGGATTGGGTGATGCCGCGGTTGGCGGCCGGGCGGTTGGCCGAGCCGAAGGACATGGCGGGCACGGCCGCATTCCTGGCCTCGCCGGCGTCGGATTATGTGACCGGTCAGGTGATCTACGTGGATGGCGGCTTCGTCTCCGGCGACGACTGGCCGTTGCCGGGCGCGGCGACGGTTTAGTGTGGGCGTGGCGTCGAGTAGGCGTCTCGGCTGCTCTGCGGACCGCGGCTCTGTATGCCGCAGCGACCTGGAATATTGTTGGCGCTGCTGCTATTCCGTGGCTTGGGGCGATTGACGGTTGCTGCGGGTCGGAGACCCGCGGTCCGGCCAAGTCTTGGAAGTCGTGTTTGGCAAAGCATGCCGGTCGGCCGGAATGAGACAGTGAAAGTGAAGAAAGTTGTTTGTGAACACGTTGAGACATTCAGTGAGACGCCTTCGAGTTCTGAGCCTGCTGCCGTTGTTCCTCATTGCGGCGGCCATCGAGGGAGCTGAAACGCCCGTGCGCCCGGTGCGGGTGGTCTACCTGGTGTCGGCCGACCGCGACGAGAATCCGGAATATACCGCGGCCATCGAACACGCGATCCGCGACCTGCAGAAATGGTATTCCAAACAGCTCTCCGGCCCGACCTTTCGGTTGAACGACCCGGTGGTGGAGGTGGTGAAGAGCCGGCAGAATGGGGATTGGTTCTACGGAAACCCGAACGGGGCCGACAAGGACAACTGGGGGTTCAACAATGCGTTGAAGGAGGCGAAGCGTCTGATCGGCGCGCGGTTCAACGATCCGGACTACATCTGGGTGATCTATTCCGACGGCCCCGGAAACCGGGGGCGGGGCGGCAGCGGCGTCGCTGTCCTGCCCGAGGACGATCTGCTCGGATTGGTTGGACGGCATCCGAAGCAGAAGAACAAGTTGAGGTGGATCGCCGGCCTGGGGCACGAAGTCGGGCACGCATTCGGTCTGCCTCATCCCAGCGACACCAAGAAGGACGCGGACGCGCTGATGTGGACCGGGATCTATGGCAAGTATCCGGACAAGACCTATCTCACGGACCAGGACAAGAAGATCCTTCGGCGCAGCCCCTTCTTCTACAACGCCGATGACACGCTGGTCTTCGATAGAGGCAAAGTGGTTCGGAGTCTTCGCTATGCGGGAGGCGCCTTTGAACAGCTCGAAGGAACGGGGCCGATCCTTTGGGTGGAGAGCAAGAAGGGCAATGACGCCTACTTCGTCTTTGAGGAATTGCGTCGCGACAAGAAGTTTATCCTGATACACGATGATTCGCGTCGTTTCACCATCCGTTTGCCGGTTGCCGGCGGTCGGTCCTTCCTTTCGCGGGATGGAGAAAAAAACTGGCAGCCCTTGTATGAGGTTGAGCCATGAAATCACTTTCCCGCCGCCTTTTGTTGACCCTGTGCCTGAGCTTCGTCGCTGGCGCCGCCGCCAAACAACCGAACATCGTCTTCCTGTTGGCTGACGACATGGGCTATGGCGATCTGGCCTGTTACGGTCATCCGGTGATCAAGTCGCCGCACCTGGATCGATTGGCGAAGGAGGGGGTGAGGCTGACCGACTGCTATGCCGCGAGCCCGAATTGTTCGCCGGCGCGCACGGGGATTCTCACCGGTCGCAGTCCCTATCGCGTGGGCATGTATGATTTTGCGCGATTCCGAGCGCTGCACATTCCGAAAGATGAACTGACCGTGGCGGAGGTTCTGCGCGACGCGGGTTATCAGACGATGTTCGCGGGCAAATGGCATTGCAGCGGGGACTTCAAGAACCAGCCCAATCCCGGCGACCACGGCTTCGGACACTGGTTCGCCCATCCCAAGAATTTCGGCCAGAATCCCACCGGCTTTGTTCGCAATGGAAAGGCCTTGCCGAAGCAGGAGGGGTGGATGTCGGAGATCGTGGTGAACGAGGCGATGGAGTTCATCTCGAAGCGGGACAGGTCGAAGCCCTTCATGACGATGCTGTGGTTCAGCGAGCCGCACGTGCCGGTGGTCGCGGCGGAGGAGTTCAAGGCTCCCTATTGCGGGGAGGAGATCCGGGAGGCGGCGAAGAGCATCAAGCATGGCGGTCCGCAGGTGCGGCATAATCCGGATGAGAAACACCGGGCGACCTACTACGGCATTGTAAGCATGCTCGATCATCACATCGGGCGGTTGTTGACGCATCTGGAGAAGGCTGGATTGGATGAGAACACGATCGTGGTCTTCACCAGCGACAATGGCCCCGAGCATCGGCCGAAGACCTCCTTCGGCACGCCGGGCGATCTGCGCGGCGCGAAGGGGCACATGCATGAGGGCGGCTACCGCGTGCCGGGCATCATTCGTTGGCCCGGGAAGATCAAGGCGGGCGCAGTGTCCGCCGAGCCGGTGAATGGGACGGACTTCCTGCCTTCATTGGCCGCCGCCGCAGGCGTGAAACCGGACTATCCCAAGAAGATTGACGGCGCGAATGTGTTCCCGGCCCTGGTCGAAGGAAAGCCGGTCGATCGGGCCACGCCGATGATGTGGTGGCTCTGGCATGCGCGCGGGGCAAAGGAGGTCAGCATGCGGATGGGAAACTACAAGATGCTGGCCAACATGCTGCCGCAACAGGAGGTCTCCAACAACGACGCCCGGCAGCCCAAGGGCATGAGCATCATGGACTTCATCAAGAAGTCGGAGCTCGGCAACTTCACCATGTACAACCTTTCAAAAGATCTGGCCGAGACCGCTGAACTCTCGAAGAAGGAGCCGCAGCGATATGAATCGATGAAACGCCGGATGGTGGAACTGCATGCGGAGATCCGCGCGGAAGGACCCGTTTACGAGTTGCGATCGGGGCAGAAAAGGAAAGTGAAATGAATTTGGAAGGAAGAACGGGGCTGAATGCCCGCAGCCGAGGGAGAGCGCTGGGCTTGTCCGTGAAAATGCTGTGCGTGGCGGCGTTGGCGATGACGTTGGCGATGGAGGCGCTCGCCGGCGCAGCTCCGAACATGGTGTTGTTTCTTGTGGATGACATGGGTTGGCAGGACACCTCCGTGCCGTTTCATTCGTCGGAGACGCCGTTCAATCAGCGATACCGGACGCCGAACATGGAGCGCCTTGCGGCCCGCGGTATGAAATTCACCCAGGCCTATGCCTGCAGCGTCTGCTCTCCGACGCGCGTCAGTCTGATGACGGGGCTCAACGCCGCGCGTCACCGCGTCACCAATTGGACCCTGCGCAGGAATGCGACCAACGACCGGAAACACCCGGCGCTCGAATTCCCTCGTTGGAACGTGAACGGTCTGAGTCCAGTCGCGGGCGTCGAAAGGACGGTGCACGCGAAAGCTTTGCCAGCTTACCTTGGCGAGGCGGGGTATCGGACCATCCACGCGGGGAAAGCCCACTTCGGGGCGGTTGGGACGCCGGCGGAGGATCCGCTTGCGGTGGGATTTGACGTCAACATCGGCGGTCATGCGGCGGGCGGCCCGGGCAGTTTCCTGGGAACGCAGAATTTCAGCGCGGTCTGGCGCAAGGGCGACAAGATCTGGGACGTGCCCGGACTGGAGGAATACCACGGGAAGGACATTTTTCTCACGGAAGCGTTGACCCGCAAGGCCTTGGCGGCCGTGGGCGAGGCGGTTGCGGAGAAGAAGCCCTTCTTCCTCTACATGGCGCACTATGCCGTGCATGTGCCATTCGCCGAGGATCGACGTTTTTACCAGAAGTATCGCGCCGCCGGGCTTGACCGCACTGAGGCCATGTATGCCGCGATGGTGGAAGGCATGGACAAGTCTCTCGGCGACATCCTGGATTTTGTCGGCGCGCGCGGCTTGGAGAAGGATACGATTGTCATGTTCATGTCGGACAACGGGGGATTGAGCGCGCATGGACGCGGCGGCCCGAGGCACTCGCACAACAAGCCGCTGTCGAGCGGCAAGGGGTCGGCTCACGAAGGCGGCGTGCGCGTTCCGATGATCGTTCATTGGCCCGGCGTGACGGAGCCGGGTTCCGAGTGCGGCCAACCGGTGATCATCGAGGACTTCTTCCCGACGATCCTTGAGTTGGCCGGCATTGAGAACCCGGGGCAGGTCGGCGGCGTTGTGGACGGCCGGAGTTTCACGAATCTCTTACGCGGACTACGCGACGCCGGTCGGGACAAGCGGCCGCTGTTCTGGCACTTTCCGAACAATTGGGGGCCGGAGGGACCGGGGATCGGAGCCTCCAGAGCCATCCGGCTCGGGGATTGGAAACTGATTCATTACTACGAGCCCGGCCGGGCTGACGAACTTTTCAATCTTGCCCGCGATCTCGGCGAACGGAACAACCTGGCGGACGGGGAGCCGGAGATGCGCCGGGATCTGGGGCGTCGCTTGGCGAAGTATCTGAAGGAAGCGGGCGCCCAGTTCCCGAAAGACCGCGCCTCCGGTCGGACGCTGGTTTACACGGTGGATTGAGAAGGGTTGAACCGCTCCAGGAGGCGAAGCCGTTCGGAAATGAATTGTTTCGGCCATCGCCACCAGGAGATGGGGGCAGGAATTCTCCTTGATGGTCGAGGAATTGAAGGCGGTTGAGCGTTTGCGGCGTCCAAGCCTGGATTGAAGAAGGATTTCAGCTTATGACGACGAACAAGTTTGCGGTTTTCATGTTCCTGGCATTGGCCGGTGTCGGGTTTTGCGTCGAACGTCCGAACATCGTCCTTTGCATGGCCGATTGATTGGGCCCCCGCGAACTGGCCCATTGCGAATGAGATGATTTTCCGGGAA
>JAYPGD010000058.1:0-17339 GCA_038126655.1 Verrucomicrobiales bacterium
GCCGACGCCTCCGCGTTGCTCGTGGAGTGACAAGAATTTCCCCGTTCGCGATTCCGCATTCCCCATTCCCCATTCCGCACTCCCCATTCCGCATTCCCATGACTTTGTTCGAAAAGATCATCGCAGGCGAGATCCCCAGCGACAAGGTGTATGAAGACGATCAGGTCTTTGCGTTTCGGGACATAGATCCCAAGGCGCCCACGCACGTGCTGGTCATTCCGAAGAAGCCTATCCCCCGTGTCGCGGAGGCGGCTGCCGGGGACAAGGAATTGCTTGGACACCTGCTGCTCAAGGCGGCGGAGGTTGCGAAGGAACTGGGACTTGCGGAAACCGGCTATCGGCTGGTGATTAACAACGGTCGCGACGGCGGCGAATCCGTGCCGCACCTGCATTGCCACATCCTCGGCGGCAGGGCCTTGACCTGGCCTCCGGGTTGAGCGCGCCGGATTGCCGGCTCGACGCCAACGCGACGCCCCGGTTGCTGCGAGGTCTTGAGACAATCTCCGCAGCATTGCCCCGCCTCGGGGTCACTTCCGCTTCGGGCGAGCGCCCTTCTTCAACTCGGAAGCCATCCGCTTGCGTTCCTTTTGGATTAGCCGGATCCGCTCCTCCTTGGCGGCCTCGGACAGGGAGGCGTCCGCGGCGACCCGGGCAATCTCCTCATCCGCGATCAGTTTAAGGGTCGCGGCCGCCTCACTCGACTCCGCGCGCTGGGCCTCCTCCTTCAGACGCCTCGCCTGCTTCTTGTCCGGTTGGAACGCCGTGGCGAAGAACTGCCCGGTCCGCTCCGCCCCCAGGATTTCCTGCACGCGCGGCTGGAGGAAGGGATCGTTCAGGGGGCTTTCGGAACCGCGCAGACGAACCAACTGGGAAAGGCCGTCGGGCGCGGATCCCAGCAGATCGAACAACGCGCGAAACTCGCGCTCCGTCGGCTGCAAGGCGTCGGTATGACGCCGGAGTTGATCCGCCAGCTCGGAATGTCGCAGTTGGAATTCCTTCACTTCGGCGGGGGTGATCAGGGCGCCCAGCTCCTTGAGCTGCGCCGCCTCCAATTCCCGAATCTGCGCTTCCCGGACCTCCTTCGGCTCGCGCGCCGCTTTCAATTCCTCCTGCAGCCGCCGCATGTCGATCTTCGCCCGCCCCTCCCAGTCCTGGACCAGCAGGCGTTTGCCTTCCGGGAGGAATCCATAGGCGTCCTCATATCGATCCGAGGCCGACAAGGCGTACTTGCCCATCTCCGCGTCGAAGTCCACGCCCAGCAATTCGCGGATCAGCGCCGCCCGCTCCATTTCCAGATCGTGGCGCAGCGCGGCGTTTGCGACGCTCTTGCTCTCCGACCGGGGTTTCATGCGCCAATACCGCCAAGGCTCCGCCGGCGGCTGCGTCCCCCACCAACGCGCGGCGAACAGCTTGTTGATGTCGGCAATCACGATGTCGCGGATGGTCTCCTCGGGGCAGCCGACGCCGCGGAGATTCGCGATGTATTTCACGTAGTCGGCCGATTCAAGGACGTCCCATTGCAGTGCCACCGTGTTGGTCATCGTCAGGACCTCCGCCGGTCGGGCGACGGTGCGGGTCACGGTGTTGGTCACGATTCGCGTCGACTCCTCCGACAGTCCGGGAGGCTCTTCTGCGGGACGCATGAACAACGCGCCCGCAAGCGCTGCGTTCAGAATGAGCGAGGCGACGAGGATTTTCTGCAGCTGGGACATCGGCGGTATGGATGAGCGCCTCCATTCTTAAACCGCGGGCCCGCCCGCCGCAATGGCGATTGCGGGGGCGGAATCCGGCCGGACCGGATCCAGCGCCGGAGCCGCAGGGACAGGAGCGCGGCGCCCGGCCTTGCGCTCAATCCGAGCCGGTTGTCCGGCCGAGCAGTTCGTTGATCTCGGGCTTGGTCGCGAGCAGGATCTCGCGGATGGCGCGCCGTTCGCGCGAGGGCAGATGCCGATATTCATCCGGCGGCTCCTCGGCCTCCAGGATCGCGAACAGCTTCGCGTAGACCGCGCGTTTGAGCACAGGCGGCAGATTCTCAAACGCCTCGGAGTAAACCATGTAGCTGCAGCGATACTTGAACAGCCGGGTCTTGAGATCGAAGTCCTTCAGGCTCCGGCCCTCCGAATCTTCCACGCGATTCTTCCGAAAGGCCTCTTCATAGTCGCCCGTTCCCGAAATGCCGCCCTCTGGCAGCGCCGCCTCATCCTTGAACAACAGGTATTCCACCAAGTCGTCGCGCGCGCCGTTGAGCACGGTGAGCAGCGTGCCCGAGGGCTCGTCGGGCTCCTCCTCCCCCAACGCCTTGTAGATGCTCTTCTGATAGTCGGCCCACTTGCGCACACGCAGCATCGACCGGGAAAGGCGGTTGTGCATCTCGCACTGATGCTCGAGCACCATCAGCGCGACGATATCGCTGTCGGGGCGCAGGTGCATCTTGGTGTCAAACTTGTCGCTGAGGTCGGTCAGGTTGGCGCCGGCTTCGGTGTCGACGCTGGCGTCGTTGCCCTGCAGCTTGGCGATCTCATTGCCCATGTGCCGGGACTCGCCATGCTTGCCGGTGACATACCAGCCTCCCCAGCGTTTCTCCATCGGGCTGTCATGACCGATCACAAACCCGCCGGCCTGCGTCATCGGATGTCCGTCCGGATGCGGGAACACCGAGCGGACCAACACGCCCGGCCAATAACCGGTCCGCGAGCCGCCGTGGCAGGAAAGGCAGTCCTTGCTGCGCTTGATCCGCACCTTGAAGGGATCGAGTTCGTAGAAGACCAACCCCAGTTTCGGATCGTTCACCGTCAGCTCGTAAATGCCGCCGTAGGACCAGCCGAGATAGACGTCCTCATTGAAGTAGATCGCGCGCGGCGTGCTGGGGCCGATCTTCGAAAGCTGCAGGCTCGTCTTGGAAAAGACCAGGGTCTGCGAATCCTCGGAAATGCCGAAGGCGTCAAGAAAGCCCTTCAACATCGGCTTTCCGTAGTGGTCCATCCCCGCCAGTTTCCCGGCCTGCCACTTCTTCTCGATCTCCGTGGCAATGTTGTTCGCGGGAGTGTCGCTGTAGTTGATCGGCGGCTCCTCGTATTCCGGAACAAGCTGCGCGAATGCGGCCGTAGCGGCCGCCAAAACGACGATTCCGGCAACGCCAAGGGCGAAACACAGTCGGGGAAATGGAACAGTTCTCATGGGAGTTAAGAACATCTACGCACAAGCCGCCCAACGAACCGAACATAAATTGCCCGATTGCATGCCTCCATTGGTGTGGCAATTCCCCGTTACCCGCCCAATGTAATTGGACTCGGCGCTGAATAGACGGCCCGCTCATCCGAAAGCACCAGCCTGGCCATCACGGTCGCCCGCCCCTTGGTCGGCTTGGCGTCGGCCCACACCAGGGTCAGTTGGTAGCCGACTCCGATGATGGACGTGAACTCGTGGGCCTTGAGCTCGTCGATGGTGAACTTCCACACCTTGAGCGGCCTGGTTTCCTCGCCTGCCGCCGACTTCAACAACCCGTCAAACAACAGGATTTCCAACTCGCCCGCGCGGACTGGCAGAGGTTTCGGACGCGCCGTGTTGCCGGCAAACACCTTGAGCGCGATCCCGTCCTGTCCCGGGATGGCGTCCATGTTGATCCCCGTAGGAAAGGTGATCAGGTGCAGCTGCGTGATTGCGTCCGAGGCCTTGCCTGATCCGGCGCGCGTCCCGCCTCCGTCCGAAGCGCAGCCGCAGATCAGGACCAGGCACAGGGCCGCAGGGAACAGGACAATGCGTTTCACCCAAGATCGACGTCTTTGATCCGAATCCATATTCATGCAACGCCCGGAGGATGCGCGCTTCCTGTCAGGATGCAACGACGGTTTCGGCATTCCTCCGACTCCGCCCCATCAGTTTCAGCGATTCGATCATCACAATAATCGATTGGCGGCGCATCGCATCGTGGAGGTATGGAATCAGGTTATGAATGCGAACCGATCTCCCGCCTCGGCGTCCATCCCCCGCAAGGGCCCCTGGTCGCATCGATTCCTAGTCCTGATGTTCAGCGGCATCCTCACGCTGCTGGTCTACTGGCTCCTCGGATTCGCCCTCCGCGACATCGGCTCCTTCCCCGGGCCCGATTGGAATGAAATCGAGGCAAGGCATCTCGACCCCGCAGCAGTCGCCAAACAGCGCGATCTCGCCAAGCGGCTCAAGGAAACCCTCCGCGAAACCAAGAATCAAAACACCCGCCAGTCCACCCTGCGCAACACCATCTCCAACGCGCAGACCACCATGCGGCAACTCGAGGGACTGCAACGCCTCGCCATCGAGAAGGGGACGGCGCTGCCCGAATCCGAGCAGACCGCGCTCGTCGAGGCGCGCGCGCTGTTCCTCGAAAGCCAGCAGAAAAACCAGACCCTGAATGACGCGGTCGCCGAACTGCAGGAGACAAGGATCGAACTGGAGGATGAAAAGGAGGCGGTGGACGCCGACCTCGAGACGCAACGCCGTTCCGCTCAGGACGAATACCAGGAGCTTCGCGGCAAGCACAACCTGCTGGTCGCGACCTTCAAGCTGTTGTTCCTTGTTCCGCTGACCGCTGCCGTCACCTGGTTGTTCCGGAAGCGACGCCACAGCGTCTACAAGCCGTTGATCTACGCGACCGGCGCCGCGGTGTATTGGAAGCTCGGGCTGGTCATGCACGAGTATTTCCCGAGCAGGCTGTTCAAGTATGCGCTGATCTTCGTCGCCTTGGCCGTCGTCCTGAAGGCGCTTATTCATCTCCTGCAACAGATCGTGGCGCCGAAGCGCGACTGGCTGCTGAAGCAATACCGCGAGGCCTACGAGAAGTTCCTCTGCCCCATCTGCGGCTACCCGATCCGGCGCGGCCCCTTGAAATACCTCTTCTGGACCTCCCGCAGCATCAAGAAGATGGTCGTCCCCCAGAACGCCGAACCCGCCGCGGACGAACCCTACGTCTGCCCCTGCTGCGCCACGCCGCTGTTCGAGAAGTGCGACGAATGCGACGCCGTGCGACCGGCCCTGCTGCCGGCCTGCGACCACTGCGGGGCGAATTCAGAAAAGAACGCAGCGGAAGCGTGATCAAAGCCGCAGGGCGGCGAGTGTTTGTCGCCCCCTACTCCCCCGGCGGCTTCACCTCGTCCTTCGGCTTTTCCGGCTCCACATTGCCCTCCTCCGGTTTCACATCCGTGGGGAACACGCGTTCGAACATGGCGCGTTTCTTTTTGTCGTCCTTGAAGACGTTCTTCATGGAGGACTCGCGGATCATGTCATCGGAGAAGCTCTGAATATTCTGCGACCATTGATCCTCGGGCGTGGCGGTGAGGATCTGCGGGGTGAGGAGGACGAGGAGTTCCTTGCGGTCGGAGACATTCTTCGAGTTCTTGAAGAGGTTTCCGAGGACGGGGATGCTGCCGAGCAGGGGCATCTTCTTCTCACGCGAATCCTCGCTGGCGCTGATCAGGCCGCCGATCACCACGGTCTGACCGCTCTGCACGGAGACCATGGTGGAGGCGCGGCGCTCGTTGATGATCGGCACGGTCGCGTCCGCGTTGATCTGGACGCTGGAACTGCTGATCGAGCTGTTCGTGGTCTGCACGTCGATCTGCACAAATCCGTCGCCCACGATGCGCGGGGTCACCGCCAGGCTGACGCCGACGTCGCGGTAGTCGAACTGGTTGTTCACGCCGCCCTGCGGGGTGATCTGGCTTCCGGTGATGAGCGGCACGCGCTGGCCGATGTTTATCGAGGCGGGCTGATTGTCGGCGGTCAGGATCTGCGGACGGCTGAGCACCTCGAGGTGGCCGTCGTTCTCCAGGGCGCGGAGCAGGAAGTTGAAGTTGTTGCCGGTGACCAGCGCTGAATACCCCCCGAGCGAGGCCAGTTCGGCCGGCACGCCAAAGTCCGTTCCCGTGCCGAAGTCCCAACCATTGCCCAGGGTCTTGGTGTAGTTCCACTCCACACCAAGGTCGCGCATGGCGTCGACCGTGATCTCCGCCAGCAACACCTGCACCAGCACCTGCGGCTGTGCGCGATCCAGCTCCTCGATCATGCTGTTCAACGAGTCAAAGTAGTGCGCGTGGGCCGAGAGCAGCAAGGTGTTGCTGACGGGCTCGGCGACAATGGCGACCTCCTTCTCCAACAAGGCCTCGGCGGTGCGGACGGCGTCCTGCCCGAGCACCTGCGTGATGCGTTGACGATCCTGGTCCAGGAAATCGCGGATGGCCGTGGAGACGTCCGCCGCCTGCGCGTTCTTCAGGCGATACACCTGGCTCTTCCTCGCCACGCCGCCGCCCTGATCCAGGGAATCGATCACCTCCGAAACCAGGCCGATGTAATGTTCCGAGCCGCCGACCAGGATGCTGTTGCTGCGGGTGTCGATGGAGATCCGCAGGGCGCTCTGCTCCTCGGCTCCGACCACGGCCGAGGCCACCGCCTGCTCGCCGCTCACGGTCGGTTGGAACAAGGTGTATTCGACCGATCGGTCGTTGCCGGCGGCCGGCGCCCCGGAGGGCGTCAACCGAAACAGGCCCAACAGCAGCTGCCCCACCTGTCGGGCCTCGGTGTTCTTGAGGGAGAACACCTTGATCTGCGCCTGCCGCGGCGAGGCGTCGTCGAGCCGTTTCACGATCCGCTCCAGCAGGCCCATGTAATCGACCGGACCGGAAACGATGAGCGAATTCATGCGCGTGTCCGGCGTGATCAGGACGGCCTCATGCAGGGCCGAGGTGACAAAGGTCTCGCCCTCATCGGTCAAGGTGACGAACTGCAGCAGCGCCTGGCTGTCGTCATTGCCGCCTTCGAGCGAATCGGGTTTGTCGTTGAGCGCGGAGCTCAGGATCGTGGCGAGATTGTCGGCGCGAGCGTATTCGAGCGGGATGACGCGGATCTCATTCACACGGGAGACCTCGTCCGTGTCGAGCTTGCGGACGACCTCCTTGATGCGTTTGAGATCCGTCTCGCCGCCGCTGACGACCAAGGCGTTCAGGCGCTCGTCGGCATTGACGAACACCGGCAGGCCCGACGCGCGCGACGAGCTTTCGCGGTAGAGCTCCTGCACGGTCTCGGCGATGCGCTCGACATTGGCCTTGAGCACCGGAATCACCTCGACCTTCACGCCCAGCTCGGCCTGCTCGCTGTCGAGCTTCTCAATCATCGATTCCACCATCGTCATGTCATGCACGCGGGCTCCGACGATGAGGGCGTTCACCCAGGCGTCGGCGACCAGCGTGATGGGATCGGGCCGCTGGCCCTTGACCGGCGGCGGGCGGTTGGCGAAGAGCTGCTCCAAGGTGTCGCGCAAGGCGGTGGCGGTCGCGTTCTGGAGCGGAATGACCTTGAAGTTCTGGCGCGAGATCTGGTCCTCGCCATCGAGGTCGGGAAGGATGCGATCCAGGGTATCGAAGGCCTCCTTGCTGCCGGTGACCAACAGCGTGTTGATGCGGTCGTCGGGAATGATCGAGACCGGAATGCTGCGCTCGGAGGCGTTGATGGCCACCGAATCGGCCGCGCGCTTGGATTCGAAAAAGGCGTTAAGCGTGACCGCGATGTCGCTGGCCTGGGCGTTCTCCAGTTTGTAGAACTTGATGTTGCCGCCCTGCGCGAAGTCCTTGGTGTCCACCTGCCGGATGACCTCCTTGACGACGCCCAGATTCTCGGGACTGGCGGAGACAATCAGCGTGTTGCTGCGCGGATCGACCGCCACGGCCAACGCCTCGCCGGCCGAACGGGACGAACGCGAGCGCGAACGACCGACAGCCGACCGGCCCGGCCGATACAGGCCCTGCTGAATCAGCGACTGAATCAAGGTGGCCACGCGCTGCGCGTCGGCGTGCTCCAGCACGAAGGTTTCAAACACGCCCTCCGCCATCATCGGCTGCACATCGATCTGTTTCAGCAGGTCGTTGATGGTCTCCAGGTTTTCCTTGTTGGAGGAGACGATCAGCGTGTTGTTGAGGCTGTCCACCTCGATCGAGACCTCTTCCGAGGGCGACGGCGTCTGCCCGGGCAAGGCGCGCGATTTGAGGCGCGCGTCAAAGATGTCCTCCAACATGTTCGACACCTGCGCGGCGTCGTTGTGCTTCAACGGCACGACCGTCAACAGCAACGAGGGATTGTCCAGCTTGCGGTCGAGCTTGGGCAGCAGTTCGTCGATGATCTCGTTGTCATCCATGGCCGCGGTGATGAGCAGCGCATTGATGCGGGCGTCGGCGACGATGACCGGCTTGTTGCGGTTGCGCTTTGTGCCGCCGGTCGCCGCATAGCGCGCGGTGAACAGGGAATCGAAGGACGAAGCCACGGTCCGCGCGTCGGCGAAGTTCAAGGGCAGCAGGCGGATCGTCCCGCTCAACGCGGGCGCGGCCGCGTCGAGACGCTTGGCGAGGGATTCGACCAGTTCGAAGCTGTCCTTGCCGCCGGCGATCAGGAGGCTGTTGCTGCGCGCCTCGGGAACGATCAATACGCGATGCGCCTCAGCGGCGCCGCGCTTGCCTCCGCCGATGCGCGTGATGCGGGAGTCCATCAGGTTCTGGATCGTGGAGGCCAGTTCATTGGCGTCGGCGTGTTCCAGCGCGAGGATGTGGATATCGCGCAGTTCCAGCGACAATTCCGTGTCGAGCATGGCGAGCAGGCTGTCGATCATGGCGAAGGAGGCGTCCGTGCCGGCAACGACCAGGGAATTGCTGCGCTGATCGACCATGACATTGGGTTTGTCGGCCGTGCGGTTGGAGCCGGCCAGGGAGCCGTCATAGACATCCTGGATGATCGAACGCACCGAGGCGGCGTCGGCATGCTCCAGCGGATAGATCCGCACGGAAGCCAGCCCGGACGCCTCGGGGATGTCGAGCTGCTTGACCACGGCCTCGATGAGCGGCAGCGCATCGCTGCGCGCGGCAATGACCAGGATGTTCAGGGCCTCGTCCGCCTGCAGGACCATGGCGGCCCGCGACTTGGGTTGATCCGAGGTCAGCTCCCGGCCCACATCGTCCGCCGTCTTCAATCGCGTCACAAAAGTGCTGACGCCCTCGGCCCCCGGAACGGCGTTCCTCTCGGCGAACACGGCCTGCAACAAGGGCAGGACCTTGGCGGCCGAGGCATAGCGAAGCTGGATCAACTTCACCTCCGTCAGGAAACCCTCCTGCTTGCGGTCCATGTCAGCGACAATCTCCTGTGCCAAGGCGACCGCCTCCTTCGCGCCACTGAGGAACACGGTGTTGAGGCGCGAATCGGCCGCCACGTTGAACGGCTTAGTCAAGGCCTTGCCGGAGCCGAGTTCCGGCTCGCCCTTGGCCCGGGGCGTCAACCGCGAACCGCGGGAGAAGATGTCATTCAGGGTCGAGGCGACCGTCGCGGCGTCGGCGTGCTTCAATTCCACCTTGGCGACCTCGACTCCCTCGTCCGTGGCGGGAATGTCCAGGTCCTGGATCATGGACTCAATCTCATCGATCACCACGTCGCGGCCGATGACCAACAGACTGCGGTTGCGGTCGTAAGGCTCGATGACCAGGGCGTCGCCCGGCTGGGCGGCCTTCATCTGCTTGGCCATGATCGTGACCATCGGCGCCAGCTTGGCGGCCGGCGCGTTCTTCAACGGAATCAGGCGGTAGGCGATCTTTGACTGCTCGCCGGCCTGATCGAGCTTCTCAATCAGGGACTCGACCGTCAGGTAATCGGTGGGCGTGGCGCGAACGATGATGCTGCGCGTCCGGGGTTCGGGGACAACGATCATCTTCGGCGGCTTCGCGGCGCGCTGCTGATTCCGCTGGGTATTGTTGTTGTTGGGCTGGTTGTTGTTCGTTCCCGCCTTGGGCTTGCCCTGTTGCGCCGCCAGAGCCTGCGCCTCGAAACGGAACAAATCGTTCAGCGTCTTTGCCACCACCGCGGGATCCGCCTTTTTCAAGGGGTAAACGTGCAGGTCCGTTTCGCCTGGAAGCGCAAACCATTCCAACTCGAAGATGATATCATCCACCTTGTCCAACTCATCGCTCGGCCCGGAAAGGAGCAGCATATTGGTCTTCTTGTCGACGGAGATGACCACCTCCGGAGCATCGTCCACATCCGACTTCCCTCCCTTGGACTCGGATTCGGCCTCGGACTTGTCGGTCTTCTTGGACGGGGCGGATTCGGGCTTCTCAACCTTCGTTTCCTCCGGCGCGTAGCCGGCTTCGAGCCGCTCCACAAAGGTCAGCTTTCCGGTGTACATCTGCGGATACAGCTCCTTCAGCATCTCGGCCATCTGCTCCACCGGGACCCGACTCAGGCTGATCATGCGGATCTGCTGGTCGATCTTGACGATGCCTTTGTCGAACTGCTCCACCAGATCCATGATCTGCGGCATGTCCGAACGCTTGGCGATGATCGTCAACTGCTCCCCGAAGAGGTCCGTTTCAAGGTAAGGCTGATCGCGTTTGGAGCGGTCCGCATAAAAGGCGTCCACCGCGTCGATGATCTCGTAGCCGTCGGCGGTCTTGAGCCAGACAAACTGCACGTCCTTGTCCGAGCTCTCCGGAGCCTTGTCGAGTTCCGGAAGCAGCTTCTCGATGAGCTCAAACTGCTCCGGCTTAGCCGTAATGAGGAGGCGATTGGTCTCCTCGTGAATCGTTATGGAAGGCTGTTTGCCTCCGCTGTCCTGACTCCCGGGCATCTGCGAGTAAGGATAATAACGGTAGTAGGGATAGTAGCGGTTCCGCGAATCGCGCGACTGACTGGAGGAGGAGCCCTTCGACATGAGGTTCTTGATCAGTTGCGCGAGGATGGGCTCGATGTCGCGGGCGGTGGTGTTCTTGAGTTGATAGATCCGCACCTCGGCCTCGCCGCCCACGCTGCCGGCGTCGAGCATCTTCACGATCTCCATCACCTTGTCCACGGACTCGCGCGGGCCGTTGAGCAGGATTGTCTTGGCGCCCGAAACCGGCGTCACATGCACGGATTTCAACGCGGGATTGGCGCCCTCCGCGTTGATGGTTTCCATCAGCGCGCGGGCGATGGCCTCAGATTCCCCCTCCTCGAGATGAACGGTCTGAATGATCGCGTCCCCGTCGCCCTGGGGTTTGTCGACGGTTTCGATGAAGTCCGCCACCCGCTTCAAGGTCGCGCCGTCGCCATCGACCAGCAGCGTCTTGTCGTCCGGGCCGGGCGTGGTCGTCAGGCGCGCGGCGCTGCGGCTGCGGCTGTAGCGGCGGTCGAACAGTTGACTGACCATGTCGGCGACCGGCGTGGCGGGCACGTGCTTGAGCGTGAACATCTGCACGCGCCGCTCGGCGTCGCCCCAGCCTTCCAGCAGTTGAGCCAAGGCCTCGTCGATGAATTTCATGTCGGATTCGCGGGCGGTGATGATGACGCGGTTGGCGTCATCGTTGCCCATGAACACGGCGTCGGCCTCGTTGCGCTTGCCGCGCTGCCGCATGTCGGCCTGATAGAGCTGCCCCAACTGGCGGGCGATCTCATCAGGGTCGGCTTCATGCGTCTTCACGAACCGCGTCACCCGTTCCTCGCGCGGGATGTCCGCGCCGTCGTATTCGGCAATCAGCTTCTCGGCGCGCTCCAGGTCATCCTGACTTCCGCTGAGAATCAAGGTCCCGGTCGCCCGATCGACGGTGGCTGTCACTTTCGGCACCGGAATGCCGCGCGAATTGTAGCGAACGATCGCCGACGCGAGAATGGAGCGCATGTTGTCGGGATCGGCGTTCTTCAACTTGATGAACTTCACCGCGTCGTCCCGCGGACGGGCCTTGTCGAGCTGGGTGATAAGCGCGTCGATCTCCTTCATCTCCTCGGGAATCGCGGAGACGAGCAACCGATTGGTGGAGCGGTCGTCGAGGATCAGCGCCTGCGACTCCGGCCGCGTCTGGCGCTTCTTCAACTTCGCCCGATAGAGATCCTTGACGATGTCCCCGATATCATCGGCATCGCCGTTCATGATGTCGTAGACCCGGGTTTCCTTCTGGACCGTCTTCGCCCCATCTCCGGGCGCGACGGTCTTGATGATCTCGTCCACGATCTTCAACTGCTCGTCATTGCCGGCGATGACGATCTGATCGCCGTCGGCTCCCTCCATGATCAGGATGTCGTTGCGGCGCAGTTCCGGTCGCGACTGCGTCTGGTCTTCGAACAGGGAGCGCACCTGCTCGACCATTTCCTTCGCCTGACCATATCCGACCTGGACTACCTTCATCCGGCGCGGCGCCGGGTCCGGCGCCTTGACGTCGCGGTCGTAGTCCTCGATCAGCTTGGCGGCAAGGGTGAGATCGTCCGGAGCCCCGGTCACGATCAGGGTATCCGTGGTCCTGTCCGCGGTCGCGGTCACCTGCGGCAACGCCGTGCCGCGGGAATTGTAGCGGACGATCACCCGATGAAGAATGGAGGCCACATCGTCGGGATTGGCGCTCTTCAGCTTGAAGAAACGCACGGTGTCCTCGCGCGGGCTGGCCTTGTCGAGCTGGGTGATGATGGAATCAATGGCCTTCATCTCCTCGGGAATCGCGGAGACAATCAGGCGATTGGTGGAGCGGTCGTCGAGGATCAGTGCCTCGGACTCCGGCCGCGTCGTGCGGGATTTCAGCTGTTTTTCATAAAGGCCGCGAACCACGTCGCCGATGTCGTCCGCATCGCCGGCCTTGATGTCGTAGACCTTGGTCTCGCGCGCAACGGACGGAGCCTCCTCGGGCGAGATGGTCTTGACGATCTCATCGACCACCGCCAACTGCAGGTCATTGCCCGAGACGATGATGCGGTCGCCGCCGGATCCGTCCATGACCAGGAGGTCGTTCTCCCGCAGTTCAGGGCGCGACTTGGCCTGATCTTCAAACAATGAACGGACCTGCTGCGCGACCTCATTCGCCTCCCCCGGACCGACCTCGACCACGCGCATCTTGCGCGGCGCGGTGTCGGCAGGCTGGTCGAGTTGCTCGATGATGGAAGCGGCGGCGAGAACATCCTTGGGTTCGCCGGACACGATCACGGTGCGGCTGGAAACATCCGCGGAGGCGTTGAACTGCTTCGGCGCGTTGGACGGGCGATAGCGACTGAAGCGGTAATAGCGCATGAAGGAGTTGCTGGTGTCCTCGCCGGAAACCGCCATCGACACGATCCGCGCCACGGTCTGGGGATCGGCGTGCTTGAGGACGAAGATCTTCGCGGAGCCTCCATCGGCGGCGTCGAGTTTCAATGTCTCGACGATCCCGGAAACCGCCGTCACTTCGGCCTCGTCGCCGGAGACGACCAGGCGGTTGTTGTCGTCATCGGCGAGGATGAGGGTGTCGGGCTTTTCCTCGCCGAACCGCTCCTTCGCCTGGTCTTGGTAAAGCCGCTCAACCAGTTTCTGGATATCGTCGGCGTCGCCGCCATTGAGCTGGAACACCTTGGTCTGGCGTTTGCCCGGTTCGGGCCTGCGGCCGCTGACGCCGAGTTGTTCGATGATGGCGGCGATCTCCTTCACGTGCTCGGGCTTGCCAGTAACAATCAGCCGGCCCATCCGGGTGTCCGCGAGAATCTGGGCGTCGGCCGGGTCCGTCCCCGCCTTGTCCTTCCATTGGTCGGAATAGAGCTGCTCGACCAAGGGTTGAAGGCGCTGAACGTCGGCGGAGTTGCCGACTTCGAAGACCTTGGTTTCGCGACCGGGCGACGGCGCGGTCGAAAGCGTCGCGACAATCTGGCGGACCTGTTCAACCTGGGCCTCGCTGCCATAAACCATCAGGCCGCTGCCGGAAGGATCGGCGTAGATGCTCGCGGCGGGACCGGGCTGCTTGGCGGATTGTTCGGCGTAGATTTCCTTCACCGTGGTCACGACCTCCGCCCCGCCCTGCCCCGCGGTCTGGAGGCGCTGCAGTGCGCGCTTCGTCTTCGCGGGCTTCGTGTTCAGCAGGTTCACCACGGTCTCGACCTGCTCCAGCAACCCGGAGGGAGCCATGACGATCAGCTTCTTTCCAGCCGGCCCGGCTGTGAAGCTGACCTGATCGAGACCGGGGCGATTGGCGTTCTGGGACTCAAAGACATTCTGCGCGAGCGTCGCCAGGTTCGAGGCGTTGCCATCGGCGACCTCAAAGACCTTCAGTCCGCGCTCACGTTGATTGAAGGAACGCCCCTTGCCGGTCCGGGCGCCGGAAACCGCGTCGCCGCCGTCGAGTTTCTGGATGATGGTCTCGGCGTCGGCCAGATCCTCGCGCTCGCCCGTGATCACGATGCTGTTGGTGTGCTTGTCGATGGAGACGGAGATCCGCTGCGTGCTCCGCCCCTTGCCATCGTAGCTGACCATGGTCTTGGTGAGGATCTCGGCGACCTGCTCGGCGTCGGAATTCTGCAACTGAAAGACACGCGCGCCCCCCTTGGTCTCGCCCGCCTTGTCCAACCGTTCGACGACGCTCTCGTAGATCAGCAATTCATCGCGCGGGCCGGAAATGATCAACCGCTGACCGACCGTGTCGGGCACGACCCGCGTCTGCGGCGTATAGTCCGGCCCCTGGCGATCGGCCAACATCTCGGCGCCGACCGTGCCGACCATCTCGGCGAGACTGGCGGCGTCGGCGCTGTCCAACTCAATGACCTTCATCTCGCGCGGCTCCAGGCGCGGGCGCTTGTCGAGTTGCTGGATGAGTTTGTCCGCCGCCTGAATCGCGCCGGTGTCGCCGGTGACAATCAGGCTGTTGCTGCGCGAATCGGTGAGGATCCGGGCCTGGGGCGACTGCGCGGCGACGGCCTGTTCGACAACGGCCGAAAGATCCGTCGCCAGCGCCGATTTGAGCGTGAAGACGCGCGTCTCCTCCGTCTTGGGAGCGCTGCCCTCCGGATCGAGTTGACGGACGATGCCCTCGACGCGTTTGATCTCGGCCTCCGTCCCGGTGACCAGGATGCGATTGTCGCGAGCCTCCGCAAGCAGCGTGGCCGCGCCGCCGGCCGGTTCCGCCGCGCCGCTGATTTGTTCCTGATAAAGCTGCTGGACGAGCGGCGTCAGGTCCTCCGCCTTGCGGCCGAACAACTCGATGCCGCGGGTCTCCTTGAGGACGCCGGTCGAACCCGAGGAATCCAACTGCTGGACGAGCGTCGCGATCTTCTCCGCGTCCTCGGTCGTGGCTAGGACGATGACCTGCCGACTGGCCGCATCCGGAAACAATTTGGGAGCCATTCCCGCATCGGCCTGCTCCTCGCCAAGCTGCCCGACCAACTCCGACACCAGGGCGATCATCTCCTCCGGCGTCTTCGATTTCACCGACAACATCGACATGGCCCGCTTTGCCTTCGCCGGCGCGATATCCAACGTGGCGACCACCTCATCGATCGCCTCAAGCTGCGCATCCGAGGCCGTGATCAACAGGCGGTTGTTCTTCTCATCGGCGATGACCGCAGGCGCGATTTCGCGTTCGAAGCGCGGGTCGTTCATGCGCTCGTTGATCAGCGAATTGGCGTTCTCCAGGATCGCGGCGGCGCGCGCGTGTTCGAGCGGGAAGATCTTCAGATTGCGCGGACTGGCCATGCGGCGTCTGCCGTCGAGTTGCCCGAGTATATCCTCCGCCTTCCGCACATCCTCGGGCGCGCCGGTGACCACCACCGTCTTCGAATTCGGCTCGACGGCAATCCTGGCCGCGACGCCGTGACCGCCGTGCGGCAATTCCTTGGTCAGCACCTGGTTCAACAGGTCGCCGACCTGCGAAATCTCCATCCGCTGGATCTCGAAGACGCGCGTGAGCAGCGCCACCTCGCGCTCGGCGCGTCCGCCCTGACCTTCCCCCTTTTTCCCGTGGACCGGGCGATCGAGGCTGTTGATGATCTCCTCAATCTGATCGGCCTGCGCGGCGAGCGGGGCCGCGACGATCAACCGGTTTTCGGACTCGTCGATGATCAACCGCGCCTTGGTGGCCGCCGTGGCGGCGGATTCGCCCGAGGCGGCGATTCCAGGAATGGCCTGCCGCAGCATCTCGGCCAGTTCCGTCGGCTTCTTGGCGACCGGCCGGTAGATCCGAACCTCGCCCGCGCCGCCTTCCTTGTCCTCGAACTCGTTGATGAGCTCCTCGGCCATCTCCATGCGATCCTGCGGCCCGAAGAGAATCATCGTCCGCGAGGCGTCGTCGTGGACCGCGGTGATGTATTGCGAGGGATCGGGGTCCAACTGCTCGGTGCGCTTGGTGGCGGGATTGAAGTGGATCTTCTTGGGCGCCGAGGCCTTGCCGAAGGTGCGCGTCAACAGGTCCTGAAGCACGGCTCCCGAGGCGTGCGCCAAGGTAAAGCTCTTCATCTGCCGCTCGAGAATGGCCTCGTTGTCCACCGTCTGGATCAACGACTCGATGCGTTTGATATTGGCCAGACGGTCCGTGAGGATCAGCCCGCGCCCGCGCGACAACGGCGCCACCGAACCGGCCTTCGTCAGCATGTTCGTCACCGAGGTGGCCACCTCCGGCGCCTGCAGGTTCTTCAGCGACAGCACGACCGTGACCACCTCCTCAGGCCGGGTCGCGCCGGCGTCCTGCGATCCTTGAAGAATCTTGAGCGGGACGCGCGAAAGTTCGCCGAGCGGCGTCAGGCGCAGGTAGTGGTCGTCCTCCACCAGCACAAATCCCTTCGTCGCGAGGATCACGTTCAACGTGTCAAGCGCCTCGCCGAAGTTGTAGGGCTTTGAATCATGGAAGGTCAGGTTGCCCTCGGGCTTGGCGTCGGCGACCAGCGGCTTGTCGGCCATCTGCGCAAAGCGCTCCAACACGTCGGCGTAGGGAATGCCGTCGAACTGGAAGCGGATGTCGCGCGCGGCCCGGCCGGGCTTTGGTTTGGCTTGGACGGCGGCTTCCTTCGCCTCCCCGGCGGCCACGGGCGCGGCCGGTTTGGTCTCCGCTGGCGCGTCCGGCTTCGGTTGATCCGGCGCGGCGGCGGGTGCCTTGTCCTGCGCGCACATCGGCAGGACCCACCCTAGGGTGAGTGACAACAACAGACTCGTTCGTTTCATAAAGATCTAGAGTTTCGAAAGTTTCTCCGGCAATTGCTCGGCAGCGAGCTGCCGTTTGTCGGCCAGGGTCTGACCGCGTTCGACAGCCCAGAACGCCTCGCCGATCTTGACGATCACGCGGCTGTGGGATTGCAGCCCCGGCTTTGCAGGATGCGGCAGGGACCGGTAATCCACCGCGACGATCTTCCCGCCGGCCAGATCATCGCCCTGCCCGTAACTGGCCAGCGACTGGTTCGTCAGATCGCGCACATGCACCTCGGGACGCCCCTGCCACTCGGAAAGCGACACCACCTGAAAGGTCTCCCACGCCGGCGGGGGGGCCACCGGCGTCGTCGGCGCGGGCGGGGCCGGCGGCGGCGGCGCGGGCGGTCGCGTGATGTAGGGGCGGTATACCTCGCGCGCCACGGCGGCGGCGAAAATCCGA
>JAYPGD010000059.1:0-9491 GCA_038126655.1 Verrucomicrobiales bacterium
TCTCCTATCCGCGGGCCGGCTTTGCCATCCGTGGGGCCAACTCTCCCATCCGTGGACCGGCTTTGTCTACCGATGCAACGCCCCCGCCGCCGCTTCCTGAAAAGCCTTGCGAATGGGCGAGTTGTCGCCGTTCTTGAAGCCGCGGCGTTGGATCATGAGGACGTAGATGGTCTGGTTGACGGGATCGGCCCAGCTTTGGGTGGCATAGGCGCCGCCGTGGCCGAAGGTCTCGGGATTCAACATCGCGGTGACGCCCTGCGGCTTCTTGACGACCTGGAACTTGATGCCCCAGCTCATGCCGTCGGTGAAACCCGTCTCGATGTCGCCGGACTGCGTGCGGGTGAGCTCGCGGACCGATTCCCTGGACAGCAGGCGATTCCCTTCCCAGACCCCGCCATTGAGCATCATCTGGTAGAGGCGGCGCATGTCCTCGGCCGTCGAATAGAGCCCGCCGCCCGGCTTGACGGTGCGTTTCGTGTCCCAGAGCTCGCCGCGGACGAATGACACCTCGGTCTCGGTCAGTTCGGACACCTCGTCATTCTTCAGGTAGGGCGTGACAACCCGGCCGGCGACGACCTTGGCCCGGGGCGGAAAGAAGGTCGTGTCCTGCATGCCCAGCGGATCGAAGAGTCGTTCCTGGATGAAGTCCTGAAAGGGCTGTCCCGAGACCGCCTCGACGACGCGCCCCAGCACGTGGGTTCCCGAGGTGCTGTATTTCCAGCGGCTGCCGGGTTCGAACTGGAGCGGTTACTGCGAGATCAGGGAGACGAGTTCGGCGAGGGTTGAATGGGCGCGCGGTTCGGCGGCATTGCCGATGCCGGCGGTGTGCGTGGCCACATCCAGCAGGGTGATCCTGCGCGCGGGGCGTTTGAGCTTCAGTTCATTTCGCGATTTCTCCGCGACCATCCACAGGCCCTTGAACTCGGGCAGATGTTTCTCCACCTCGTCATGAATGTCCAGCTTCCCTTCCTCGGCCAGCATCATGATCGCGATCCCGACGGTCGGCTTGGTCATCGACGCAATCCAGAAGATGTCGTCCTTCCGCATCGGTCGGTGGGTCTTGAGATTGGAGACGCCCATGGACTCAAAACTGACCACCTTGCCCCGGTGCGCGACCAACGTCACCGCCCCGGAAACCTCCCCCTTCTCGATGAAGGGCTCAACGGCGGAACGAACCGCGGACGAGACGTCGGCGGCGATCGCGACGGTGGTCCAACAGAGCAGGGCGATGAGGTGAAGCGCGCGTTTTGTCATGCTGGGAGAATAGCGGGACGCGGAACCCCGGCAATCCATGAAATGCCCCGCCTGCCGCCCGGGGCGCCGCCGCCGACCAAACGAATACGGGCCGGTGTCATGTGAATATCCGCAAACGCCGGCGAGTCGGAGATACCAGACCCGAAGATGCAATGAAGGCGGCGGTCCAGTGTCTGTGTCTGATCGTTCTGTGTCCCCGATTGTGGGGCGCCGAGTTGCGGGAGTCTTTTGACGACAACCATTCCGACCCATCGGTCTGGCATCCCCAGATGACAACGAAGGGCGACGCCTATCTGGTCGAGTTGTCCGGGCGGCTGCAGTTGGTCGTGCCGTCGGCCGGACACGATTCCGAGGCCAGGCAGCAATTGGCTCATTTTCATCCCCGCGCGAACCAGGCGTGGAGCGTCGAGTTTCTGGCGTTGGTGTGGGAGGACATTCTTTCCGGTCAGGGGGCCAGCGTTTCCATGGGCGTCCGAGTGGTCGACGCCCGGGATCCGGGGCGGTTCATCGAGCAGATGACCGGGGCCAAAGGCGGCCTGGAGGAGGTGCGGGACCCTTACGACGACGACACCGACACGGTCTATCGCCGCCATGCGGATGTCCGCGTCAACGACGAGGACGGCCAGTCGAGAAACGAGGACCACCGGCGGAACGACACCTTCTATGGGCCTTACCTGTTCGGATTTCGCATGGCTTACGATCCCTTGGACGCCACGGTGCGGCTCTACCACGACTTCGACGCGGACAACAACGACGGGCAGTGGAGGTTGTTCCGCATCTTCTCGCTCGATGGGACGGAGCCTGTGCCGAACGAGACCTACGTGCGGAACTGGAACCTGGCCCCGACCGATGTCTTCAACCTGGAGGTTGTCGGCGCCGCGCAACGGGTGAATGTCAATCCGAACAATGTCTTCATCGATCAGTTGGTCCTGCGGGTCGAACCGTTGACCTTTGACGCCTGGACGAACGGGATCAGCGATCCGGCGAAGCGCGGCGTGATCGATGACGCCGCGGGGAACGGGATCCCGAACCTGATGCAGTACTTCTACGGCTTGGCGCCGTTGGATTCGCGCGCGGACGCAGGGCTGCGGTATGTCCGCGAGGGCGGGCGGGCCTACCTGTTGCATGCCGCCGATTTCGAGATCGTCGGCGTCACGGAAACCTACGAGTTTCGGAATGCCCTGGACGGGCTGAATCATTGGCGGCCGATCACGCCGCTTTCCTACGAATTCGTGTTTCAGGATGGGATCTACCATCAGAAGCTGGAGCTTCCGCCGGCCGCGTCACAGGGATTCTATCGTGTGCGCGTGGACACAAACCCGTAGTCCAGCTCTTCAATTCTCCGGCTGGGGCGTTGTGAACAACGCGCGTTAGAAATGAGTTCAATGTCCGTGGAGATTCGAGTTAGGTTTCGCGCCATGAAGAAGTTTCTCTCCCTCTGCATCGTCGGCTGCCTGTTTGTGGCGTCGCCGGCGTTCGCCCAGAACGCCGGCAAGTCCAAGTCCGCCGCCAAGGCGAAGAAGACCAAGCGCGTCCGGAAGCCCGACCGCTACGATCCCGCCGTGCCGAAGCCGACCCTGGCCGGCGTGAAATATGGCGACCACGAACGCCACGTGCTCGATTTCTGGCGGGCGGAGTCCGATGCGCCGACGCCGCTGGTGTTCATCATCCACGGCGGCGGGTGGACCGGGGGCTCGAAGGAGCGGGCGCAACGGTTCGCCGATGTCGCCGGCTGCCTCGAGGCCGGGATTTCGGTGGCGGCGATCAATTATCGCTACACCTCGCAGGCGGCGGAGTTCAACATTCAACCGCCGGTGAAGGCGCCGCTGCGCGACGCGGCGCGCGCCCTGCAGTTCGTGCGCAGCAAGGCCGGCGAATGGAATCTGGACAAGGAGCGCATCGGCGCGGCCGGCGGTTCGGCCGGCGCCTGTTCGAGCCTGTGGCTGGCGTTCCATGACGACCTGGCCGATCCGGAGAGCGACGATGCCGTGGCCCGGGAATCCACCCGACTCTGGTGCGCCGCGGTCACCGGAGCGCAGACCACCCTCGATCCGAAACAGATGAAGGAATGGACGCCCAACAGCCGCTACGGCGGTCACGCCTTCGGTCTGCGGTCCTTCGCCGCGTTCCTCGAAGGGCGCGACAAGATCCTGCCCTGGATCGCCGAGTATTCGCCCTACGCCAACGTGACCCGGGGCGACCCGCCGGTCTACCTGACCTATTCCCGTCCGCCCGCGCTGGGGAAGCCGGAAAAGGATCCGACCCACACCGCGAACTTCGGCGTGAAGCTCCAGGAACATTGCGCCGCCCGGGGCGTGGAGTGTGAACTGGCCTATCCCGGCGCGCCGAACGTGAAGCACAAGACGCCGACGGAATACCTCATCGCCGCGCTGAAGCAGGACCGCGGTCGGAAGAAGGAAACCGGCTGGATCCAGTTGTTCAATGGCAGGGACCTGAGCGGTTGGACGCCGAAGATCCGTTACCAGAAGCTGGGGGAGGATCCGCGGAAGACCTTCCGGGTCGAGGACGGCGTCATCAAGGTCGGCTACGAGAATTACGACGAGTTCAAAGAGACCTTCGGCCACCTCTTCCACAAGACGCTGTTCTCCCGTTACCGCCTGCGGGTGGAGTATCGCTTTGTCGGCGAACAGTTGAAGGGCGGTCCGGGTTGGGCCTACCGCAACAGTGGACTGATGCTGCACGGCCAGATCCCCGAGACCATGGCCAAGGATCAGGACTTTCCCGATTCGATCGAGGTGCAACTGCTCGGCGGCAACGGCAAGGACGAGCGAACGACCCTGAATCTCTGCACGCCGGGCACCGATGTCGTGATGAAGGGCAGGCTGCTCAAGAACCACTGTATCAACTCCAAGTCAAAGACCTATCATGGCGACCAGTGGGTGAGCGTGGAGGTTTTGGTCGACGGCTCCAAAGGCTTCAAGCACCTCATCGACGGCAAGGTCGTCCTGGAATACGAAAGCCCGCAACTCGACGATGGGACGCTCCTGAACGGCGGCACGATCTCCCTGCAAAGCGAAAGCCACCCCTGCGAATTCCGCAAGGTGGAGTTGCTGCCGCTGGACTGAGGCGATCGGCGGGAGCTTCGTCCCGCCGGGGATTCACTTTCCGACCAACGGATCCAGGAACTTGTAGAATTCCCCGGTTGCGGGGTCGTCCGGTTTGCCGAGGTCGTTGTTCAGTCGACTGTGGTTGCTGTCGCGTTTTCCGTAGGCCTTGGCCTGGATGCCCGATCGGCGCAGGACGGATTCCAGCCGCCTCGCCTGCGCCCGGGTATCGGGATTGCCGGGAAAATAGAGGATGAGAAAGGGCGGGATGCCCTTGCCCCCGGCGACGTGGGTGACCGCGGAGAAATCCACGTGCTTCTCCGGATCATTCCCGAATTTCTGTCGATGTCCGAAGGTGAACATCCTGCCGCCGTAGAGCGCTTGTCGATGTTCGGCGGTCATGATGATCTTGGGGATGTCGTAGGTGTCGCCATCGACAGGCACGCAGCCTTTGAGTACATCGAACGACACGCCCTGTTCCTTCAGGTAGCGGTCGTCGATGCAGATCAACGCCGCAAGTTGCGCTCCGGCGGAATGCCCGCCGACGAAGATGCGATCGGGATCGCCGCCAAACCGGGCGATGTTCTTGTGAACCCAGCCCAGCGACGCGGCGACGTCCCGGATCAGGGTGTCCATGTCGACGTGGGGAAGGAGCCGGTAATTGGTCGAAACGAAGACGAAGCCGCGTTCGGTCAGGACCTTGGGCTTCAGCGCGACGTCGCTCTTGTCGCCGACCTGCCAGCCGCCGCCGTGGATCCAGAACATGACGGGCAGTTTCTTGTCCGAGGGTTTGGCGGGCGTGTAGATGTCGAGAACCTGCCGCTCGTGGCCGTCCTTCACGTAAGGGATGTCCGAGGTCAGTTTCTGGCCGAGGGCGGGGATGGCGGCCAGGCAGGTCAACAGGGCGACGGCGGAACCGGGGCGGAATCGTCCCGCCAGACCGCGGCCCGGATGGTGGATGGGTGGGAGGAGCGTCCTTTTCATGGCGATTTCTTTTCAGCGGATTGGGTTTTGATCTCGAAGGAGAAGACGGTTTCCAGGAAGGCGATGCGACCGTCCGGGATGATGGGCGCGTTGATCAATTGGACCAGGTTGCGGCCGGACTTGAGAAGGCTGCCCTTCTCCCAAAGTTCGGTTTTTTCCTCGTGAGTCTTGCCGTAGACGAACTTCACGCCCTGATGGCTGTCGTTGGAGTCGTGAAGGATCACTCCGGAAGGATCGTGTTCGCCGGCTATGTTGGCCCCGTAGCCGACCGCCGCCGCGTAATGACCGCCCACTCGTTCGAGTCGGCCGCCCTTGTCGGGATTGGGCTTGTAGGAGCCGAACAGGATGACCACCCCCCTGCCGGCCGCCAGTTCGCGTTGCAGATGGCGCAGTTGCGGCACGCCGACGGTCGCCTTGGTCCGCTGGCGCAGCGGGTCGTCCAAAAGCTCCCGGTCGTAGGCCCGAACGCCGAGGTAGCTGACCGCCAGGCTGTGGATGTCCTGCGCGCGCAGGAACCGATCCAGGCCATTGGCAAGGCGGAATCGGTCCGTGCCCTTCTTTCCCAATGTGTTCATGTGCGCTTCATCGCCCAGCCGTTCGGCCAACGCGCGATGGACCTTGGTCTTCGATTCATCCGTCGCGCCCGTGAATTTCGAGGGGAGTTCGATCAACTTGCGCGCATGAAACTGGTTGAGCAGGTTGGCGGCGGCGCAGGGCGCGCAGTAGTCGCCATTGGGCATGCCTTTCTGGCTGATGTCCGGGGTGTGATGAATTTGGTCGATCGACCAGGCGGGCAGGGGCTCTTTGGTTGAAGGCGGCCTTTCGCCCGCGCCGCGGCAATGGCCTTGTGCAGCAGGGAATCCAACGCCCTCGTCTTTTCCGGATGCGGACTGAAACAGAACACCTCCCCCTTGCCGAACCTGCCCCGCGCAATTGCGGTCGTCCCGATCATGACGCCCCTGGGCGCGCCGTTCCTGGCGATTTCGGATTCATAGCTGGCCAGGACTTCGTAATCGGGAATGTCCGGATTGTTGGCCGGAGCAAGCAGCGGGCCCTGGCCGTAGAAGATCTTCAAGCTGTCGTCCTCCTTGCCGAAGAACGTCTTCCCGGAGTCGGACAATCCGATGTCCACCGTGCCCGCGCCGCGCGCCCAGTGTTTGCGATCCAGGACCCGCGCATCGAGAATGTTCAACGACCAGTCGTAGTCCGCCGAAGCGAGGTAGGAACCGGCGCAGATCCCGATGAATCCGCCCCCTTCGCGGACGAATCCACGGACCGTCTTCCGACCTTCTTCGGCAAGGCGCCGCCCTTGTTTGCCGCCGCTGCCGCCCGGGTGAATCAACAGGTCGAAGCCCTTCAGCGCGCCGGCGCGGATTTCCCTGGCCGTCACCTCCCGGTAATAGACCCCGTCCATCTGCCGCAATGTCCGGGCGAGGTCCGAGCGACTGCGACCCGCGCCGACATCGTTGTAGACAGCGACATGCGCCTCAGCGATCGCGGCATCCGGTTGAGCTGTGGCAACGCCGAGGGTCGCAATGACCGCGGTTGCGATGAGGCTGAGGCGCATCCCCCGATTCAACACCCTTTTGCGCGGCTGGCAATCCCCGGGAACAGGTTTGTCGACGCTTGCATCTTCCGTGATGAGCGCGGCTGTGTCCCGCCTTCGGGTTGCCGGGGCTTGGGGATGGAACGGAGTCGATGCGCGGCCGGGTTGCTGCGGTTGGTCTTCGACACGACCGCGCTCCATCCGTCTTTTCCATGCCGTTGCTCAAGCTGGCCCGCCACACGGCCAGCCGGCGTGGAGCGTACGCATGAACAGCAATCGCAGCAGCTTCACAGATGCAGCGTCGGCTGTGTCAGCCGAAAAACGGAACAATCACGCGGCAGCCGTTGAATGCGCTGACACAGCGCACGCTACAACCTGCCTATGGGGATTGTGCAGCTCATGCGAAAGCCCGGCCTGCCGGCGGGGAGCGCTTGCTTTCGGCGTCGTCGCGGCGCATACAGGCTTCTTGTCTTCGAGCGCATTCAATTCATGACGGCGACCGTCCGCAAACGGGGGCCGCGGCGGCCGCTCGGCTGGCGGGGCAGAGCGGCTCTTTCCCTGGCCGCCTTCGTCCTCGCGCTGCTGGTCCTCTTCCCGGCGGCGGAAATCGTCTACCGCAAACGCCGGATCGCGGAGTACGATCGCTTGGCGAGCCATATCAACGCCCGGAAGGAGAACATGTTCCTCTCCGTTCCGGGCCGGATCGAGTATCGCCTCAGGCCGGGTTTCAGGACCGAGGAGGCCTACGCGGTCGGCAGCGAGCCGGTCGTCGATCCGGGCAGGCCGTGGAGTTGGTCCATCAACGAACACGGCCATCGTGGACGGGCGCACGCTGTCAAGAAACCCGCCGACGGCGTCCGGATCGTTTTCCTGGGAGACTCAATCACCTTTGGAATGGGGGTGAACGACGAGGAGACCTTTCCCGCGCGTCTCGAATCCATGCTTCAGGAACGCCTCGGCAACGACGGGATCGAGTGCGTCAACCTGGGCGTCCCGGAATACAATCTTCACCAGATTGCGATCCTGGCCGCGGAAGCGCTGCCCGACCTGCGGCCGGATGTGGTCGTGGTGAGCGTTGCGATCGATGACGCCGAACCGGAGCGGATGGGAGCGACGCGCCCGAAACGGCGTTTCTCCCGGACGCGTTCCTGGTTCCTGGCCGAGTTGGCTTCGAACCTGAACGCCGCCGCCGGCAGGAAGATCATGGAACCGGACGTCGTCGAAACCTCCCCGCAACTTGAGCGGAGCTTCGAGGACGGAAACCCGAAGGCGGCCCTGGCGCGGGAGGCCTTGTCGGCGGTCGTGCGTCTCGCCGGAGAGCGCGGGGCCCGGACTCTGGTTGTCATGCATCCCGACCATGACCACTCCGGCTCCGGGCATTACCGCTACGAGTCCATCCACGAAACGGTGAAGTCGTGGGCGAAGGACGCGGAAGCGCCCTTCTTCGATCTCCGCAGACAGGAAGCCGCCGCGCTGGGCAAGGCGCGCCCGCGGAACCGGGTGGAGCTTCATCGCGCCATCGCGGAGCGCCTGGTCGGACCGCTGCTCGAGCAACTGGCCCATCCGGCGCAGGAGCGGTCGTTATGAATCGCGACGCCGGGAATGAATCCGCCGCCCGCCGGCCGTTGTCCAAGGGACGGGTCGCCGCGGCGCTGCTGGCGGCGGCGGCAGTGACGGCGTTCGCTCTGGAAGCCTGGACCCGGTTCCGGGTTCAACGCGGGTTTGAGGCCGTCGCGACGCTTTCGATCGAACGCCTGCCGATGGCCGCTTTGGCCCCCGGGAGTCCGCTGGTCCATCGACTCAGACCCGGGATGCGGGGCTTCATGGACGGCCCGACCACGAATGTCGTCCCCAAGCATTTCGGCCCGGTGACCTACACGGTCAACGAGGCCGGCTTTCGCGGTCGTCCAGTGACGATCCCCAAGCCGGCGGAAACGCGGCGGGTCCTGTTCCTGGGCGATTCATTCACCTTCGGTTGGGGCGTCAACGACGACGAAACCTTCTGCGTCCGGTTGGAAGCCCTTCTCAACGATTTCAAGGCCGGCAACGACGTCGTCTGGGAATGCGTCAACCTGGGCGCCTCGGGCTACAACACGATTCAGGAGCGCATCCTCTTTGAAGAATCGGTGGACCGGTTCAAGCCCGATGTCGTGGCGCTGGTCTATTACCGGAACGACACGGAACCCAATCTGGACTCGAAGTCCAATCCGACACTGCAGTATCGACATGCCCGCTTCTGGCTCTGGGAGGAGGCGAAGATCCGACTGAACAACCGGCTCGGGCGGGAGGCCTTCAAGGTCAGGAAACTCATCTACACGAATCCGCTGGAGTCGTTTCGCGAACGCGGCCTCAAGTGGCGGGAATCGAAGGAGGCCCACGCCGGAATCGCCCGGGGTTGCCGGGAGCGCGGCATTCCATTCCTGACCGTCATTCAACCAGCGTTCGACATCAATCAGCCTTTCGACGCGGATTTCCCCTACCGCCCGATCCACGCGGAGGTCGCGCGCTGGTGCCGGGAGGAAAACGCGCGTTGCGTCGATCTGCTCGACCATTTCGAACCGGGCGACAACGTCCGTTTGGGGCTCCGCGGGGACGGTCACACCAATGCGGCCGGCCATCGGGAGATCGCCCGCATCCTCGAA
>JAYPGD010000059.1:9501-17234 GCA_038126655.1 Verrucomicrobiales bacterium
CCCGTCATCCGGGAGCTGGGAACTCACCGTCAGTCAGAGGCCCCGAATCCACCGCCGTCACTTTGACGTTTCAGCCCGGCAAGCCGCCCGGCCCCACCCCGAACCGAGCCCGGGAACTTCTCGCGCCCCGGCCCCGGCCCGTCTATTCTCCCGTCCATGTCCGGCGACATTGGCAGGCAGTTCTCGCGCGCGGTCTTGTGGGCCTCGCTGCTTGTCGGCGCCCATCAAACGCCCGCCGCTGAACTCGACTTTGCCCACGACATCGCGCCGATCCTCCGCCGGCATTGCGTCGAGTGCCACGGGGGCTCCAAGTCAAAGGGGGACTTCTCGGTCAACAACCGATCCACGTTTCTCGACGACGGAATGGCCAAGCCGGGAAACCCGGAAGACACCCGCTTTCTGGAACTCGTCCGCTCCGCGGATCCGGATGCCCGGATGCCGCCGGACGATCGCCCGGGCGTCCCGCCCGAGGACATCGCCCGCCTGGAAGTCTGGGTCCGCGCCGGCATGCCGTGGGAGCCGGGATTCACCTTCGCCGGACGGGCCGCCTACGAGCCGCCGTTGAAACCCCGGCGCCCCGGGCTCCCTCCCGCCGTCGACGGACGCGCCAACGTGGTCGACCGGATCATTGACGCCCATCTCGCCGGTGCCGGACTGCCGCGTCCGGAGCCGATCGATGACGCGCGCTTCCTGCGACGCGTCTCGTTCGACCTGATCGGACTGCCCCCCAGTCCGCAGGACTTGCGCGCCTTCCTGGCGGACGCCGATCCGCGCAAACGGGCCAAGGCCGTTCGTCGACTGCTCTCCGATCCGATCGATTATGCGGATCACTGGCTCAGTTTCTGGAATGATCTTCTGCGCAACGACTATGCCGGCGTCGGTTTCGACACGGGCCGGAGAATGCAGGTCACCCAATGGCTCTACGATTCGCTGAAACACAACCTGCCCTTCGATCGGATGGTCCGGGAATTGATCGCGCCGTCGTCGACCGCCAGCAAGGGCTTCAGCGCCGGCATCACCTGGCGCGGCGAGGCCAGCGCCGGACAAGCAGTCGACATCCCGGTCGCGCAGCACGTCCGGCAGGTCTTCCGCGGCATCAGCCTCAAGTGCGACTCCTGCCACGACAGCTTCATCGATCGCTGGACCCTGGACGAAGCCTACGGTCTCGCCGCAATCCATGCTTGGAAGCCCGTTGAGATTCACCGCTGCGACAAACCCACCGGACGCATCGCGCAGGCCTCATGGCTCTTTCCGGAACTGGGGCGGGTGGATCCGACCGCCGACCGCCAGACCCGGCTGCGGCAACTGGCCGAACTGATGGTCCATCCGCAGAACGGCCGCACGACACGGACCCTCGTCAATCGCCTCTGGGCCCGCCTGATGGGACGCGGCATCGTGCATCCACTCGACGCCATGCAGTCCGAACCGTGGAGCTCCGATCTTCTGGATCAGCTCGCCGTTCATTTCGCGGACCAGCGACACGACCTGAAGGCGACGCTGGAACTGATCGCCAACTCCGCGGCCTACCAGTCGGCCTCCGAAATCCTGACCCGCGACTCCGGCCAATCCGATTACACCTATCGCGGCCCCCGATCCCGCCGGCTCACGGCGGAGCAATTCATCGACTCCATCCGGACGATCACCTCGACGGGCCCGGCTCTTCACGATGCGCCGATTGTCGGCAGGCTTCGCCGCGGACAAGCGACGCCCGGGGGCGCAGTGGCAGGCCGTTGGATCTGGGGCGCTCCGGTCGCCCCGAAGCGAATGCCGACCGCCGGGGAGCGCGTCTTTCTGCGGCGGATCTTCCGTTTGACCGACGAGGTCGCCGCGGGGCAAGCCGTGGCGACCTGCGACGACGAATTCGCTCTCTATATCAACAACCGAAAGGTCGTCGACAGCGACGACTGGACCCAACCGGTCCTGATCGACCTGAGCGACTGGCTCAGCCCGGGCATCAACCTGATCGTGGTCGACGCGCGCACGAGGGCCCCGAACCCGGAGGAGGCAGGGTTCTTCATGCAGGCCGAATTGACGCTCAGAAACGGCCGCAGAATCGCCCTGCATTCAGGGCCCGACTGGCAGTGGAATCCGAATCCGCCCGCGCCGACCGACGACAACCACCTCGGGGATTTCACCGGCCGCTGGCTTCCCGTGACTGAGGTGGAACCCATCGGGGCCTGGAATCGGACCGTCACCCCGGAGATCGCCGCCGGAGGAATGCCGCCGATCCGCGCCTCGTTGATGATGAACGACGCCCTGATGCAAAGCCTCGGCCGTCCGTTGCGCGAACAGGTCGTCAGCTCGCGCCCCAACGAACTCAGCGAATTGACCGCCATCGACCTGTTCAACAACCGCGTCCTCGCCGGCATGCTGGAACGCGGCGGCCGTCAACTCGCGGCCCGCGCATGGAAGAACCCGGACGACTTGATCGACTTCATCCACGAGTATGCCCTGTCCCGTCGGCCGACCCCGGAAGAAAGACAGACCATCCGGGAAGCCCTGGGCTCCAATCCGGGGCCGGACGAGGTGGAAGACCTCCTCTGGGCGGTCTTCATGAAACCGGAATTCTTGCTCGTCCGGTAGACAGTGATCAGTAATCAGTGGTCAGAGTCCCGCACCACGCATCCGCCTACGTTCCGCAAAGCCGGAACTTCGTCGTGACAAGCCACGCATCCCGCATCCAGTATCCAGAACCCAGTCATGAGCGAGATTGATCCAGATGCTCCTGAGCGCATTGTCCGCCGTGATTTTCTCCGCCGTTTGGCGGCGGCGGGAACGGCGGCGCTCATGACCGGCGAGCCGATCCCGGTCCGCGGCGCCCAGGGTTCCGGCGGGCTTTCGCATCCCGAACCCACCGCCGACGCCTGCATCGTGCTTTGGATGGGCGGCGGCATGGCGGCTCCGGAGACCTTCGACCCGAAGCGATACCACCCGTTCGAAAAGGGGCTGGAGGTCAAGCGCATCCTCAGCACCTTTCCCGCAATCGACACCGTGGTGGACGGCATCCGGATCTGTCGGGGGCTCGAGAACATTGCCGGGGTGATGGACCGCGCCACGCTGATCCGTTCAGCCGTGGCGCCCGATCTCGGGCATATCCTGCACTCGAGGCATCAGTATCATTGGCACACCGGCTACGTTCCGCCCCAGACCGTCGCCTGCCCGCACATCGGCGCCTGGCTGGCCCGTGTGTTGGGACGGCGCAATCCCGTCATGCCCGCCTTCATCAACATCGGCCAACAGCTGGTGGACATCGGCGAGACCGAGGAGGTGAAGGCCTTCACCACGGCCGGGTTCTTCGGCAATGAATTCGGGCCGATGAACCTGCCCTTTCCGGAGCGGGCGGCCGCGGCCCTGCAGCCGCCGGAGGGAATGACGCGCGCTCGCTTCAGCAACCGCACGAGGTTGTATCGCCGCCTGGTCGACCAATCCCCCGATCGGCCGTTCCTGAGCGACTATCAGCGCGAATCCATGCTCCGGTCGTTCGAGAACGCCGACCGCCTCCTCGCCTCCAAAGAGCGCGAGGCCTTCGACATCGGGCTCGAGCCGAGGGAGGTCCGCGAGGCCTACGACACCGGCCGTTTCGGCCGCGGTTGCCTCCTGGCGCGACGACTGGTCGAGAAGGGCGCCCGGTTTGTCGAAGTGGCGGTGGAGTTCCGGCCGTTCATGAACTGGGACACGCATCTGGACGGCCACACGACCGTCGCCCGCCTCCACCGCGAAATCGACCGACCCATCGCGCGGCTGATTCTCGATCTGGAGGAGCGCGGCCTGCTGGATCGGACCTTGATCGTCCTGGCCTCGGAGTTCGGTCGCGACGCCCTGATGGAGGGGCAGCCGGGATCCGTCGCCACCGACCAGTCACAATTCAAGGGAGAGTTCATGACCGAACCGAAACACTATGGACTGCACCGGCATTTCACGGGAGGGACCAGCGCGCTCCTGTTCGGCGGGGGGATGAAGCGGGGATTCCTCCACGGCCGGACCGCCGATGAGCGCCCCCTGGTCGCCGTCGAGAAGCCGGTCGGCGTCCGGGACCTTCACGCGACCCTGATGACCGCCATGGGCGTCAATCCCGCCACCGCATTCGAGGTCGAAGGTCGTCCCTTCCACGTCACCGAGGACGGCAAGGGCCGGCCAGTGAAGGAGTTGTTCGCCTGAACCCCGCCGCCCCAGCGAAAAGAACCAATCCCGACATGAGCGACGAATATCAACGTGGAACCGATCAGGAATGGTTGGAGCACTCGAACCAGGAGCTGAGCAGGATGTTGAAGAAGCGCGACCGCGCGCTCGCGCTCCATCGACTTCTCCTGGTTCTCCTGCTCGCCGCGACGGCGATCATGGGAGCGGCCCTCCACAAGATCAATCAGACCCATCCGATCCGTGAATTGCTGGGCTTCTGAATTGGCGCGTCCGGCGCGAATGACGGCGGCTCCCGTTCAATCCGGCAGACGCTTGCGCAGCGCCTTGATTTCCGGTTCGACGCGTTCCAGTTCCTCCATGATCTCATCGTAGGCCGCCTGGGCCTCCTTCGATTCGAAGACGATTGTCCGGCTTTCCAGTTCCCGTTGCCAGGCGCCATACTCGCGGCTGAAAAGCAGCAGCGCCTCCAATGTCGCCTCGCCGTGCCGCTTGACGATCCCATGATATTCCAGCAGACGGGGGCCGACCCGCTCGGCCCCGGCGAGGTAGCCCGCCACAATCGCCTCACGCTCGGCGTCCGAGAGCCCGACCGAATCCACTGCCGCAATCGCCTTCCGGTATTCCTGCGGCGCCTTCTCCAGGGTTTCCGGGAAGGCCTTGATCAACCCCAACTGCAACTGGGTCGTGAAGATCTGGCGTTCGAGCTGTCCTTCCGAGCCGTAGCGCCGGCCGGCGACGCTGCGCCCCTGCCCCAGGCTCTGGAACGCAGCCGCAAACTGTTTGCCCGATTTTGCCATCTGCCCGAGATGCGCCCTGGTCGCCGCGTCCAAAGCGGCCGTTTTCCGCAGATCGCCGCCCTCGGCCGCGGTCTGCGGCAGCCGGCGCCAGACCGGCGTGTTGGCGACGGATCCGCCCGCGACGATTCGGGCGATGATCTCCGCCCCGGACATCGGTTCCGGCAGGGCCGCCAACGCCGCGGATTCCGCAAGCCCCCGGCTCTTCCCGGTGATGACGGTGAAGCCATGACCGCCGAGAAGAGCGAATCCCAGGAACCAGATGATGTTGGTCGCCCAACTGTTCCGCCCGAACAACAACCATCCCCCGAAAGCGACAAAGCAGGGCAGTATGATTGCGGCCGCGATCCGGAACGCGACTTCGATGATGTCTTCACTGGTGAATCCCGGAGTCTGCGTGACATGATAAACCGCCCAGACAACCGCGGAGAAGGACGCCACGTAACAATAGCCCGAGAATTCGAACACCTTGGGGGAGGCTTCGTTCAGTTCTTCGAAATCGCCTTCGTACATACGCAGTTCGGAATTCGATCCCGGCCGCCGCGACAACGCCGGGCCACCGGACCGAAGTTATTTGAAGACATCCGGGAAAGGCGTCGCGCGGGACGCCGCCATGACGAAACCGTTGACCGTCGTCAACGCATGGCTGGATGTCAGACGCCGATGCCGGCTACCAACAGGATCAGGCCGATGATGGCAAAACAGATCCCAAAACACGCCAGAAATCCCCAGAAGTCGGTCGGAGTGGGCTTCTGGAATTCAAAGTCAGGATGCTTGAAGAGCTTGCGGTCGTCAAACCGATGCGGCTCCGCGTAGCTCTTTTCGATCTCCGCCGCATCCGCGTCGCGATCCGGGATGACGGGCGTCTTCATCTTCACATAGAGCCGGTCCAATCCCGGTTTGTCGCAGGGCTTCGTGAACAGGCTGGCCAGGATCATGACCAGGAACGGCGCCACAATCTTGAAGGGCAGGTCCAACGTCGCCAACGCGGCGTTGCGCACCCCGGTCAGATCCATCCCCAGCAATTTCGTGTAGATGACCATGTCGAAGCGGAAGGTCCCCTGGCCGACCAACGGACCGTCATGGGTCCGGACCACGACCGTCGTTCCGCCGTCGGTCGTGCGCGACAGCTCCCTGAAGACCGGATCGCCCTCGGCCGGCTTCACGCCATCACTCCAGTAGATGGACTTGCCTCCGGTCGTCTTCGTGTCCGTGATCCGGTCGCCCGCATTGGCCGCGCGACCCGCCGCCACATCCGAGGGCGACGCCGCGCGCTCGGTCGTGGTTTCCACAATCTGGTTGACCGCCGCGTAGTCGGGGTTCGTGCGCAGGTCGGGCGCAATCGCCGGGATCATGTGCGGCAGGATGAAAAAGCTGACCAGGCAAAAGCCGACCGTGATCCAACCCGCCATCGTCGTGGCGCGCCGCCAATACATGCCAATCCAGAACAACGCCGCGAAGGTCATGGGCACGATCCAGGTCTGCTTGAGAATCGCGAACATGTCGTTGATCGTCATCGCGCAGATCACCGCGCCGACCACGACAATGCCGCCGGTGATGCGGCCGAGCTTCAGGCATTGCTCCTCGCTCGCGTCCTGCTTGATGAAAGGCACGTAGATGTTCCGCACGACCAGCGCCGAGCAGACCAGCATGTAGCAGTCCACACTGCTCATCAAGGCCGCCAGCAGACAGGCCAGCATCAGCCCGACCAGCCCGATGCCCAGCGGCCCCAGCAGTTCCTTCGTCGCCACGCCCCAGGCCTGGTCCGGATCGGCGATCAGTTCGGGGCGCGAGGAGAACAGGGTCAACACGATCAAGGCGGTGATCACCCAGCCGATGGTGCAGAAGCGCTTGATGAAGTTGCCGGTGACCAGGCCGACGCGGGCGTCGTGCTCGCTCTTGGCCGTGCCGCCGCCCGTCACGATGAAGTGCGGCGTGAGGACGATGCCGATCATGTTCATGATCACGATCATCACGATTGCGTAGAGCGGGAATTCGCTGGCCGCTGTGCCGCCCAGAATGGTGAAGGTGCTCTCGGGCAGTTGCTCGTGCATCACCCGGAAGCCGTCCGTCCACGAATCGTCCGGACCGCCGAACTTCTGCACCACCGCGTTCAGGCCGAAGGGGATCAGCAGGACCGACAGGAGAATGATGCAGATGCCCTGGATCAGGTCCGTCCAGTAGGCCGCCGTCACGCCGCCCAGCACGCCGTAGATCACCACGATGATCGCCACCAACGGAACCAGGACATGCTCGGTCTGCATGCCCAGCAGCTCCTCGCCCATCAACGGCACGGCCACCTTGCCGATCGCCGTGAACAGCATCGCCCCGTAGACCATGTAGTAAAAACAGCCGAAGATCGCGTAGGCCACGCCGATTTTCTTCGATTGATACCGCTCCACAAACCAGTCGCCCAGGGTCAGGCAGCGCATCCGCCGATACCACACGCCGCTGATCCAGTAGATGGGCGTGACGAAGAGCCAGTACATGACGCCCCACATCCCGCTCATCCCGTTGGCGAAGGTCCCGCGAGCCGTGTTGACCGGATCGGCCGAGCCCGTCCCGGCCCCGAATGCGGCGAAGGTCTGGAACAGTTTTCCGAAGCCGCGGCCGCCCATGAAGTAGTCCTCCTGCTTCTTCACGCGCTTCATGGCCCAGAAGCCGATGCCGGCCATGCCGCCGAAGTAGATGATCAGAACAAGATAGTCAGCAAAGTTCATACGCTTTCAAGTGAATCGGGGAACGATAGGGAATCAGAGAGCCGATGCAAGCGGGCAATCAACCGAAGCGGGGCGCGCG
>JAYPGD010000060.1:0-5845 GCA_038126655.1 Verrucomicrobiales bacterium
TTGAACAGCAGTTGCGGCAGGCGGAGAAACTCTCGGCTCTCGGCCAGATGATCTCCGGGATCGCCCACGAACTGAACAACCCCCTGACGGCGATCCGCGGATATCTCGAGCTGATCCTCGCCAAACACGATCTCACGGACATCACCCGGACGAACCTGGAGAAGGTCGCGATCAGAGCGAAAGGGCCGCCAAGCTGGTCACCCGCTTCCTGCACTTCGCCCGGGAACGCAAGGCCCGCCGCGAGATGGGCGACCTCAACGAGATCGTCCGCCGGGCCCTGGAGCTGCACGAATTCGAATTCCGCGTGGCGGCGCTCGACGTGCGGCTCGAGCTCGATGAAGACATCCCCCGGACCCTCTTGGATCCCGATCAGGCGCAACAGGTCCTGCTCAACCTGTTCACCAACGCGCTGCACGCCATGATCGACGCCTCGCCGCCGCACCGACTGGGCGTCCGAACGTTCGTGGAGGACGACTGGATCGTCGTCGAGGTCGAGGATGACGGCCCGGGCGTGCCCGAGGATCAGGCGGCCCGGATATTCGAACCGTTCTACACGACCAAGGAGGTCGGAACGGGAACGGGGCTCGGCCTTTCCATCGCGCACAGCGTCATGGTGGATCACAACGGCCGGATCGAGTGCCGCAACGCCGAGTCCGGAGGGGCCGTCTTCACCCTCCGGTTCCCGATCGTCATGGAGGGCGACCGGGACGACACCACCATCCTGTTCACGCCCCCGGAGCTGGAGAAAGAACCCGCCCCGAAGACCTCGGCCGAGGCGCTCATTCTCGACGACGAGCCCGCGATCGCCGACATGTTGGGCGAGATGCTCGAACTCCTCGGACACCGTCCGACGCTCTGCAACGCCGCGCGCCAGGCCATCGAGCTGATCCGGGAACGGGACTTCGATGTCATCCTGTCGGACTTCCGCATGCCGGACCTGAACGGCGAGGAGTTCCACGCGGAGGCGAAGAAGATCAAACCGCATCTCGCCAACCGGATCATCTTCATCAGCGGGGACGTCGCCAACGAGAAGACCCAGGACTTTCTCAAATCCACCGGCAACCGGAAGATCGACAAGCCCTTCAAGCTCGAGGCGGTCCGGGACGCCATCGACGGCCTGCTCGCCCCCGACTCCGGGCGCTGACGACGGGTCTCTTCCGCCGGACCTCGGCTCCAAACGCGCTTCATGGAACCCTGGCAATACATCCTGCTGGCCGCCGTCGGCGTCGTCGGCGGCATTCTGAACGTCCTCGCCGGCGGGGGCTCCCTGCTGATGATGCCGGCGCTCGTCCTGCTCGGCGTCGGGGGACCGGTCGCGAACGGCACGTCGCGGGTCGCCGTGGTGGCGCAGAATCTCGCCGCGATCACCGGTTTTCGCCGGAAGGGGTTCTCGGACTTCCGACTCAGCCTGACGCTGGCCGCCTGCGCCATTCCCGGCGGCGTCGCCGGCGCCCTGGCCGGGGTTCGGCTTGAGGGCGCGTGGTTCAATCGGACGCTCGCCGTCATCATGATCGGCGTCATGGTCCTCATGGCTGTCGAGAAAAGGTCGAAGCCCGCCGCCGGACCGGAGGCAAAGGACGCCTCGCCCGGTTCCGGGTCGGCCGCGGGCCGGACGACGGCGGCGCATCTGCTGATGATCGCCGTCGGTTTCTACGGCGGTTTCATCCAGGCCGGCGTCGGGTTTCTGCTGATGCCCGTCCTGCACAAGGTCCTGGGCCTGGACCTCGTGCGCACGAACATGCACAAGGTGTTCATCGTCGCCGGCTACATGATCCCCGCCCTGATCGTCTACGCCCTCAATGGCAAGGTCTTCTGGACGCTGGGGCTCGTTCTCGCGATCGGGACCTCCATCGGCGGCTGGGCCGGCTCCCACCTCGCCGTCAAGAAGGGCGACCCCTTCATCCGCCTGATCCTCAACATCACCCTGACCGCGCTGGTCGTGAAGCTGTTGTGGATTTGATCGCGCGTCCATCGACGCAGAGGCGCGCCGTCCGCAGCCCGATCCGCTTCAACGCTCCATCGGCCAGTCGGCCTCGACGAGCCCCTTGTACCCGCCGATCAGGGAACGCACGTTCGTGTAGCCCATCTTCTGGGCGGCGTCGCAGGTGAGGATGGAACGGTAACCGCCCCCGCAATACATGATCACCTCGGCGTCCTTGTCCGGAATCGCATTCTCGATATCGCGCTCCAGGACTCCCTTGCCCAGATGCAGGCCCCCCTGGGCGCGCGCGGCGTCCCATTCACGATCCTCCCGCACATCGACCAAGATGGCGTCGGGATTGGCGTGCAGTCGCGCGCGCGTTTCGTCGACGGTGATCTCGGTCACGCGAGACCGGGCCTCATCGACCATCATCAGGAATCCGGGGGAGTGTTGCATGTCTTTGCGGGGTGGAGCGTTGTCGGGAAAAACTGCGATCAACCGTCCCTCTGGCAGTCGGGGCAGACGCCGAAGAACTCCAGTTTGTGGGTGACCTTGGCGAAACCGTGTTTCCTGGCGATGGCTTCCTCCAACTCGGTCGGGAAGCATTCCTCCAGCTCGATGATCCTGGAGCACCGGTTGCAGACCAGATGGTGGTGATGACTGTCGCACTCGGGGCAGTTCAGCTCGAAGCGGGCGGTCCCGTCGCCAAAGTCGTAGCGCGTCACCATCTCCATCTTGAGCAGCATGTGCATGGAGCGGTAGACGGTCGCCAGATCGCACATGCCCCCGGGCAGCCGGGCATGGATCTCCTTGTTGGTCAGCGGCTGCTGATGCTCGCTCAGGACATTGAGTATCGCCTGGCGGGGGCCCGTGATTTTCTGCGCGCCGTCCCGCAGTTGCTGCGTCAACTGTTGCACATCCGTCGGTCCGCCATGATCGTGATCGTGACCGTGGCTATGACCGTGACTATGACTGTGAGAATGTCCGCTCATGGGCGTTCCGGATTTCCAACGCGAATGAAACCAAGGCTGGCAGGCTAGCAATCCCGGCGGATCGCGACAAGGACGGGAAAACGCGATCCGGACCGACGGCCCGCCGCGCGTCGACAGCGACAAAAAAAGCCCGCCGCGACGCGCGGCGGGCCTTGAGGAATCAGATCAGAAAAAGGCCTCAGGCCTTCTTCTTCTTCTTGGCGGCCTTGACCTTGCCCAGGAACTTCTTGGGAGCCTTGTCGAACTTGCCTTTGCAGTTGCCGCAGCAGAAGCCGACGGTGACCTTGGCGCTGGTCTTCGCGGCCTTGCCGGAGAGGACGCACTCGCCCTTGGCGGCCTTGGCGGCCTTGCCGAGGTGCGCGGCCGGGTTCTTCTCGACCTTGCCCTTGCAGTTGTTGCAGCAGACTTCGATCTCGACGGTCGAGGTCTTGGAGGCGTCCACGGCCTTGCCGGAAAGCGGGCACTTGTCATTGATGGCCTTCTCGCCGGCGATGGCGGTCGAGGCGAGGAAGCAGAGCGCGATCAGCGCCCCGAGGATGGATTGCAGTTTCTTCATGATGTCAGGTTTCGATGGGTTTCGTTTGTTTGTGTGTAACAGCCCGAACGACGGACGTCGGAAACGGACGTCGTTCAAGATGCGATGTGGATGCTAGCGCTTTATTCCAGGGAATCAACCCTTGGGACGAAACACCCCGGTCGCCGAGAGGTAGCCCCAGACCAACCCGATGCCGAAGCCCACGCTGTGGACGACGTTGGCGATCGGGAGGATGCCGGTGAAACAGATGAAGAACCAGCCGACCATCAGGACGACCGTCCCCTGGTCGATCGCATAGCCGGACATGAAGTCAAACTTGGCCTTCATCCAGACGAACCCGAACAACGCGAAGACCACGCCTGACATGCCGCCGAAGTTGGGATGGTGGGCGATGAAGAACTCGCCGACATTGGAGGCCGCGGCGGAGATCAGGATGAAGGCGAGGTAGTAGCCGCGGCCCTGGATGTGTTCCATGGCGCTGCCGAGCTGCCGCAGCCACATCATGTTGAACAGGATGTGCAGGAAGCCGAAATGGATGAAGATCGGCGTCACCAACCGCCAGACCTGGCCCTGCCTCACCTCCAACAGCGACGGCAGCTTCCATTCGATCATCTCGCCCTTGACTTCGAAGGCCGTGATGAAAAGCGACATGATCGCCTCCCGGTCGCCGCCGAAGCGCGACGCCACGAACACCACGATGCTGACCGCAATCATGGCGCCGGTCACCGGCCCCACGCCAAAGCGTCGCGCCTGCACCGTGTCCCGGCTGTCGAAGGTCAACGGGGCGCGCTCACGCTCCTCCTTCTCCTTTTCCGCCCGCTTTGCCCGCGCCTTGTCCTCCAGCCCGAAATACTTCTTGTCCCCGGGGTTTCGTTGAAACTCGGCCAGCAGGCGGGCCGCGTCCTCCAGCTGCTCCTCGTCCTCGACCCAGATGCTGTACGTGCCGTCGTCCTCGCGTTCGACTTCATTCCCTATTTCCTCAAGAAACAGAAAATCGCCGAACGCGGCGGCTTGGGAGCTTTCCTGTAGATGGCCGATCAGACGCACGCCCGAAAGATAGGCGAATGTGAAAAGGATGCCAGCGAAAGCGAACCGGCGATTCCCGGACGCGCGGCGGCGAAGGCCCGAATCAACCGGACGGGTTGTGATACTTGGAAAGCAGCAGATGGCTGCGGGCCGCCTCGAGCGCCATGCTGAATTCGTCGTAACTCTGAAACCGCATGGCGGGGTCCTTGGCCATGGCGCGGGTGATGGCGTCGCTGGTCTGGTCCGTGATGTCCGCCAGCTCGTTCAACGGCGGCGTCGGCGTGTGCACGTGGGCCATCGCGATGCTGGTAGGATCGTCGCCCTGAAACGGCGGGTGACCGCACATGGCGTTATGCAGTGTGCCGGCGAGGCTGTACATGTCCGAGAGGAAGGACTCGCCGGTCTGTTGGACGCGTTCCGGCGCGATGAATTCCGGCGTGCCCATGACGCCCTCCTCGTCCCCCTCCCAGCTCATCTTGCCTTCCGTGGTCTTGTGGGCGATGCCCCAATCCATCAGCTTGGGCTCGTTGTCCTCGTTGTAGAGGATGTTGTCCGGCTTGATGTCCAGGTGGAGGAGATCGTGTTTCAGGGCGGCCTTGAGGGCGGAGCACATCTTGACGCCCACGTCCAATGCGTAAAGTTCCGGGACCTTGCCGTTCTCCTCGATCCTGCCCTCGAGGCTCCCGCCTTCGGTCAGTTCCATCACGATGTATTTGTGTCCGTCGTGTTCGTCGAAGGAATAAATGGAGACGATGTTGGTGTGATTGATGGGGCTGCAGGCGCGGGCTTCGCGGGAGAAGCCCTCCACCGCCTCGGGGTCTGCGGCGTATTGCTCCTGCATCAGTTTCACCGCCACGAAGCGCTCCAACGCATGATCCCAGGAACGAAACACCGTGCCCATGCCGCCGGAGGCGATGACTTCTCGCAACTCCACCTGCCCCAAAATCAGCGGCTTCATCACCGGGTGACCGCAGGCCTTGCAGGGCTGGGTTTCCAGCGGGGCCAGGTCGCGCGGGATGAACACGCGGGCCTCGCAGCCGCCGCAGTTGACCATCTTCAACAGGGACTCTGAACCTTGTTCGTCTAGCAGCATGGGAGGGAGGGGAGGTTGATTGTCTCTTCTGGAAGCCGGGGAAACATAAGCGGAAGGCTCGCCGGTCGCAAGTCTGCGGATTGCGCCCATTTCCATTTACACCCGGTCGTTTGCGCGTAGATTCTGCCGCGTCGCATGATTTCCCGGATTATTCATTCCGCCGGCGCGCGCAGGCAGACGCATGGGCGTCATTGGTGGGGCGAAGCTCCCGCTGAGCCGAACGTTCCTTTTAACAAACCCGCATCCGGTGTTGCTGCAAGCCCGGCTCAGCGGGAGCT
>JAYPGD010000060.1:5855-14632 GCA_038126655.1 Verrucomicrobiales bacterium
CCGCGAGGTGGGTGTCGGGGGGGGGGCGCCCCCGCGGAGCAGCCCCGTCGAGAGATAACCCCCGCAGATGCGGTGGGGGGCCCGCGGGCGCTGGGGGTGCACGGCCCCCCCACCGCGCAGGTCTGCGGATCAATGCGCAGTCCCTTGGGCCTCCGCATGTCGCTCGGACTTGCCTTCCTGATCGCAACCCTCGTTCCCGCCGCCGCGCCGTTGTCCGCCCAGGACGCGAAGCCGAAGTCCGCCGCGGCCAAGGGGAACGGCTTCCCGACTGAAAAGCCGATGACCTACGAGGAGATCACCGACCGGGCGATGCCCTCGGTGGTCGTGGTGCACCAGCTCGGACGCGACGGACGCGAGGAGGAGGGCGTCGGGGCGGGTTTTGTGATCTCCGAGGACGGCCTCATCGCGACCGCCCTCCACGTGATCGGGGAGGGCCGCGCCATCAAGGTGAAATTCAGCGACGGCTCGGTGAATGAGGTCGCCGGCGTTCATGCCTGGGACCGCAAGCTCGACCTGGCCATCCTGAAGATCGACGCCCAGGGCCTGAAACCGCTTCCCTTGGGCGACTCCGACGAGCTCAAGCAGGGGACCATCGTCGTCGCGCTGGGCAATCCGCACGGCCTCGAGCACAGCGTGGTGAAGGGCGAGGTCTCGGTCGTCTCCTCCAAACGCGAGATCGACGAGATCGAGATGATCCAGGTCGCCATCCCCGTGGAGCCCGGCAACAGCGGCAGCCCCGTGCTCGATCTCCACGGCCGCGTCCAGGGTGTGATGACCATGAAGTCCGCGGTCACCCGCAATCTCGGCTATGCCGTGCCGGTGAACCGGCTGCAGTCCCTGATCGACAAACCCAATCCCACGCCGATGGACCGCTGGCAGCGCATCGGTTCGCTGGATGTCGCGGAATGGATTTCCGTATTCGGGGCGCATTGGTTCCGCCGCTCGGGACAGATCCGCGTGGAGGGCGTGGGCGACGGCTTCGGCGGCCGGGCGCTGTGTCTCTCGCGGATCGAACCGCCGGAGCGCCCCTACGAGGTTGCGGTCCGGGTGAAACTCGACGACGAAAGCGGCGCCGCGGGCCTGGTGTTTGCCTCCGACGGTCGCGACCGGCATTACGGATTCTATCCCACCGGCGGCCAGCTCCGGCTGACGCGTTTCGACGGGCCGACCGTGTTCAACTGGCGCATCCTCCGGACATTGCCTTCCGAACATTACCGGCCGGGCCATTGGAACGACATCAAGGTCCGCTTCGAAGAGGAGAAGATCGTCTGCTACGTGAACGACCGCGTGGTCATGGAATCCGATGACAAGGGCCTGCGCAACGGCTGGGTCGGCCTCGCAAAATTCCGCGACACCGAGGCCGATTTCCGGCAGTTCCGCATCGGCAAGGCGCTGGATTCGCTAAGCCCATCGCCCGAATCGGTCGCGTCCGTCCTCGGGAAGGTCGCCGATCTCAAGCCGGCCGGAAACTGGGACGACGGCCTCATCAAGTCCCTCAGTGAAGCGTCCGCATCCTCGACCGCCGTCCTGAAACAACGCGCGGAGGAGCTGGATCGGCAGGCCCGGCAGCTGCGCCTGCTGGCTGCATCGGTCCACACGAAACAGATTGAGAGTGAGTTGCTCGCGGCGCTGGAGGGCGAGGAAGAGGAGATTGATCTGTTTCACGCCGCGCTGCTGCTGGACCAGCTGGACAATCCGGATCTGGATCCCGCGCCCTACCGGCGTTCGCTCAAGCGGATGGCCGGGGAAATCCGGGACGGTCTGGCGAAGGACGTCGACGACGCGGCCCGGATCGCCGCGTTGAAGAAGAGTCTGTTTGAAGACAACGGATTCCATGGCAGCCGCACCGACTACGACAACCCTGCAAACAGCTACATGAGCCGCGTGATGGACGAGCGCGAGGGCCTGCCCATCACCCTGTCGGTCCTGTTCATGGAACTGGCGCGCGAGCTCGGGGTCAGGAGCGTGGTTGGCGTGCCGCTGCCCTCGCACTTCGTCGTGCGCTACCTGCCCGATGAGGGCTCGGCGCCCGTCGAATTCATTGATGTCTTCGAACAGGGCGAGATCCTGACGCTGGATGACGCGGCGCAGCTGGTGACGTTCAACACGGGCCGCGATCTGGAGGACGAGCATCTCATCCCTTCGACCAAGCGCCAGATCATCGAGCGCATGCTGCGCAACCTGGTCTCGCACCGTTTCGATCTCGATTCGCCGGAGGATGTGCTGCCGCACCTGGAGCTGCTGGTCGCGTTGGATCCCAACGATCCCTATGAGCGCCTGCGGCGCGGCATGCTGCGCGCCCGCCTGGAGAACACCGCCGGCGCGCGGGAGGACTTCGGCTGGATCCTGGAGACGCGCCCCCATGGCATCGACCTGCGACAGGTGGAACGCATGTTCCGCGGGCTGTGACCCGAACACGGCCAGGCCCTCCATGGCGGCGCCTCCGCGAAACTGAAGGATCGACGCTGTAACCGGACTTGTCGACGACCGTCACTTTCTCCTGAAACCCACAACGACCCGGTTCAACGCGAATTCAAGTTCAACCCCGATCAGACCATGTATCTTTCAGCAGTCATTGGATGGACCCTGGCAATCGCGGCCCTGATGGCCGTATTCATCTGCAGCTGGCTTGGCGTCTTCGCGCTGTGGCCGGAATTCGTGAAGCGCGGCGCGGATCGCTACAGCCGGCCGGTCTCCCTGACCGGCGTGGGGCTTGTGGTTGCCGTTCCCGGGAGCCTCGCGGGCATTGCCCTGGCCCAGATCAACCACCCCTTGTTCAAGTTCATCGGCATCACCGTGATGACGTCGGTGTTCCTGATCGGCGTGGCCGGTTCGGCCGGATTGTGCCTGCGCGTCGGGCAAGGGCTCGCCTCGCCGGCCGACAAGGACCGCCCCTGGATGGCGGTCGTGCGCGGCGGGGTTGTCCTGGCATTCGTCTGCCTCTTTCCCCTGATCGGCTGGATCGGCGTTCTGGGCTGGATCCTGATCAGCGGCTGCGGCGTGATTGTCGGCGCGCGGTTCGCAAAGACGCCCCAGCCTGCGGCCGCCCCCGCGTTGCCGCCGGATCTGAACCCCGGGGAACCCGCTCCGGCGGCGAAACAATCCGAAGCGTAAAGTCCGACTTCACCACGGCATGAAGGTCACGCGGAGGCAGTTCGTTCAGCTTGGCGGCGCGGCCGCGGCCGCGGCTGCGGCCGCCGGTTGTGACGGACCGCCCCGGGCCCTGCGCTTCGACGCCGTCCATTGGACGAAGGACAAGGGGCCGTTCTCCCCGCCCGCGTCCGAATCCGTCGACCTCGTCAGCCACCATCTGAATCGTCTCTCCTTCGGACCGCGCCCCGGTGAATACGAACGCGTCCGCGCCCTGGGCGAATCCGAGGCGGAAGCGGCGGCGGCCTACATCGAGGAGCAACTGCATCCCGAACGCATTCACGACCCGGACGGACGGACCGCGGTGCGCGGCATCGCCACGCTCGATCTTCCGGTCGAGTTGATGTACGAGTTCGAGGAGAAGAGCCTGCTTCGCGATCTGGCGCGTTCCACGATTCAGCGCGCCATCTTCTCCCGCCGACAGCTCTACGAGGTCATGGTCCAGTTCTGGACCGATCACTTCAACATCGATCCCTCCAAGGGCGACTGCAAATGGCTCAAGCTCTGGGACGACCGCGAGGTCATCCGCCGTTACGCCCTCGGCGACCTGGGCCAACGGATCGAATCGCCGGCCGACCGTTTTGCGCGTTCGCTGGGTCTCGGCGGCAAACGGCCGGATCGCCCTGCCTTCAAGTTCCCCGACATGGTCCGCGCCTCGGCCCTCAGCCCGGCCATGCTCTGGTATCTCGACGGGCGCCAGAACGTGAAGCGCAAGGAGGAGGACCGCCCGAACGAGAACTACGCGCGGGAACTCCTGGAGCTCCACACCCTGGGCGTCCACGGCGGTTACACGCAGCAGGATGTGATGGAGGTCGCGCGTTGCCTGACCGGCTGGACCGTCAGCCAGGCGAAATCCGGACCCGGGCCCGCGTTCAACAACCGCTACGGCGACGTGAAGTTCAAACCCTGGCTGCACGACGACGGAAAGAAGGTTGTCCTCGGCCAGGTCATTCCCGCCGGCGAAGGCGAGAAGGATCTGGACCACGTGCTGAACATCATCAGCCTCCACCCCGCAACCGCGAGCTACCTCGCAACCAAGCTTTGCCGCCGCTTCATCGCCGACGAACCGCCCAGGGGAGCGGTGGAGACGGTCGCGGCGAGGTTCCTCAAGACCGGCGGCGACATCCGCGAAACGCTGCGCGCGCTGTTCGCCACGGAGGATTTCCGCAATTCGCGGGGAACTAAATTCAAGCGGCCGTTCAACTTCATCGTCTCCGCCCTGCGCGCCACGGACGCCCGCACCGACGGCGACAAGCCGATCTACGACTACATGCTGCGCATGGGACACGCGCCCTTCAACTATCCCACTCCCGACGGCTATCCCGACGAGGCGCAACCCTGGATGGGCACGCTGCTCTGGCGTTGGAACTTCGCGCTGGCCCTGAGCGAAAACCGCATCGACAACCACACGCGCATCGATCCCAGGCGCCTGCGCGAACGCGCCGGCGGCGCGCAGGCCCTCCTGGCCCATTTGCTCGGTCGACAACCCGCCGAGGCGGAACTTCAGGCCGCGACCGAATCCGGCAATGACATCGCGCTGGGCCTCGCCTCGCCCGCCTTCCAATGGAGCTGAGCCATGAATGCCGACTCTCAACTCTCAGCTTCCGCTTCCAACCCTCAACTGGCTCTCGACGGCAATGGCGACCGGCGCCAGACCCTGGTCGTGGTGTTTCTTCGCGGCGGGGCCGACGGCCTCAACATGGTCGCGCCCTTCGAGGACGACGGTTACCACAAGGCCCGCCCCCGCATCGCCATCAAGAAGAAGGACTCGGTCCAGCTCGACGACTTCTTCGGTCTGAACCCGCTGTTGCGCGAATTGGAAACGCCCTTCAAGGACGGCTCTCTCGCCATCATGCACGCCGCGGGTTCGGAGGATTCCACGCGTTCTCATTTTGAAGCGCAGGACCTGATGGAGCATGGCGGTCTGCTGATGTCCGGCGGTTGGCTGGGTCGCTTCCTTCGCGCCCTGCCTGAAGGAGCCAACGGTCCGCTCTCCGCGGTGGCCGTGGGCAAGAGCGTTCCCGAATGCCTCCGCGGCGCGCCGGCCTCCACCGTCATGGAATCGCTGGACTCCTTCTCCCTCGGCAAGAAGGCCGGGAAGATGGCGTCGGCGTTGGAGAAACTCTACGGAATGGAGTCCAGCGCATTGGGCGCGGTCGCCCGCGATACGCTCGGCGCCATGAAGCGCATCGAGAAACTTCGGTCGGAGAAGGACTCGCCCGCCAACGGGGCCGAATACTCATACGACGGCTTCAGTCGGGGCATGCGACAGATCGCGCGCTTGATCAAGGCGCGGGTCGGACTCGTCACCGCGTCCATTGACCTCAACGGCTGGGATTCCCACTTTGTGCAGAGCTCCGTCATGGACCCGCTCATGCCGCGCCTCGCCAAGGGCCTGCTGGCCTTCCATCAGGACATGGGACGGGAGATGGAAAACACCACGGTCGTTGTCATGACGGAATTCGGCCGGCGCGTCTACGAGAACGCCTCCTTCGGCACCGACCACGGCCGCGGCAGCGTCATGTTCGTCATGGGCGGCGGCGTGAAGGGCGGGCGCGTCATCGCCGATTGGCCGACCCTGAATGACGAAGTCCTGGAAGGCCCCGGCGATCTCCCCGTCACCCTGAACTACCGCGACGCCCTCGCGCCGGTCCTGAGCCGCTTCGGCGTCGGCGACAAGTTGGAATCCGTGTTTCCGGGCTACGAGCTGAAGCCGCTGGATTTGTATGGGTGAGGGGGTGACGGCGGAACACCGATATCACCAACCTGCGCTGATGTCGTCACAGCGCTCGACTGCGTCGTCAAACTCGCGTTGGTCGCCCGTTGTCCACAGTCCACTGAATCTCTCGAAGTCTGACCGGCGGCTCTGAGTCGATTCAGCGACGCGCAATCGATCACGGAGAATCCGCTCCACGGCGTGAACCACGCTCAAGCCTTCGCGGTCGGCAAACGCTTCAAGTCGTTCTTTCAGTTCACGGTCGAGATTGTGAATGATGATTGGATTCACGACTCGAATATGCGCCATCACATGTGTCACGCAATTCATTTGCCCGTGCAATTGGGGAGACGCGTCAGCTCTGGACGATGCTGGCGGTCGGCCCGCCTCCGCGCCTTGGAGCATCAGGCGCGCCGCGCGAAGCACCATGGACTGCGGCGGCTTGACGCCGCCTTTCCTTCGGCGTGACACAAATTCCTTGTTCCATCCAGCTCCCGGCGTCGTCCGGCTTGTCGGGATGAGAAGCACGTGTATCTTGCCCCCGCATGAAGGAGATTCATTACGCCGCGGCCCGGGGAGACATCGAAACCGTTCTTGAGGAACTGCGCAGTGGAGCCGACGTGACTCACCGGGATACGAACTCCCCGGCTGAATTCGATACGTCTGATCTTTCCGAATTGTTCGAGGGCGAGGAGATCCCCGATGAAGTCAATCAACTCCTGGTCGCCGCCGAGTCGATCGACACCGGCGATTTCGGCGAGTTTGAGGCGACGCCGTTGATCTGCGCCGCGAGTGACAAACGCGCGGATTGTCGAATGCTGGAAGTCCTGCTGGATCATGGGGCCGACATCAACCTTATGGGGGGCGCCGTGGAAACCTCCGCTTTGGGGGCGGCCATCGGAGCCGGCCCGCTGGAGAAGGTCGAGTTTCTCGTATCCCGCGGCGCCTCCTTGGACTGCCTGACCAAGGGAGGAGGGAGCGTCTGGCTGGCCGCGGCCTGCAACCATTCCGATTCGCGCGACGCGATCATTGATTTTCTGTTGGAACGGAAGGCTCCGAACCTCGATCACGTTTCAAGCCATGGGGAGCATCCCTGCATTCAGTTGTCCACCCGCGGGGCGTTCAGCCAGATCGCGAAGCTCATCGAAGCCGGCGCGGACAGGGGCGTCCTTCGCTGGACAGATCTCATGTGGGAGATTGTCACGGCTCAGTGGATTCCGTCGAACAGGCGATCCAGAACGCCGATCTCGAATCACGCGACGCGCGAAACCGGACTCCGTTTCTTTTGGCCGTCACGGTTGGCCGCCTCGACAAGGCCAGGACGCTGCTCAATGCCGGCGCGGAAATTCATGCCGCCAACCATGTTGAATGGGGCGCCCTTCACCATGCGGCGGAAGCCAACCAGCCGGAGATGATCCGATGGCTCGCAAACCTGGGCATGGATGTGGATTCAAGAACCGAGTTTGGCGAGACGCCGTTGATGGCGGCGGCGGAGTCCGGAGCGACTGAAGCCGTGGAGACCCTGCTGGAAATCGGAGCGAACCCCGCCGCTGAAAACCACACGGAGAGCCGCGCGATCACGGAAGCTTCAAACATCGACTGCGTGAAGTTGCTGATGAACGCGGGAGAAGACATCAACCACATCGGAGGCGATGGCTATCATCTGCTCAAGTCGGCAGCCGAACAGAATGATATCGAATTCGTCCAAGCCTTGCTCGATGCGGGAGCCGAGGTGGATACGACATCCACCGGTGGCACGGCGCTGCATACGGCTCTGAGCAACGATCATCTCGAGATCGCGGAACTCCTGATTGCCGCTGGAGCGGATATCAATCAGCAGGATGTGGATGGTTGGAGCCCACTCTTCTGCTGCCGCTCACGCAAGGCCGTCAGAATGATCGTGGATGCCGACGTTGACCTTTCGTTGGAAGATGATGTTGGCGCCACTGCCATGGAGTCCTTCGCCACGTTCAATCGGCCCGACCTGGCGACGTTCTTGAAGAGCCATACAAAGAAGCGGCGAACGTAAACACAGCGCCCCTGCTTCGCGCCATGCGATCAAAAGAGGATGGGCGCTGTCAATCTGTTGACTCGTCCCGGAGGGACGGGCGTTGATCAAGGAGCGGCGACATTCCTGTCGCCGTGGCCCTGTAAGGGCCAGAGTGGCGTGTTCGTTCCGCCGGAAGTTTTGGGATTGGGGGTTCCATGGCAATGTGGCATGCCGAACGGTCCTGTGCCGGCTTCGCCGGCAGGGCGACAGGAATGTCGCCCCTCCTTGGATGTCCCTCCGTATAGCGCCGTTTGTTCTTGATTGCACCCTTCCCCATCCCGGTTTCAACCGGCCTCCTGGCGGCGTTTACTTCGAATCCTCTTCCGGATTCGCCAGCGTCCAGGGAATGATTCCGTTCCCATTCCTGCTCTCGGCCCAGATGGGCGTGAGATTCGGTTTGCCGTCCTTGAAGAAGGGGCCGAAATCGAATTCGCGCCCCTTCCAGGTCCGGACATTGCGCCCCCCGTTCCAATAGCGGGCCATCTCTTCCGCCGAGGGAAGCTTCGCGGGCCGCACCACCCGGAAGCCGACCCAGATTGCGTCGGTGTGCCACCAGATGCTCTTGGGAATCTGGGGATCCTGCCTGCTCCAATCCGGCGTGGAGCCGATTCGCGCGGCACTGCGGAGGCGGTCGGGATCGTCATCCCAGGAGCCGCCCCGAACGACGCGGGGATACGGCATTGATTCGCGGTTGCGGGGATTGCGATGGACGGTCGGAACGCCCGGGTAGCCCGTCGGGGCAGCATAGAGATCGAGGCACCATTCGGCGACGTTGCCGTGCATGTCGTGCAGGCCCCATGCGTTGGGTTTCTTCAATCCGACCGGATGCGTCTTGTCGCCGCTGTTCTCGAAATGCCAGGC
>JAYPGD010000060.1:14732-17098 GCA_038126655.1 Verrucomicrobiales bacterium
AAATGCCAGGCCGTCGTGGAGCCGGCGCGGCAGGCGTATTCCCATTCCGCCTCGGTGGGCAAACGATAGAAATGCCCGGTTTCGGCGCTGAGCCAACGGCAATATTGCCGCGCGGCAAACTGCGTCATGTTGATCGCCGGTCGCCTGCCCGCGCCCATGCCGAAGTCGGCCTTGATGTAACGTTCCTTCGGATGCGAGACCGAGATGCTCGCGTCGTCGCCAAGCAATGTCAGGTCCTTGAACTTGCGCGGATCCGGAACGTGCTTCCAAGGGATTGCGTAACGTTCAAATTCATTTCAGGTCACCTCGGTCTTGCCCATCCAGAAGGCGTCGATTCGGACGGAGCGTTGCGGACCTTCGTCGACCTTGCGCTTGGGCTCATTGTTCGGGCTGCCCATCTGGAAGGTCCCCGCGGGAATGGGAAGCATGTCGAATGTTACCTTGCCGCCGGCGAGTTTCTCGGTGAATGGCTTGAAGGGAGGCGATGGCGCTTCGGCCTGGCGCTTCACAATGCGCTTGCGAATGGCGCGGGCGATTTCCATCTCGCGCTCCCAGTGGTTGAGATGGGTGTCTTCGGCGGCATTGAGCGTGAGGGCTCCGGCCAACAGCAGGCCGAATGACATCAAATTGCTCGAGCGTGTTCTCATATCGCCGTTCACTTCACCAGGGCCCAAGCATGAATGGCGAGCCAACAAGCGACCGACTTGTCGTGTCGGCTCCATGCTCTCACAGGGAGTGCGCTGCGCCACATGATGTTTGGCTCGCCCCTGCCGATCATACACAGGCTTTGGTCACCGCACTCTCCTCCGGTTCTCAAATTGGATCTGGGTGTAGCCTTTGACCTTCTTCTTGGATTGCGCGACGCGTTGGCGAAGTTGCTTCGAGAGCTGGGCGACGCGGTCGGCGTGTTCGGCTTTGCCGGCAAGGTTGTTCATTTCGGCGGGATCGGTCTTGCAGTCGTAGAGTTCGTTGCCTTCCTTGCCGTTCTCGCCCCATTCGGTGTAGCGCCAGCGTTCGGTGCGGAGGCTGTAGCCGTTGGCGTAGTGGGTGAGGGCGGCCTGGCGCGGTTTCGCCTGGGGATTCTTCAAGGCGGGAACCAGGCTGACTCCGGAGATGTAGCTGGGCGCCTTCAATCCGCAGAGTTCCGCGAGTGTCGGATAAAAATCCACCATCTCCGCCGGGGCGGTCGAGCGTTTACCCGGCGCCTTCACGCCGGGGCCGGCAATGATCAAGGGCACGCGCGCGGCGTTCTCAAACAAGGTCGTCTTCTGCCAGTGCCCGTGCTCGCCCATGTGATAACCGTGGTCCGAGGTGAACAGGACGACGGTGTCCTTCGCGAGGCCGGTCGCCTCCAGCGCGTCGAGGATGAGCCCGATCTGCGCGTCGGCGAAGGTGATCGACGCGTAGTAGGCCTGGATCGCCTGACGCGCCAGTTCGTCCTTCAGGTTGACCTGATCTTTCTTGCGACGGATGGACTTGCGCGCCGGCTCGGGAAGGGTCTCCAGGTAGCCTTCGGGCTCGGTCGGGACCTTGATCGAATCAAGCGGGTAGAGATCGAAGTATTTCTTCGGCGCGACGTAAGGGGTGTGCGGACGGAACAATCCCACGGCCATGTAGAACGGACTCTTGTCCTTCGCGTGTTTCTTCAATCGGCGGATCGCCTCGGCGGCGGCGATACCGTCGGTCTGCTCGGCGTCGGTTCCGTCGGCGGCCAGCCAGCTCAAGGTCCCGCCGAAGCTCCCGGGTCTCAGGCTGAAGATCTTGTCCTCGTCATCCACGTCGCGCCCGCGCGGATTGAAGGTGTCGTTCCAGGAGTAGGGATCGTCGTGTCCGCTGGTGCCGATGTGCTTGGGGACATTGTAGTGATAGATCTTCCCGATGCGCGTCGCGAAATACCCGTTGTCGCGGAACATCTGCGACATCGTCTTCACATCCGGCGCGTGCTCGCGGATGTAGATGGCATTGCGCTTCACCAGGTTCTGGTCCGGATAGAGCCCGGTCATGAACGAGGCCCGGCTCGGCCCGCACAAGGGATACTGGCAGTAGGCCCGCTCGAACAATCGTCCCCGCGCGGCCAGGCGATCGATGTTCGGCGACCTGACCTGCGGGTGGCCGTAGGCGCCGAGGTCGCAGTTCAGGTCATCGCAGATGAGGAACAGGACATTGGGCTTGGACGGAGCCGAATGGACCGGCGCGGAGAAAGCGACAAGCAACAGGGTCGCGCAGAGGAGAAGGAGACGATTTCGCATCCGGCGAGAATAGCGCCTGTGATCCGGCGCGCAAACCCGCCTTTCGCCAGGGCTTTACGCAGGAGTTGGATTCGCGCCTCGTTGGAGTTCACGCTTTGGCGTGCTTCCGGGCGAATG
>JAYPGD010000061.1:0-475 GCA_038126655.1 Verrucomicrobiales bacterium
GGGTTAGCCGGAGACTTGCGCTCGGCGCTCTATTCAGCGCGATTTGCCCAAAAGTCTCCGACGCCTCGAATCGCTCCTAACATGTTGAGAAGGGCCCATTAGTCGGAGCCTTGGGGGCTATCGCCTCAGAGACTGGTAGCGCCAGTTGGGATCGATGCGGCCCGAACTCGCGACCGCCTCAGCTACCCTTGTTGAAGCCGCTTGGCCCTCCAGAACTTCCGCGACGAGCGCTGGAGCCAGAAAGGCAAGGGACAGGATCCGGCTGACGTCCGGTCGGTGGAGCCCCTCGGTATTGGCGATCTCGCTGAGGGACGACATTTCACCTGACGCCAACTGCTCCAACCAGACGAACGCGCGCGCTAAGTCCCGTACAATGATTGTGTCCAGGGCTTCATCCTTTGCCGCACGATCGCGCTCGACGATGCGTCGCTCCACGCCACGCCGTTGGATGTAGACTGGCACACTGATCATCTGG
>JAYPGD010000061.1:485-3115 GCA_038126655.1 Verrucomicrobiales bacterium
CGACGCGTCAGCGGCTTTGAGTGCTAGGACCACCTCGTTGGGTCGCAGATCGATGCGTTCTACCCGTTCCAACAGGCTCGTTCGCTGTCCTGAGATTGAAGTGGCAGAGAATGGTGGAGCATCAGGAATCGCTTTCAAAGCATCAATGACGATGCGCTCGATCGGGCGAGCAGGGATGCGCCATCCATCTGGGTGACTCTTGGCGCAGCCACGCATGAGACGTTTTGAGATGTAGTAGTTGTAACGCCGTCCCTTCTTGTTGGTATGCGTCGGGCACATCTTGTCGCCGCTCTGGTCGTAGAGCAGGCTGGTCAGGAGAAAGGGATTGGCGGCGTTGGTAGAAGCGTTGCGGTTGGCCGCATTCTCCGAGAGCTGCTGCCGGACCTCTTCCCAGAGTTCTGGGGCGATGATCGACTGGTGCTGACCAGGATACCTCTCACCCTTGTGGCGAACCTGGCCGATATAGACAGGGTTCGAGAGCAGTTCGTACAGGTGCCCGCGGCTGAGGGGATGACCTCCCACGGTCCTGCCACCGGCGTAGGTCCGTACCTTGGAAACGATGCCCCTATAGTCGGCTTCAGCCTTCAAGGCCTTGACCGTTCCCAGTTCGAGATAGAGCTGATACAGCGACCGGACAGTTTCGGCCTCGACTTCATTCACCACCAGCTTCTTGTCTCTAACCTCGTAGCCTAAGGGCGATACGCCGCCCATCCACAGGCCCTTCTTCTTTGAGGCGGCAATCTTGTCCCGGATTCGCTCGGCCGTGACCTCGCGTTCGAACTGGGCGAAGGACAGCAGCACGTTCAGGGTCAGACGCCCCATTGAGGTCGTGGTGTTGAACTGCTGGGTGACCGAGACGAAAGAAACTTTGTGGCTATTGAACAGGTCGACCATCCGGGCGAAGTCAGTCAGAGACCGGGTCAGTCGGTCGACCTTGTAGACCACGACTGTGTCAACGAGGCCGGCCCTGATGGCCTCCAGTAGCTTCGCTAGGCCAGGCCTGTCCATGGAGCCGCCGGAGAACCCACCGTCGTCAAAGGGCTCGTTGAGCGTTTTCCAGCCCTCGTGCCGCTGACTCTTGATGAAGGCCTCGCAGGCCTCTCGCTGAGCGTGAAGCGAGTTGAAATCCTGCTCCAACCCTTCGTCGGTCGATTTGCGGGTGTAGATGGCGCAGCGCTGGGTTTTCATAGGCCGAAGAACCTCGGGCCGGACCAGCGGGTGCCTGTGATCAGCCTCGCAATCTCAGATAATGACCTGTAGGTCGTGAAGTCATAGAGGTACCCGTCCTCGATGACGTCGACGACATGGGGCTTGCCGTGCCACTCCCGAATGAGCCGAGTTCCCACTCGTGGCGGTGATTTGTCGTTTTTCTCATGAGCCTTCTTTCGGTCGTGGTCCGCCTTGATCTGGCGGAGCTTCCTCTTAGTCGACTCTTTCAGGCCGCCGTGGATCTGGGCCTGGAGGTGGTGGGCGGCGGCATACAGCAATACACGCCGGCTAAGACCCTTCGGCGGTTGCGGGCCATAGGCTTCGGCCCAATAGGGGATGAGGTCAGCACGAGGCAGGGTTTCGAGGCTGGCGAGTTTGGTGTCGAGATGGGCTTCGCGTCGGCTACTTAGGCCGACCGTTGACGCACGTTCTGTCCCTTCGGTCTCTGATTCTGGTGTCGCCTGCATGGTCTCTCCTTTCTGCGCGGGGAGACCTTACGTCGCTCCGGTCCAACGTGATTGCCACCGTACGGGAGATCGCGCACGTGGTGCGTGCTGCCAAAGTGCCCTGGATGCCGTTACTGGACCGTGCGATCGGAATAGCTTCCGACCTTCACACGCTCCTTGTCCGACTCGCCGATGTAGGTCGCCCAATCGCCGGTTAGCAGGCAAGTGAATGGCCGGGTGAAGGGTCCGAAGAGAAACGCGAAAGATCCCAGAGTGAGCTAGCCGAGTTTCGCCTACCAGTCGCTGTTCCAGCGCTGCGAAATTTCCAGGAGGACCTGATTCGAGCGGAGAGCGCTCTTGCGATTGGCCGGCCGCGCCGTAGCAGTACCAGTGTTCTTGCGCCTACGCGACTGAGAGTTGGCCCTATGGATCATTGTATCCCTGTGATGCAGAAATTGAGTCATGCTGTCGACCTGATCGTTGTACTTGCCGGCGGGAAACCCAAGAACCTCGTTGTAGAAGTCGTCCAGCCAAGGCGCAGCGTAAGGGATCCCGACTTCGCCGCGCTCAAGCATCGGCGTGACAAGCTCGGCGCGAAGGGCCTTGTCGCCCCTGGGGGTGGTACCCCAAATCTGACAATGTCCACGCATCTCCCCAGCAAGGTGCTGAAAGAGCGCGAGGCCCGGTCCGGCCTTTTCGATCAGGATGAGATGGGGTTGATGTAGCCTGAAGAGGTCGCGCGCGGCGTGGATCAGGTCCGGTGCCTCGAGCCGCCGGCGGTATACGGCGATGAGGTAGACATTTTCGCCGGCAATTCCCCATGTTGTGCAGACCGAATAACTACGGCCCTCAAGGATTGAGGACGCGACGTCCCAACTCTGAATGATCGCATCGAAAACGGGAGGGTCATCGAGGTCGAAGCGTTTGAACCAATGCCATTTGATTAGATTGCCGCCATGCGGGACTGGCTTCTGC
>JAYPGD010000061.1:3125-6106 GCA_038126655.1 Verrucomicrobiales bacterium
GTCCAGCACTGCGCCTGCCGGGTATTCGTACGCGTGGTCATTAGAGAACGGATACTCCAAATCTTGCTGCGCCATAGCGGGGATCGAGAGGACGGTCCAATCCTCAAGCTCCTGCACATACGCGGAGAGATCGTCCTCGTGAAGGCGCTGCATCACGATAACGATCGCATCCTCAGCTTTATTGTCGAGGCGGCTATAGAGGGTGTTGGAATACCATTCTTGAACCTCGATGCGCTTGGACAGTGAAGACGCGTCGGCGACCTTCATCGGATCATCGATGATGATGACGTTGCCGCCGAAACCGGTCATCGGACCGCCTACCGAGATAGTCTGCCGGCCACCACTCTTGCCCGTGCTCAGGAGCGTTTCGGTCTGCTTCGGTCCGAACTTGAGGCCGGGGAATGCGCCCTTATACCAGGACGATTCCATGATCTTTCGGGTCCCGAGCCCGTGCTTGATCCCCAGGTCAAGGCCGTAGCTGGCACAGATGACACGCTGGTCAGGATTGCGGCCCAGAATCCACGCTGGGAAGGCGACCGAGGCACACAGCGACTTCAAGCCGCGTGGCGGCAGATTGATGATTAGCCGCTTGATCTCGCCTGCTTCGACCAGAGACAGGTAATAGGCGATGACCTCGATATGCCAGTTGCTGATGAATATGCCCCCATCGACCTCTTGGAAGCTCTTGTCGATGAACGTGAAAAGGTCCTGGCGGAGTAGGGCTTTGAGAGTTTTCTGGTCCACTATTTGTCTCCCTTGCCGGTGGAGTCCTTTCCCGACTTGCGGAGCCGGCGGACGTAGCGGTCGATGATCTTCTTGTCGTCTTCGGACAGCGGGGTTTCGGCGGGCACCAGGTCACCGGCAGCTTCGTATCGAAGCGCGACATTGAGCAGCAGCGTCTGAGCGCGGTGGTTGCCCTGCAGGGCGTCAGCCATCATCCGGCGCAACAGCGCCTGCTGTTTGGTCAGCTTGAGTTCCTTACCGCCCTCTTTGACCATGACTTTGCCGTGGAGGACCTCGATCAAGTCGGTCTTAAGATTGCGGGACTCCTTGGGTCGCCCCTTGGGGTTGCCGGACTTGCCCTTCTCGAACTGCCCCTTCTTGGGCGGTTTGCCGTAGCCGACCTTGTAGTCCTCAGGCATGGTTGACCTCCTGGATAGGGTCAGGGGTCGCTCGGTCCTCTTCGACGGTCTCGAAGGACGCGCCGGAACTTGCGAGGCGGGCGGTCGTGCCCGTCTGGGCCTGCCAGCGGCGAACCGCGACGTCGACATAGCGGGGGTCGAGGTCCATGCATCGGGCGCGCCGTTTCGTGCGCTCGGCCGCGATCAGTGTGGTACCGCTGCCGGCAAAGGGGTCAAGGACCAAGCCGCCCCGCTTGGAGCAATCCCTCATGGCATCGGCGATCATCGCTACCGGTTTCACGGTGGGGTGCATGGCCAGCGTTTCCGCCCGGTCGCTGGAGAACGCGTTCACGCCGGCGTAGTCCCAGACATTAGTCCGGTAGCGGCCCCGTTCGCCGAGCCCGAAGTTGTTGATGTGTGCAGCCGCACCCTTCTTGAACACCAGGATCTCTTCATGCTGGGAGCGATAGAAGGTGCCCATGCCGGCATTCCCCTTGTTCCAGACGATCAGGTTCTTGGGATTGCCGAAGTGGGGCAGGGCAGCCGCTTCCAGGGCGCTCAGATGGCGCCAGTCCATGAAGACGTAATGGATGCTGCCGTCGACCGAGACCGCCGCCATGCAGCGGAGGAAGTCTTCGAGGAACGCCTGAAACGCCGCGGTCGACATCTCGCCGGAGGCCATCACGAATTCTGGATGCTGGACGCTGCCCTTGCCGGAGACGTGACCTTCGATCGGCACATTGTAGGGTGGATCGGTAATCGCCATCTGGGCTTGCGCGTCTCCCAGCAACGTCGCGTAGGCTGCCGGGTCGCGGGCATCGCCGCACAGCAGCCGATGATCGCCGAGGAGCCAGAGGTCGCCGAGCCGTGAAACCGTCATGGCGCCATCTCCAAGCGCAGGGACAGTGTCACCGGGATCGACCTCGGGCTCTCGCTCGTCGAGGGTCAGCCGGTCGATCTCGATCGAATCAAAGCCGGTGATCTCGAGATCGACGTCGATCTCGAGTGCCTCAAGCTCTGTGAATTCGAGGCGAAGCATGTCCTCGTCCCAGCCCGCAAGCTGCGCCAGCTTGTTGTCTGCCAACACAAACAGGCGCCGCTTCTCTTCGGTCATCTCACTGACCCGCAGAACCGGCACTTCTTGCAGATCAAGAGCCTTGGCCGCGGCCAGCCGGGCGTGGCCGGCCAGAACCATGCCGTCATCGTCAACCACGATCGGTACGAGAAACCCGAATTCGAGAATCGCAGTGCTGAGCAAGGCGATCTGCTTCGTGGGGTGAGTTCGAGCATTGCCGGGGTTAGGCTTAAGCTTGCCTATCGACCAGCGTTCAACGATGAGCGAAGCGATCTGGGCGTGCAGATCGGCGACCGCTGTATTTGGCTTAGGGTCGCTGTTGGAGGGCTTAATGCAGTTCATCGATGACATCTCCTCCCCCGTGGTTCGGAACTGTCACCGCGCCCGGGGCAGCACGGGTGACAGCAGAGTTCGCACAGGAACTCCACGTCACCGCCGGCTGCCCTCCTTGGCAAATGGCGGAGGACCTCTCGGATACCGTCTCACTACGAGCTGGTTTCCACCGATTAGTCCTAGAATCTTGTTTAGAGTCTGATGACTCAGAGTGTCAAGAGTAGTCTGACTTGCAGGAAAATAAGTGCACTCAACCGTGGTTTGGTTTCATCGGCCGTCGTGAATTCAGTGCCCATGCGATGTTTGCAAATCAGCGCGCCGTTTGTCGCATAATTACCATTCCGAAAAGCCAGGCTCCAGAACGACACGATCACACGAAACCATCAGCGGCGAAGGTCGAAAACAGGTCGAAGGTATAGGCGCAATTCAAAATGGCCGATACGAGAAAAGAG
>JAYPGD010000061.1:6116-7313 GCA_038126655.1 Verrucomicrobiales bacterium
TTCGTGGACTCTGGCACTAGCCTTCACGATCGCGCGTTCGAAGAAACGGCGTTGTCTAGAAACTCGATCTCATCATTTCGGGCGGTCAATTCTCGACGGTGTTTGCACCTCGCCTTGCTTGGGCGGACAGGGAACATCCCCGAATGAACAGTACACGCAGCAGTCCCTAACCTTTGGGCGGAGTGTTACACCACAGTTCGTGCAGTCGTAGACGACTTGGCAGTAGTCAGTTGGCATGCTCTCTGTTTTTGCAATACCGCACTCAGGGCACACGATGGTCGATCGGAGATTCATGAGTCCTTTAGTCCCGGAACGATGTCCTTGGTTTGCATGCTCGGTCTTCACAATTTCGCATTGGCGACAACGTCCCTAAAACTCTTGCAGCATGCGCGGCGGCACTAGCTTCTACTCGAAGCCGTTAACTTTCTGAAGTGTTCTGACGTATTCTACAATCATATCGACATATTGTTCCGTAATGCCTTCTACTGGCGGCATGTCGCCAAAGCCCCAGTGGTGCGCTCTTACGCCGCTTGTCGCGGCAACGTAAAACGCGCGATCCCCGTGGTGACCGGGCAAATAGTAGCGATGAAGAAACGGGGGCCCCTTGTCGGTCCCTGTACCGTTTGTGCCGTGGCATTCGGAGCAGAATTTGTCGTAGGCAAGTTTGCCGAAGATGATTTTTCCGGAAAGTTTGGGTTGAACGACTTGGGGCTCTGCCGCACTAGCTCCGGATACGACCGAGAAAGAAAAGAGCATGGCAGCTGCCAGAGTTCGGATGGCGCGAGTTAGCATGGGTTCCTCGTTATTTAGATGGGTACTTGTCTTGTTGCTCATAGGCGGAACAGAATCTCGTTTACCGAGGCCGTCGCACTGGGCCTTGGCTTTAGTTCTCCTCTGGTAGCTTTTTGATTGCCACGATCAATCGATCTTCTGTGTTAATCGTAAAAGAGACTTGGTCACCCACCTCAACCTCCGTCAGCAACGGAGACGAATGGACTGGATAAACCATCGTCATTGCTTCCATGAAACCAGGTATTGCCTCATGATCGATTCTCACGCGGAGTTGGTTCATGCCTATCCACATGATCTTGCCGACGCTGCGGACAAAGCGTGGTGCATGCCCAGGTTTTATAGCTAAGCCGGCAACGACGTCAGCAATCGTAATGCTGAGCTCATCAATCGTCTGCTCATGATTGG
>JAYPGD010000061.1:7323-17073 GCA_038126655.1 Verrucomicrobiales bacterium
CGGTCAAGCCGGCCCAATACTGGGTGCCGGAGTATTGGTCAGACACACGTGCGGAGATGCGAACTCGGCCGCGGTGCTCCCGAAGGCGGATGTGAAGCACGTACCGCGGTCCGCCAATTTGATCACGTTCTGTATGCTGGCTTTCCAGCCGTTCAGGCTCCTGAGCATTTAGCACCATCATGTCGGGAACTTCTGATAGTCGTGCCAAGACGTCACCGAAGAGGTTTTCGGATATTTCCTTTAGGAGGATATCGGCTTGTTCGTGCCTAGATACCGTGACGACTATTGATGGTTTTGCTTCGGTCGTTTTGCTACCAAGCTGTGTCGGTAAGGTTGGGCTCACATCTTTGCCGGAAACGCCATATATGTGGGCGGGACGGCCCATGTTCCTTAGCCACCGATCACCGAGATCGATGAACTCTACCGGACACTTGTCGGCAACCTGGTCGTGAATTCCTTCTGTTATGCAGATTCCGCCGGGCACGGCTAGAGACTGAAGTCGAGCAGCGATATTCACCGCCTCCCCGAAGACATCATTCCGATCCAGAATGACGTCGCCGAGACTTATTCCGATTCTGAAGGAGACACTCGGAAGGTCTTTTTCGTCCCGGTTCAGCTGCGCCACTTGTTGCTGGGCATCTATGGCGCTCGTCAGTGAGTCTTGTGCGCTCAAAAAGGTTGCAAGGACAGCGTCCCCAGCGAAATGGACGACTCTTCCCCCATGGTCAAGAATTGCGCCCTCCAATCGCTCTATCGCACGGGAGGTTGCTACGTGGCCTAGGCGTTCGTCGCGTTCGATGAGGGTCGAATACCCCGCGACATCTGCATGCAGAATTGCGAGAAGGCGTCGTGGAAGATCGTAATGAGTCTTGTCAGGCACGGGCACTGCCTACAACTAACTGTTTGGTGGCCCCAAGGGCGTGATCTTGTAAAGACCCGTAGATGGTTCGACCGATTGCGATCTGGGCCGGGTTATTCAGGCGAACTTGGCTCTGGCTTGGGCGGGTGTCAGTCCAGAACCCGAACGTCCTGGCGGCTGCGATAGCAATTAGGCCCACCAACGCTCCAAGCAAATAGGGACGGTGAGGTACCCTCATTTGATAGCATTCCCACCGAGTCCGGACCATGAGCTGCCGCCATCGGACGATTCCCATATCGCAGGCGTTTTGGCACGTGAGTCGAATGCAATCGCCGACAGCTTGGTTGGGTTGGTGGGATCGACCGCAAGGCCCACCAGATAACTTGCACCAAAACCACCATTTAGGGTCTTCCACACGCGATCTCGCTCGTGTGATTTGATGAACCCTAGACCGACCACATATGCATAGATGACGCCTTCTGGTGTGACATGGATGAGGGTGGCGGGCGCGCCACTGGCATAGCTTGTTCGCCAATTCCTGCCACCGTCGCCGCTGCGTTGAATCCCGTTTTGAGTTGCGGCAAAGAGCCAACTTGCCCTCAGACTCGATGCCGCTAGCGTTATCAAACCCTCCGGCGCATCGCCGACACGCCGCCAGCTCTCACCGCCGTCCGTTGATCGCTGGATTCCTCTAAAGACACCGTAGATTACCTTGGGATCGGCTGGACTTATCACCAACTGATGGAAATCGACAGGGCCGCCCACGCCGTCAGATCGTTTCTCCCAGGTTCTGCCGACATCTTGCGAGGTTATGAAGCCAAGGTTGCCGCCACCCACAGGGTGCCCGCTGCCGACCAAGAATGATGGGTTTGTCGGATGCGCCGCGAAGCCCATAAAGTCGTCTCGGTTCTGCGACAGCCTCTTTGCTTTTCCGTCGCCGCTTACGTGGTAGATCCCATCGTGGGTCGCCAAAAGGAGGAGTTCGGGCTGGCTCTTATCAACAACGAGTCCGTGAAAGTGCGTTGTTTTGGCGAGGTTGGCCACAGTCGTGGACTTTGATTGTGCATGCGAAGCCGTAGCCTGCAGGGTCATCAACACTAGTAGGAGCGTAGCCAATACAGGCATGAGAAAAACGGCGTGGCCTCGGTGGGGTTCGCGAGCGTGTCTGTTGATCGATATCGAAAGGGCTGGTGCGGGTCGCCGGCATAGATGATTAAACAGAGTCATGAGCATCGTTCCTTTAGAGATGGCAAAATAGTCGTATTCATGAACGGCAATCGAGCGGCCCGGCGAGAGCCATAATCAATCGACTCGTCGACTGGTCGGGGCGGAACCTAGGTTAGGTGCTGATTGCTTTGACAGCTCGTGGCGGGTGCGGGTCGGGACCCTGCCCCCAAGCGTGTCCGGCCGACGTGGAACGGATGAAGAAAGGCGGCGATGTGTTGGTCAAGCCGAAACTAGATTGCGCTAGTAGCGCCGCGGCGCTCACGCAGTGTGCCACACATATTGATGACAGAAGGCAGGTCTGCTCTTCACCATCGCACTGATCATCCATCCAAGTCATACCTATGGATGCAGCATCAGATCGCTGATCCATGACAGAACGGTCCGCTGATAGTTGCGGAATAGTTACGGCAACCGCGATCCAGGCGCTAAGAAGGATCAGAAGGATTCTATTGGTCATTCGTGAGCGCATATTCGGAGAATACCACTAGTAGTTGGGCTGGCAATTTCGGCCGATTCGGTTTTCGGGAGTTCGGGTGTTTGCGAAGGGGCGCCCCAATCGGGCAGCTAAGATTTTGTTGAGGCGGGAGTTGCGGTTTGAGGGGGGTGATCTCTCCATCCTATTGTTCGCTAAGCGTTGTAGATCGTAACTTGCGCACTAGCGGCAGGATTGTTTCATCGAGGTTCTCTCGGGTCATGATCCCGATGTGCTTGTGGGCGATTCTCCCATCCATGTCGACGACGAAAGTCTCCGGGACGCCATAGACCCCCCATTCGATTGAAGTACGACCGTCGATATCGGCTCCCGTTCGTTCGTAGGGATCGCCAAAGGTCTCCAGCCATCGTTCTGCGTCGTCCGGGGCATCCCGCTGGTTGAGGCCATAAACCGGTACTAGATCGCGTTGAGCGATCTCCATGAGGAGCGGATGTTCCACACGACAAGGGACACACCAAGACGCGAAAACATTAACAAGCGACACTTGGCCCAAGAGGTCTTTGTCTGAAAAACCGAAGACGCGGCCTTGCACAGGTGGTAGGTCGAACGTAGGGACCGGTTTCCCGATCAGAACCGATGGAATCTCACGAGGCTTCAAGGTGAGGCCAATCCCAAGGCCGATAGCGACGATAACAAAGAGAAGCCCAGGCGCGAGGAAGTAGAGGCGTGTGACACTTCCGGTATTTGCCTTCTTACTCTTTTCTTTTCGTTGGACACCGAGATTCATTGACGCGTCCCGGGCCGTCTGCCATCAGCCGATATAGCGCCGTAATAAGCCACCGCCGGTTGTTCCGTTTGGTCTGAATCGGTCCATAGAGCTATTCGCTCTACCTTCGATGGTGGCTCAGCGCCGAACGCCACGTGGTAGTCGTTTCGCAAGTTGCGCGAGGACGAAACCCAGCGCCCCATTTCCGCGGTTCCCGCCTCTACGGCGACAAATCGGACCGAGTCCGGGTGGCGGGGACTCCTAACAAATGTTCCGCGTGGCAGTACTGAGTTCGTCCAAACATAGCCCAGCGCGGTCGCAGGTCTTAGACCTGACGAAGGAAAAATAAAGAAGATCGCTGCCGCAAAGTCGTCCCCAGTTGTAGTCCGAATGTCAGCGTCCTGCTGCAGCACCTCGACGCGCCAGGTCCACGAGACATAAGGATGTTCTGTCACGTCGAAAGCGATTCGGCGGTAAAGGCCAGATGCTTGGCCGGGCGCCGCAGTCGCTCGAATAGAGGGAATGTCGCCGAGCATTGCAGGCTCGTACTGCGTGTGACCTGTTACGGATCGTTCTACCCATTGGCCCTCAAGCCCGAGTGAGGGGTCCAGCAGTGTTACTTTTTCTGCGCCAATACCTCGGCCGGGGAAGAGGAGAAAAAGCAGGAGCGCGGAGGATAGTGCGGTACGGACGGCAATCACTGTTCGCATGAAATACTTCCTCCGACTACCCTTTTGTACTGCGCAGCCGCAAAGCATTTCCGATCACTGAAACTGACGACAGGCTCATCGCCGCCGCCGCGAAGATCGGCGAGATCAAGATTCCAAAGAACGGAAAAAGTATTCCTGCGGCTACTGGAACTCCTGCTGCGTTATAAACAAGGGCGAAGAACAGATTCTGGCGGATGTTGCGCATGGTCGCACGGGACAACCGCCGTGCACGGACGATACCGTTGAGGTCGCCCTTGACCAGAGTGAACCCGGCGCTTTCGATGGCGACATCGGCGCCGGTGCCCATCGCAATACCGACGTCGGCCTGCGCGAGTGCTGGGGCATCGTTCACACCGTCGCCAGCCATCGCTACCTTGTGCCCCCGGGTCTGCAACTCCTGGATGATTCGGGCCTTATCCTCAGGCAGAACATCGGCACGAATCTCGTCGATCCCTAGTTTGCCTGCCACCGCCTTTGCCGTGCGCGCATTGTCGCCGGTTGCCATGACAACGCGGAATCCTTCTTCGTGCAGGGCCTTCAGCGCCTCAAGCGTCGTCTCTTTGACGGGGTCTGCAACGCTGACGAGGCCCGCGATTGTGGCCCCGACAACCACGAACATCACGGTTTCGCCCTCGTCTCGCCTCGCGTCAGCAATGTTGCCAAGCTTACTGCCGTCCAGACCTAGATCGGCAACGAGTTTTGCGTTACCTAGCGCGACTTGCTGGCCATCAACGATGCCTTTCACGCCTTTTCCGGTCAGCGCTTCGAAGGCCACTGCGTCGGCAATCTCGATGCCTTTTTCCTCGGCGCCGGTGACGATGGCCTCGGCCAGCGGGTGTTCGGAGCCACGTTCAAGGCTTGCTGCTAACCTGAGTACGTCGCTCTCCTCATGCCCTTCCTCCGGCAAGACGGCCACGAGCTTTGGCTTGCCCAGTGTCAGGGTACCGGTCTTGTCGACGATAAGCGTGTCGACTTTGGCAAATCGCTCCAATGCTTCGGCGTTCTTGATTAGGACTCCGATCTGAGCGCCACGCCCCGTCGCGGTCATGATTGACATGGGGGTCGCCAAGCCAAGTGCGCAGGGGCAGGCGATGATAAGGACGGCAACCGCCGAAACCAAAGCGTAGGCAAGTGCTGGATCGGGCCCCCAGATCGCCCAGACGACAAACGAAATGATCGCGATCGCGATCACTGCGGGAACGAACAAACCGGCGACCGAGTCGGCGAGCTTCTGTATTGGCGCCCGGCTACGTTGCGCATTGGCTACCATCTCCACGATTTGGCTCAGCATTGTGTCCGAGCCAACTCGTTCCGCCTTGAATATTAGACTGCCGGTGCCATTGATCGTCGCGCCGGTGACATTGTCACCCGCAACTTTCTCGACCGGCACTGGTTCACCCGAGATCATCGATTCGTCCACCGAGGAGCGTCCCTCCACGACGATACCGTCGACCGGCACCTTGTCTCCTGGCCGTACGCGAATACGGTCGCCGACCACAACATGTTCAAGGGGGACATCTTCTTCTTGTCCATCGTCGCGAATGACCCGTGCGGTCTTGGCCGCAAGATCAAGGAGTGCCCGAATTGCCGAACCGGTACGTTCTCGAGCCCCAAGTTCCATCACCTGGCCCAACAGAACGAGCACTACGATGACCGCGCCGGCTTCAAAATAGACTCCGACATGTCCTTCGTCGTTGCGGAATCCGGCAGGGAAGACCTCCGGTACCAGGACCGCCACGATGCTGAAGAGATATGCTGCGCCGACTCCCATGCTGATTAGCGTGAACATGTTCAGGTTGCGGCTGACGACCGAGTTCGCACCGCGAACGAAAAACGGCCATCCAGCCCAAAGAATGACAGGTGTGCCAAGAACGAGCTCTATCCAAAGCGTCAAGCGCTCGCCGATTGCATCGCGAATGAATCCCAGCCCTACAAACGGCCCCATTGTTAGGACGAGCAATGGAATGGGAAGCACCGCGCCGATCCAAAGTCGGCGCTTGAGGTCCACCAGTTCTGGATTCGGCCCTTCGTCGGATGCTGGCACGCCCATTGGTTCTAATGCCATGCCGCAGATCGGACAGCTGCCCGGCACATCACGCACGATCTCCGGATGCATCGGGCAAGTGTATCGGGTGCCTGATGGCGCATTGGAAGCACCGTTCTGTTTCGACGTTGACGGAGGGCCCGACTTTCCGGGCGGCCCCTCGTCGCATTGGGTTGTTTCCTTTTTCTGACTCATCATCTTGTCCGCCGAATAATGGCTAGGGATCGGTATGCACAGGCACTCGACTGAAGCTCGCGGCGCATGGTCAACGTCGGCCCTCCATCAAGGGGAAGGTCAAGTGCCCAAATTTTTTTATCCGGTTCTTGAAATTTGCGCAGGCGACGACGACATGCCGAGAACGCAGTTGATCGAAATCATTGGATGCACATTAACAACGTGCATATTTCCTGCATGGAACGAACAAGGCGCCGCACAATCGCTCGACTCCATCCGTCTTTCACGGTTTTCGTTGCTTGCGTTGCTGTCGTGCTTGCATTGCTCCTTCCGTTCCAAATTGCTTCCGGCTCCGTCATAGATGGAAGCGGTATCGCGGTGCATTCAATTGAAGCGCCCAATGATGCTGACCACACGACGTCCTCTTCCGGAGGACATGGGCCATGTCACCATCACGTGACCTGTGGCGCAGGCGCACTGCCGTTAGGCGGCACCGCGATGTGGTTGAATATGAGCGTTTCTCGCGGCGGACTCTTGACGGCGGATGCCGCAAGAGGCTTGACGGTGCAGCCGCCAAAGGCCCCGCCGAAACGTTAGTCATCGGCGAGGGGCCAGCGCCTCTCTGACGGACGCGTCTCTAGGGGCATCAGTCCGTCGACACCCAACACCATCCATTTAGTTAGCTCTAGTTGGTTCGATGCCGCCTCCTGTGAGGAGGCCCGCAATTCGGCAATTCGCAGCGAGTGCGGCGGTATCGGCCCGTTCTCATTGCGACTCCTGCGATTACGCGCGGTCCATGGTTCAAGAAAAGGAGGGTTTTCGATGCAGGCACGTGATGTGATGACAAGTCCGGCGATCACTTTGAGCGAGAACGCGACCGTGAAGGAAGCTGCCGCTCTGATGGGTGAGCGGCACGTTAGCGCAATTCCAATCGTGGACGGTTCGGACAAGATCGTAGGGATCGTTAGCGAAGGGGACTTATTTCAACGAAGAGAGTTAGGAACCGAACGCCATAGATTTTGGTGGCTCGATCTATTTGCAAACCCTGTCGAAGCAGACAGGACTTATCTCAAGGAGACGGCGAACCTCCTCTCGTCGGTAATGACGCGGGATGTCATTACTGTTGGTGAGATGACGCCGTTGTCCGAGATTGCGGACGTCCTCGCGCAGAAGCACGTCAAACGGGTGCCTGTCGTCGACGGCGATAGGCTGGTCGGCATTGTGAGTCGTGCGGACATCGTTCGGGCCTTTGCTGCCAAGATTGACATGCCTCCATCTCGTGCCAGTGATGATGATCGGGCAATTCGAGATGCCGTTATCGCTGAACTCGAGCACTTGCACTCCATCCAACCCGGCGCCGTCAACGTAATCGTGGAGTCCGGGCAGGTGAGCATTTGGAGCCTCATTGATGGCGAGGAACGGCGGTTGCCCATCATCGAAGCGATCAAGAACATTCCCGGTGTGAAATCAGTCCGTGACCATCTGACAACAATGCCTGCGTGGTATGGGGCAGCGTAAACAGAACTTATTGCGAGGCGATCTTGTAAAGGCAATCCAAGTGGAGGAACCAAGAATGCTGGTCAAAGATATCATGACAAGTCCAGCGGTGACCGTCGGTCCGGATACGACTGTCCGTGACACGGCAAAGCTCCTGGTTTTCCATCGCATCAGCGCCGTTCCGGTCATCGACACGGAAAACCGGGTGATCGGAATCGTCAGTGAGGGCGATCTCATGCGGCGTCGCGAACTAGGAACAGAGCCGCATCAACCCTGGTGGATGGCATTCGCCACGCCGGTTTCGGTCGATGAGGAATACCACAAGTCCGTCGCCGACGCCGTCGAGGAAGTCATGACGCGCGACGTTGTGAAGATTCGCGAGGACGCCTCGATTATTAGGGTCGCCGAAGTTCTTGCGAGACATCACATCAAGCGTGTCCCGGTCGTTCGCAATCACAAATGCATCGGCGTCGTCAGTCGTGCGGACCTCGTGCGCGCATTTTCACTCCTCGATGTACCCAAGTCCGGATCTCCCAGCAGCGGAGATCTGAGGGAGCAGATCTTCTCCAAGATCCGCGAGGCGCATGTCTCGAGTCCTGCCCATATGAACCTCATCGTTACCGACGGTGTCGTCGATATCTGGGGAACCGTCGCCGATGACGGGTTGCGTATCCCGTTGATTGACGCGGTCAAGTCGGTTCCTGGGGTCAAAGCCGTTCACGATCATATCGCCGTTGTGCCGACGATTTGGGCGGAGTAGCGATGAATCGTTCATCATTCCTCGATTCGGATGAAGTCCGTCGCGTTTATCAGCGGCGCGCAAAGCGATACGACGTCGCCGCGAACCTCTACTACCTGATCGGTTTCCCGGAGAGGCGATATAGGCGCGCGGCGATTGCGGCGTTGGCTCTTGTGCCGGGCGATACGGTCGTCGAAGTCGGTTGTGGCACCGGGCTCAACTTTTCTCTTCTTGAACGTGAAATCGGCCCGAGTGGTCGGATCATTGGCGTCGACCTCACCCCCGAAATGCTAAGCGTTGCGCGCGACCGCATTCGGCGAAAGGGTTGGGAGAACATCGATCTTGTCGAAAGCACGGCCGACGCGTTCGAAATGCCGCAAGGCGTCGACGGCATTCTCTCCACCTTCGCGCTGACACTTGAGCCTCGTTACGAGGCCGTTGTTCAGCGTGGCGCTTCGGCGCTGCTACCGGGAAAACGACTCGTTCTGCTCGATTTGAGGCTTCCGACGAATTGGCTTCGCCATGTAGCGCCCCTTTTCGTTTTTCTCGTGAGGCCTTTCGCGGTGTCGCGGGAAGTTGCGATGCGACGACCGTGGGAGGCTGTTCGACGGCACTTTAGGCGCTTCTCCTATCAGTCGCTCTATTTCGGTTTTTCCTACATCGCAGTGGGAGAGGCACCGACGTTCGAAAGCAGTTCAACAACGGAATCAAAGGAAACTTGACATGAAAAAGCTATTCACCGCCTTGGCCCTCACGGTTGCCCTTTCCGGCGTGACGCCGCTTGCAGCTGCCGAACACCGCGGGATGGATCAACAGCGGATGGACAACATGATGGACCGCGCGCAAGAGGGCGACGCATCCGACAGGCAGCGTCTCATGCGAGAGCATATGGGGCTCATGATGCAGAATATGCATGAAATGAGCAAAATGATGGGGCCGGGAAATCATCCCGAAAACAACGACGCAATGCCCCAGGGCGAGCGCCTCTCGATGATGGAAAAGCGTATGCAGATGATGCAGCAGATGATGAATCAGATGCTACGCCATCAACAAATGATGCTGAGGTCTACGGACGATGAGGAAGAGCGCGAATAGCGCCAACTGGAGGTATGAAGAATGCGTCACATTTATTGGATGATTGTTGTGGTCGTAACGGCGTTGCCAGGTAGTGCGCTCGCCCAACGGATCGGCGGCGGTCCCGATGACGGGCACATGTTCGAATGGGGGTGGGGTCACATGATCTTCGGATCGTTGTTCATGTTGCTGTTCTGGGTCGCCCTCATCGTCGCTGCTGTACTAGC
>JAYPGD010000062.1:0-9558 GCA_038126655.1 Verrucomicrobiales bacterium
GCTGGGCTCCAGACAATGCGGTGGGTCATGTCCTGCAATGGTCGTCAACGCTCGGACCGACCGCCTCCTGGCAAAGCGATGAGAGCCCGCTCACTCAGATGAACGGAAGGATTCACGCGACCATCCCCAGACGCCCGGGCGTGCGCTTCTACCGCTTGCAACGAACGACACAGTCAAAGTAAGGCAGGCTACCACCGCCACACATTCCACGACGAGCAACCTAGCCTTGCGCGAACGGGACCGGGAGTCCAATACTCTGCCACCCATGAAACGCCGCCTGACCGTCCCGCTTTTCTCCGTCATCCTAGCCTTTTGCGGATCCGCTATCTTCAGCGCCTCCGGCGCCCCAAGTCGCCCCAACATCATCCTGATCATGTCCGACGACATGGGCTACTCGGATATCGGCTGCTACGGCAGCGAGATCGACACGCCCAACCTGGATGGTCTCGCGAAGAACGGCGTGCGCTTCACCCAGTTCTACAACACCGCGCGCTGCTGCCCCACCCGAGCCAGTCTCCTGAGCGGTCTCTACCCCCATCAGGCGGGCATCGGCTGGATGATGACGGACAACGGCCACGACGGCTACCGCGGCAACCTCAACCGCAACAGCGTCACCATTGCCGAAGCGCTGAAACCCGCCGGCTACTCAGCCTATATCTCGGGCAAATGGCACGTCACCCGTCACGTCGCTCCCGAGGGCCCCAAACACAACTGGCCCCTGCAACGCGGGTTCGATCGCTTCTACGGCACGATTCACGGAGCCGGCAGCTTCTACGATCCCAACTCCCTCACCCGCGACAACACCCAGATCTCACCCGCCGCCGATCCCGAGTATCGGCCCGAGGAATACTACTACACCGACGCCATCAGCGACCACGCCGTCAGGTTCATCAACGAGCACAAGCAGCAGAGCGCTGACAAGCCATTCTTCATGTATGTCTCTTACACGGCCGCCCACTGGCCCATGCATGCCCTGGAAAAGGACATCCAGAAATACCGCGGCAAGTACGACGCCGGCTACGAAGCCATCCGCAAGGCGCGCCACGCGAAGATGAAGGAGCTTGGCGTTATCGATCCCAACCAGCCGCTGCCCGCCGGCGTTGGTGAGTGGTGGAAGGTCCAGAACAAGGAATGGGAAGCCGCCTGTATGGAGGTTTATGCCGCCATGATCGACAACATGGACCAGGGCGTCGGCCGCATCGTCGGCGCACTCAAGCAGAACGGGCAATTCGACAACACCTTGATCCTGTTTTTCCAAGACAACGGCGGCTGCGCCGAAGGGCTCGGTCGCACACCGCACAACGAGTGGACCGCGCGTCCCGACAAGGCTCCGTTCCCGCCCATGGCAAAGAACGAACTGCAGTTCGACATGATCCCGAAGCAGACTCGCGACGGATTCCCGACCATCACCGGCCAAGGCGCGATGCCCGGGCCGGACGGAACCTACATCGCCTATGGCGAAGCCTGGGCCAATGTCTCGAACACTCCCTTCCGCGAATACAAACACTGGGTCCACGAAGGCGGCATCTCCACACCGCTCATTGCTCACTGGCCCAAGGGCATCCAGCGGAAGAACGCGCTCGAACATCAACCCGGCCACCTCGTCGATCTCATGGCCACCTGTGTCGATGTGGCCGGGGCCGAATACCCCGGGTGGCATGCCGGTCACCAGATCAAGCCCATGGAAGGCAAGAGCCTGACCGGAGCGTTCAACGGAAAGGCGATCGATCGCGAGGCGATCTATTGGGAGCACGAGGGCAACCGCGCGGTCCGTCAGGGCAAATGGAAACTCGTCGCCAAGGGCACCAACGGCCCCTGGGAACTCTACAACATCGAATCCGACCGCTCCGAACAGGCGGACCTCGCCAAGATCCGCCCCGACAAGGCCGCGCAATTGCAGACCCTCTGGGAAGCCTACGCCAAACGCGCCAACGTCCTTCCCCTCATCCCCTACCGGAACAACAACAAGAACAAGCAGGCTTTCAGCAGGAAGAAGAAGTTCAATCTCAAGCACGGGGCGAATATTCCGCAAGAAAAGGCTCCGAACGTGGCCAAGAAGGCCTTCAGTTTCTCCGCTGCAGTGACGCCGGCGGGCGACGGCGTCCTCCTCGCGCAAGGCGGCACAGCCCACGGCTGGGCCGTTTACATCAAAGGCGGCAAGCTCCACCTCGCCACGCGCCACAATGGCAAACTGACGGTCATCGCCTCCGAGGCCAAACTACCCGGTCAACCCTTCAAGTTGGAGGGCTCCCTCGCCAAGAATGGCTCCGTCAAACTCAGCCTGGACGGCAAACCCATCGCCGATGGCAAGACGCCCGGCGCGATGTCTTCCATGCCCGTCGACGGACTCCAAGTCGGCTCCGACACCGGCGGCGCAGTCGGCGAATACCAAGTCCCCTTCGCCTACGCCGGCAAGGTGGAGGTTCAGATCCAGATTGGGAAGTAAGTCAGCGCTGCGCGTGTATTCCAGATTCCTAGTAAGGACCCTTCGCCGAAGGCGTCCCATTTCAACCCGCTGCTCCAGTGATCCCAATTCAGGGACTGCCGCCCCGCAGCATGCCGCATTCACCCGTCCCGCTGGCGCTGCCAGTGGGTGACCTTCTTGCGCAGGCTGGCAAGCGTCAGCCAATACCAGCGTCCGTACGCGCGCAACGCTTCCGCCCGAGCCGAGGCGTCGTCGCCCGGCAAGGTGCCTTCACGTTTCGGCTCTTCGCCGGCTTTTGGCTTCCGAAAAGTCCCGTTCAGTCTCGTGCCCGGCAAGTCACCGTCCAACGCGCCCAGTTCCAAGACCTCGAACCCTGTTTTCAGCGCCAATCGCTTCAGCGTCGCCGGCGAGAAATTGTAGTGATGCGCGGGATGAAAGAAATGAGACTGGCGCGAACCCGGAGCCTCCACGTTCGGCACTTCAGCGACATAGATGCCGCCGGGCTTCAATAATCCCTTGATGGCCTCAAGCGTCTCCGTCGGACTGATCGTGTGTTCCAGCACGTGGTTCATCACCACCAGGTCGAAGCTCCCCTTCTCCAGGTCCGGCAGGATGTCCTCCAACAGGCCGTTGCGCACATCCAAGCCTTTCGTCTCCTTCGCAAACTTGGCGTGTCCTGCATGCGGCTCGATGCCGGTCACCGATCCGGATTCGCCGACTTCCGCATGGATCCGCGACAGCAAGGCCCCGACACCGCAACCGATCTCCAAGACCTTCGCGTCCTCCGGCAAGCGCCCTCGTATCTGTTCAAAGATCTCACGAATCTTCGGCAGGCGCCGCTGGAAAAACTTCTCGTCCGGGGCCTGCTGACTCTTGTAGTCGCCCCAGTAATTCGTCTTGTACCAACGCGCGTTCTCCTCGGCCGTCATCCGTGGATTGGTGTAGACCAGCCCGCACTGGTCACAGATAACCGTCTGAATCGGGACCCCGCCCCGCCCCTTGCTTGCGAAAACCTGGTATGACTCGCAGCCGCACAGGTCGCAGACCTGCCTCTCGTCGGAACCGGGCGCAGTCGTTTCGGGATGTGATGAATCGTCGGCCATGCGAAGCGAAGAATCTCCGCAGCCGCCCACCAAATGTCAAAACGTGAATCAGGTTTCATGATCCTCCAGCCACTCCACCACTCCATCTCCTTGCCAACACCGTAGCCTCGCACTTCAATGCGCCCAAGCGATCCCTGTTTCGATACGTCCTTTGCGCAGCGTTGATTGCCGCCCCCGCGTCCGCGGCCCCCGTCTTTCTCGACGATCAGTTTGAACTCCCGCCCGGCTTCCGCATTTACCGGGCCGCCTCAGCCGAACTCAGCGGCGGCAGTTATGACCTGACCTTCGACGGTCAGGGCCGCCTCCTGGTCGGCGATGGGACCGCTGTTCGCCGACTGACCGACAACGACAACGACGGCGTCTACGACGAATTCGACGTCATCGCGGAAGGCCTCGGTCCGCGCGGGCCTCAGGGATTGCTGGTCTACGACGACAAGCTCTACGCCACCGGCGGCGACGGCGTGCAACTCTTCACCGGCATGCTCAGCGGCGGGAAACTTCTGCACCGCGGCCGCATCGGCGAGCCCTTCAGCACCGGCGGCGACCACGCGTCTCACACGCTGCTGCGGGGCCTCGACGGCCATGTCTACTTCAACACCGGCGACGGCGGAGGCATCGGCGACCGCAAACACATCACCGAGGACAACTCCCCGGTTCTCTTCGAGCGCAAAGCCAGCGTCTTCCGCATCGATCCCAACGGCCAACACTGGGAATGCGTTTCCGCTGGCGGGCGCAACCCTCCATCGCTCGGGATGAATTATCTCGGCGAATTGTTCAGCTGGGACAGCGACATGGAATGGCACGTCGACCTGCCGTTCTACCGCCCGGTTCGCCTGAACCACTGGATCACCGGCGCCGACCAAGGCTGGCAGGGCGTCAGCGCCTACCCCCCCTACTACATCGACAACGTCCCGCCCGTCTCGGTGATTGGTCGCGGATCGCCAACCTGGGGCGTCTTCTATGAGCACTTTCATTTCCCCGCGAAATACGCGGATTCCTTCATCGTCTGCGACTACCGCTGGAAATCCGCAACCTCCGGCGGATACGACAGCGCCGGCCGACTGGTCTCCTTCCACCTCACCCGCAACGGCGCCGCCTGGGACGCGAAGATGGAGGTCCTAGCGCGGCCCAAGCCCGGCGCGCGCGATTCCAAGGGCCAGGCGATCAACTTCGCCCTGGTCGATGTCGATGTCGCGCCCGACGGCAGCCTCTTCATCACGGACCACAACCAGGGCGTTTGGCGGATTCTCTACGACCCTGAGAAACGCGGAGCCGGACCGCCGGTGTTTGATTTCAACAGTCTGTCGCCCTTCGTCCCCAACCTGCAGCGACTGGGCCCGCTTGAGGCCGTCATGCTCTGGCCGCAACCCGGCGCGGAATGGAGCCGCACCACGATCGAGAACATCCATTCCCAGACCGCCGGCGCATTGATGGAGCAACTGCGGCAGGCAGCGCTCAACGAAAACGCCACGACCCGCAAGCGCATGCGCGCCATCCGCCTGCTTGCTTCGCGATTCGCCGACCTTCCCGCCGACTTCATCACCCAACTCGCCGACGCCAAGGAACCCGAAGCTCGCGGCCAGGCCGCCTGGCTGATCGGCATCCGCGGCCGAAGCAGTGAAACCGCCAAACTGCAGAAGCTGCTCGCCGACACTGACGCCTTTGTCCGACGTCGCGCCGCCGAGGCGTTCACCCGGGTGGAATCGCCGGCAGCCAACAAGGCGCTCATCGAACGCCTCAGTGACTCCAATCGAACGGTCCGCTACGTGGCCATGTCGGCCTTGGCTCACCGCAAGCCCTCCCAATGGATCGACACAGCAATCGCCTCCCGAGATCCACAGACCATCATGCGGGGACTCGTCGCCTACAGCATTCGTCGCGAATCACCTCCCAGCGAGATCCTGGACAAGGCCGTCTCCGACCTATTGGGCAATCCGGGCATGACCTCCGAGGACCGGCTCGACCTCCTCCGCGTGCTGGGCATTCATCGCGAAGCGCTCTCCAAGAACGACAAGCTCCGCGTCCGAATCGCCGCGCGGTTGAACAACCGCTTCCCCGACTCCGACACAAACATCCGCTGGGAGCAGGCCCGCCTGCTGGGCGAATACGGCGTCGCCGACGCAGCGGCCAAACTCCTGGACGCATTGGAGCAGGAAAAGGACGGCGTCACGCAATTCCACCTCGCCCAGGCCTTGTCCCGTCTGGCCGGCGAACTGGACGACGGATCCTCAAAGCGCATGATCGCCTGGCTGATCCAATCACAGCGCGGGTGGTTTGCAGAACTCGACGGCAAGGGCAGGCAGTTCCCCGATTTCTGGGCCACCGTCCTGTCGAAGTTCGTCGAACCTCGCGGGGCCGCCCTGACCGACCGACTTCAGGAGATCGATCTTTCGGGCCGACTGGGTTCACTCCTCCTCGAATGGATCGGCGACCAGGAAGACGGAGGCGACCGCTCGATCGCGCTCTACAAGTCTCAAACCAATCCGGACGTTTCGCATGCCATCCTGCGCTCCCTGCGAAACGTCCGCCAAGACCGGGTGGCCACATTTCTCCGCTCAGAACTCAGCAAGCCGGCCAACCGCCCACGGACCGGATCCCTCCTGCTGGCTCTGGCCAATCAAGCGCCGAGCCAGGCCAACACACCCCACCTCCTGGCGGGACTCGCGCATGAGGATCCCGACATCGCCGGCGCCTGCGCCATTGGCCTCGGTCGTTCCGATGCCCGACTCAGCGAATCGCTCGCGGCGACGCTGCTCAATCTCATGCACCGTCACCCGTCGCTCGTCCCGCCCGCCGATCAGGCGCTTCGCGGACTCAGCAAGGTCAAGAGCCCGTGGTCGGAGAAACGTCCACGCCGCCCGAACAACGAACAACGCCGCGACGTCATCGCGCATTGGATGGAGTGGTTCAACGACAAGTTCGGCCGCCCCTTCACCCCGGAGTCCCGAGGCGCGAAACCACGATCCAATGAAGAGTTGTTTGACTATCTCCTCAGCGACAGGATCGCCGGCGGTTCGGCCGATCGCGGCCGCGCGGTCTACATCAAGGCCCAATGCGCGGACTGTCACGGCGGCGGCGACAAACCCTCCCTCCTCTTCGGCCCCGACCTTGCAGGCGTCACCCAGCGCCTCAAACCGCGCGAACTCGCCGAAGCCATCGCCTACCCCTCCCGCGTGGTCGTCGAACGCTTCAAGGCCATGGAAGTGGAACTCAAGGACGGCGAATCCCTCACCGGATTCATCACCGAGCAGACCGCCGACTCCGTCGCGCTCGCGACCAAGGAGAAACTCCATCGCATCGTCAGAAACAAGATTTCCGGCATCCGCCCCCAGGAACTTTCCCTCATGCCCGAGGGACTGACCGCGCTGCTGACCGATGAAGAGGTTCGCGACCTGATGGCGTATCTGCGCTCGCTGAATGCGAAGTGACACATCCGTCACAAATGCCGTGACCGACGGATCAGCGTGCAAACTCGCGCCAAGCGCCTGAAATCTGGCGACTGTCGTCTCGAGACGTTGTCAGCATCCTTGCCCCAATCGGTTTCACCCGAGATGAAAGCAGCGATCAAGATTTCGGCATCCGAAGGAAGGTGGTTTGTCCGCTGATTTGATCTCATGCGTCAGCCCTGCCGAATTGACCTGGGCGCCGCATTGTATTACGTTCACCAGCGAAAGAGGGAACTAGGGAGCCCCATATCTACCTGCGTCGGCTCCCCCAGAACAAGACAAGGCACACAATGAAGCCAAATCGTCCCAGCATGAAGAAACTCGCCGTGATCGTAGCAGTCGTCACGATCATCGGCTTTGCGTATTACCCCACCTCGCCGCGGTTCGCCACCGGGACATCCGAGACTGAAGCGCTCGGCTATTGGGTCAAACCAAACGGCCTGCGGGAATGGGAAGGCCACTTCGCCGGGGAACATGCCCTCTTTCGATTGGATGAGGATGGATCGGCTCATGTCTTTGCGCGCGGCCTGTATTCCGACCAGTTTGTTGACGTCTTCAAGACCGGAATCAAGGTGAGTAACGGCACAAACATCCAGCCCTTCGATCATGGAAAATGGCGGATCACGAACGACGAACGCGGCCTCACTCTGGATCTGAACTTCGGCCACAACTGGCATCGCTTCGAGATCCAAGCCGCCGACGCCTCCACGCTGGCGTTGCGGCCGACCATTACTCCCTGCGGGAATTTCAGCTGCATCGAATGCCTGCGACCGACCTGGCGCAGTTGCAGCAAAACCCCTACTACGCTCCAAGGTTCGAAGCCGCGGAGGAATACCAACCGGGCGAGAAGAGCGCAAAGGCCCGGCAATAGGACGACGAGGGCAATGCCTGCCCTGCCGCTCAAAATCGAGGTTCGTCGGACGCCGCCGCCCGGACCGCGCATCAGCGCGGCGCCCGAATCGCCGGATTCACATCCAGGTTGATCAACTGCCTCCGCACAGCTACAAACACCGGGTCCCCCGTCGCTCATGGATCCGTTGCTCATACTCCTCATTGGCATGGTCGTCGTCCTCGGCGGCATACTCGCGTTGAGACTCCACGCCTTTCTGGCCCTCCTTCTCGGGGCCCTCGCCGTCGCGCTGCTCACCCCGACCTCCGCCCTGGAGCAATACGCGGCCAAGCAGGTCGAAGAGCAGAAATTCACCCAGAAGGAGGCCGCGGATTTCCCCAAGAAATCCATCGGCAAGCGCATCGCCGAAAGCTTTGGAACGACCGCCGCCAAGATCGGCATTCTCATCGCCATGGCCGCCGTCATCGGCAAGTGCATGCTCGACAGCGGCGCCGCCGACAAGATCGTGCGATCCTCGCTGCGGCTGGTCGGCGTGGAACGCGCGCCCTTCGCCTTTCTCGGCAGCTCCTTCCTCCTCGCGATTCCGGTCTTCTTCGACACCGTCTTCTACCTGATGATTCCGCTCGGCAAGTCGGCCGCGTTGCGCAACGCCAGGAAATACGGGGTCTACGTCCTGGCCATCCTCGCGGGCGGCACCATGGCGCATTCGCTCGTGCCGCCCACGCCCGGACCGCTCTTCGTGGCGGGCGAACTCGGCGTCGATGTCGGCAAGATGATCCTCGGCGGTATTGTCGTCGGCTGCTGCACGAGCTTCGTCGGCTACCAGTATGTCAAATGGGCGAACAACCGCTGGCCCATCCCCCTGCGTGACTCCGCCGAGGCGCCTCTGGCGGACCTCGAGCAGGCCTCCCAGATCGACGAAAGCAAGCTGCCGTCGCTGTGGCTGTCGCTGGCTCCGATTGTCCTGCCGGTCGTTCTCATCGCCGGCGGAACTTTTCTCAAATCGCCATGGTTGGAAGGCAACAAGTCCCTTGATTTTCTGCGTCCCTGGTTCGGTTTCTTCGGCGACAAGAACGTCGCATTGATCGCCTCGGCGGCCATCGCCATGGCCACGGTCGCCTGGATCAAACGAACCAGCCTCAAGGACCTCGCCGAGTCCATGCAGGGCGCGCTCGCCAGCGGCGGGCTGATCATCCTGATCACCTCGGCGGGCGGCGGCTTCGGCGGCATCCTGCAACAATCCGGCATCGCCGCTCGCGTCGCCGAGTTGGCGCCCGCCTCCGGGACGCTCTGGGTGCTGGTCATCGCCTTCTTCGCCACCGCGATTGTCCGCGCCGCCCAGGGCTCGGCCACCGTGGCCATGATCACCGCGGTCGGGATCCTGTCCGGATTCGGAACGGCGGAACTCGGTTTTGATCCGCTCTACCTGGCGCTCGCGATCGGCTGCGGCTCCAAGCCCTTCGCCTGGATGAACGACAGCGGATTCTGGGTCATCAGCCGCATGTCCGGCATGACCGAAAAGGAGACCCTCCGCACCGTGACCGTGCTGCTGACCATCATGGGCTTCGTCGGACTCTTCGTGACCCTAGCGCTGGCCGCAGTCGCCCCCTTCCCATTCGGCAAATAGAATGAAACACGCCATCTTCCTCACGTTTCTTATCTCACTGCAGACAACCGTCCTTGGCGCCGGTTCCCCGACCGTCATCGATCTCTGGCCAGGAACCCCGCCCGGAG
>JAYPGD010000062.1:9568-16876 GCA_038126655.1 Verrucomicrobiales bacterium
CCTTCCACCCGAGGGCGACACCACCAAGCCGGACGGAAACCTCGTCGCCGGTCGCCGCGTCATCCGGCTGGGCAATGTCTCCATTCCGCAAATCACGGTCCATCAACCGCCGGCGGAAAAGAGCGTCGGCGCTGCGATGATCGTCGCGCCCGGCGGAGGATTTCACATCCTGGCCTACGACCTCGAGGGCACGGAAGTCTGCGAATGGCTCAACTCCATCGGCGTCACGGCCATCCTGCTGAAATATCGCGTGCCCGCGCGCAATCCAACGGTCAACCGCTGGATCGAGGCCGTGCAGGATGCGCAACGCGCCGTCAGCCTTGTGCGCGGCCGGGCCAAGGAACTCGGCGTCCGGCCGGATCGCATCGGCATCATGGGATTCTCAGCCGGCGGCGCCACGGCCGCGCTCTGCGCCCTGCTGGAAAAGCGCCAATACCCCGCGATCGATGACATCGACAAGATCTCCTTCCGTCCCGATTTCGTGGGGCTGATCTACCCCGGCGCGCTCGTCCCACGCGGAGAAACAACCCTGGCGGACTACGTCAAGGTCACCGGAAACGAGCCCCCCTTCTTCTTCGTCCATGCGCACGACGACCGCGTGTCATCGCTCAACAGCGCGCTGCTTTACGCCGAATTGAAGAAAAGGAACGTTCCCGCCGAACTCCACATCTACGCGAGCGGCGGCCACGGATATGGCCTGCGAAAAACGGGGCAGCCCATCACCAACTGGCCGGATCGGATGACGGCATGGCTGACGTCCCGCGACCTTCTCAGATAAGAGTAAAGGTCGGCGTCATCAATCCCCGTCCAGCAGATCGCCCAGCCCGCCCAGCACGGACCCCTCCCCCTTTCGCGCCCCGCCGGCGGAGGGCGCGTGCGACAAAATACGATCCGCCATGCGCGAGAAGGGCATGCTCTGGAGGATGACCGTTCCGTGTCCCCTCAGGGTCGCCAGGAAGGCGCCTTCGCCGCCAAAGAACATCGACTTCAGATTCCCGGCGCGTTCGATGTCGTAATCAACCCCCGAGGTGAAGGCCACCAGACACCCGGTGTCCACGCGCAGGGTCTCCCCCTGCAGTTCCTTCATGATCAACGTGCCGCCCGCATGCACAAAGGCCTTCCCGTCCCCGCGCAATCGCTGAAGGATGAAGCCCTCGCCTCCGAAGAATCCCGCGCCCAACTTCTTCTGGAAGGCAATGCCCACCTGGGTGCCGAGCGCCGCGCACAGGAAGGCGTCCTTCTGACACAACAGTTCCCCGCCGCACTGCGCCAGGTCGACCGGCATGATCTTGCCGGGATACGGGGCCGAGAAGGCGACCCGCTGCTTGCCGTGGCCGCGATTGGTGAAGTGCGTCATGAACAGGGACTCGCCGGTCAGGGCGCGCTTGCCCACATCGAGCATCTTCCCGAAGAAACCTTTGTCCGGCTCCGAGCCGTCCCCCATCTTCGCTTCGAAGGCGATTCCCTCCTCCATGTAGTTCATGGCGCCCGCCTCGGCGATGACGGTTTCACCCGGATCGAGTTCCACTTCGACGATCTGGATGTCGTCGCCGAACAGTTCGTAATCAATTTCGTGGCATTGCATGGTTTGGGAAGGTCTTGAGTGGCGAGTGTGTGTCTGAGTTGAGAGGCGGGAAGTCTGGCCATGTCCTCGCCTCACGGCCATTCCAAAATGTCTGCGCATTTGCAGGTCGGTGAATCGCGCTTCGACAGCCCCATTCCTGCCAAGCAGCCATAGGTCTTACCTTCTCGAGGCCACACGATACATCCGCTTCGAAAACCCGCTCAACGTCGCCCGCAACGGCTCATAGTTCCTTCCAAACGGATCCTGAATGCCGCCGTGTTGCTTGGATTGCTTCTTCGGCATCGTCTTCCAGGTCTCCACCCAACCGCAGACGTGCCATCCCACGAAGTCCTTCCGCGCGAACATCCGCTCGCAGAAATCCTTCGCCAATTCCGCGCGATGTTCCTGGTCTACGGCATGCGGCCCGTGCGGGTTGGGCATGTTTTCGTGCGGCGTGTGAAAAGCTCCGTCGCCATTGACGAAGGGCTTGTCGGTGATCTTTGACCAGCGATTCAACACCGGCCGCTGCTCCTGCCAACGCCCATACATCTGATAGAACACCAGGTCCGTGTATTTCGACGTAATTCCCACAATTGCGTCGCCGCTGTCGGTGTTGGCGTTCAGCTTGTCGCCGAAGATCAGGTGATTCGGATCGTGCTTCCTGACCGCTTTGGTCATCACGGAATAGTAACGATCGACCACCTTTTCGAGGAAGGCGCGGTTGTCCGCGAGTTCCCGGCCGTTCGTCAGATCGGTCTCCGGCCGCCAGGAAACCGAACGCAACAGATGATCCCAGGATTCGAAGTTCGTTTCATAGACCTCGTTGAAATGCAGGATCCAATTGCTGTAGTGGTTGCGCATGAAGTCGACGTAGGCGCGCTTGCCCGGGGAAGCCGCAGGCAGGTTGCGATACCTCCGCGGCCAGGTGAGCGTCGCGTCTCGAGCAGAGCCGTAGACATGCGTCGGTCGCGCGGCGGCGTCGATCTCCGTAAAGATGGGGCAGTCCGTCATCGCGTAGCCCAGCAGCCAGGGATCATTCTTCCCCGGCGCGCATTCCCTGGCCGCCAATTCGTCGCAATGCTTCTCAAAGTCCTCCGCGAACACATCCGGAAACTCCATTTCATCCGGATCCCGCCAATGGGCCATATCGATGAACCTGAGCGGCTTGATCCAGGCCGTTTCAATCTTTGGCCGGATCTGGGAATGACTGTTGTGGACGCCGAGAGTGTTGTAGCCAAAGGCCTCCAGGTCCGCCGCCACCTTGGCCCGCAGCCCCGCCCGCCATTGGGTGTCGAAGGCGCGCTCCGCCCCGAAAGCCTTGAGCCAATATTCGGCGTTGTAGGCCTGGTTCAACCAGCCGGGATGCACGTGGTTCATGCCCAGCGAAAGAAACGCGTTCCCCTCCGGGGTGACAAACCACCAGCGCTCGCGCTTCTCCAGACGAAAGAACCCCGTGGCGTCGAACTTGATGGCCGGGCAACCGCCAAACTTGTCAGTTTGGGCAAAGGCGGCAGAATCCTGCCCTTGCGTGAGCGCCGGCGCCTCGAGCGCAACCGCTCCAACATTCTTCAGAAACTGTCTTCGTTTCATCGGTATAAGAGTCCCATGGATCGCATGAGGCGTAGACGATCTATTCCGCTTTTCTCCCCAAGCCAAACTGATCCCCAGTCCGCACGACATCGCCCTCCTTCCAATCGATCTCCACCACCTTCTCGCCCATGACGCTGCGCCCGTGTTCATCGGTCAACCCGCCGATAATCTTCCGGGCCCTCACGTCCACGACATCGCCGGTCGAGGGCCAGGCGTGCTTACCATCCAACCGAAAGGTGATCCATCCGGGCTCATCGCGCAGGAAAACGCTCGTGATCTGCCGGGGCGGCATGACCGTGTTGTCGAAGACGTGCATGCGCCGATTCCAGGCGTCGGTCACCCAGATTTCAGACTCATCCGGCGTCAATCCCACGCCATGACTCGGACAGCCATGACGCTTCACGGGCCCCGTCTTGAAATCCCGGACCGCCACTCGATGCAGCATCTTGCCGGACTTCAGATCCCCGATCTCAAAACCGAGCAACTCGTTGACGTTCACATAACACAACGTCTCCGCCCGGTTCACCGTGAAGGGGCGGATGCTCTGCGAAAACGGCCCCACCTCCTTCACGATCGTATGCGTCTTCGTATCCGTCACGCGTAGAAACGGCGACTTCAATCCGGCCAGGTAGGCGCGCTTTCCGCCCAAACCATAAATCGTGTTGTGCGCGCCCGCATGAACGTCGATTCGTTTGATGACCGAACCGTCCTTCGCATCCACCACATGCCAGTGATGCTTTTCCAACGAAGGCAGGTAGATATGGGTTCCATCCGTCGCAATGGCCATCCGATCGCAACCGCCTTCGTAGGGTTTCTCCCACAGCAGTTTCTCCGTTCTCAGGTCGAGGCACATCATCGTGCGCAGTGTGGAGATGTAGATGCGATCCGTCTCCGCGTTGGCGCAGACGCCCTTGACGTTGATGGGGCGCCCCTTGTCATCCAGCCCCCCGATGGGGATGCGTTTGACGAATCTGTAGTCCGCGTCGATGTCGTAAACGATCAGGCCATGCCCCCCGCATTCGAGATAGTTTCGAACGCCGGGCACGGCGCAATAGAGGTAACGGCCGGTCTCAAGGCCGTCCCCGTCGCCGGCAAAAGACGTTGCGACCATCGACAGCCCCGCCAACGCTGTGAACAAGAACCTCCTGTGAACGCGCTTCAATTGCGACATGCCCGAATCGTGCGCCAAAGCCGCCGCACGGTTCAAGCGCAACACGACCCGCCCGCAGCGCCCAACCCTGTGGCTCTGGAGGACTTGGAACGGTAGCGATGCGCGTCAATGAAGAAACCCGATTACCCAACGCGTGATCGGGTCCACCACGCTTGGCGGCGGGCTGTTCGGACTTCTTCCGGATTTGGGTGGTTGGGCATTTCGTCATTTCGGCGCAACTCGGGCCACTCGTTTTCAATTGTGCGCGCGACTCCCTGGGGCTTTTGCAGCGCCTCCCGTCCGTCCCGCCGTTTGCGCGCCAACCAACAAAAACTTCTTCATGCGCGCCGCGCCGGGCGTCATGATGCCCGCGTGAACAGTCCACGGAAACCACGCTCGACGCAACTGGCCATTATCCTGACGTCCTTGGCCGCACTGACGACCGGCTGTCTCCATCCCGACGAGAAGCAGGACCTTCAACTCTATGAAGCCACGCAACCCCACATGGGGACCCTGTTCACCGTCTCCCTCTACGCGCCCGACAAGGAAACCGCCAATCGCGCCGCCGCGGCCGCCTTTGCCCGCGTCGCGGAGTTGAACAGGATCATGTCCGACTACGACGAGCAGAGCGAATTGCGCCGACTGGTGCGCAATCCCGCCGGCGCGCCGATCAAGGTCAGCAACGACCTGATGCGCATCCTGCGGCATTCGCTGGAACTCTCCCGCCGAACGGACGCCGACTTCGACATCACCATCGGTCCCCTGATCCGCTACTGGCGGCGCGCGCGGCGCCAGCGAACGCTTCCCGACCCCGCTCGACTGGCGCAGGTCCGACCCTCCGTCGGATACGGGAAACTGCAACTCGATCCTCGCAAGGGAACGGTCACGCTGCTGGCGACCAACATGTTCCTCGACCTTGGCGGCGTCGCCAAAGGCTATGCCGCCGACCAGGCCCTGCTGGAATTGGAGAAGCACGGAATCAACCGCGCCCTGGTGGCCGCTTCAGGCGACATCCGGGTCGGGGATCCCCCGCCCGGTGAACGGGGCTGGATTGTGGACATCGCCTCCATCGACGCCAACGCCGGCGAACGAACGGACACCCTGCTGTTGGCGAACGCCGCCGTTTCCACCTCCGGCGACACCGAACAGTATGCGCTCATCGACGGCGAACGTTACTCCCACATCGTCGATCCAAAGACTGGAATCGGCCTGCGCAAACGCATCGGCGTCACCGTCGTCGCCCGCAACGCCACGACAACCGACAGTCTCGCCACCGCCATCAGTGTCATGGGAGCCACCCGCGGACTGGAACTGGCTGAATCCACCCCCGGCGTCTTTGCCCTGATTGTGGAGAAGGACGATGCCGGGACAATGCGCGCGGCGTCTCCCGGTTACGAACGTCTGCCCCGCCCGGCTGCTCCCCGCAAACCCGCCCATTGAGACAGCCCACGCTTGCGTTGATTCCCCGGCGTTCCCGCCCTAAGCTTCCCGAGCATGTCAGCGGAATCCACAGATCGCCCGACAGTCGTTCTCGGCGTCACCGGCTCCATCGCCGCGCACAAGGCGGCGGATCTGGCCAGCCTGCTCGCCAAACGGGAATGCGAGGTCAATGTCGTCATGACCGCGGACGCCCAACGCTTCATCACCCCGCTCCCGTTCAAGACCCTGACCCGCAATCCGGTGGTGACCGACCTCTACGACGAGGAGGAGGACTGGAAACCCACGCACATCCGCCTGGCCGATGAGGCCGCCCTGCTGGTCGTCGCTCCGGCGACCGCCAACACCATCGCCCAACTCGCCCTCGGTCTCGCCGACGACGCCCTGACCTGCATCGCGCTGGCGTTGAACCCGGAAGCGAGGCTCCTGATCGCGCCCGCCATGAACGGCAAGATGTGGAATCACCCCGCCACCCGGGCGCACGTGGAAACCCTTCGCTCCCGCGGCGCCGAAATCATCGGTCCGAACGAGGGCATGCTCTCCTGCGGCTACGAGGGCAAAGGGCGACTCATGCCCGTGGAGGCGATCGCCGACAAGTGCGTCGAACTGCTCGCCGGCTGACGCCATCCGCCCGACCATGAAGGCCTTCAATCCCCGCCGTCTGGCCTCCCGGCTCAGCGACCTGGTCGCGCCCGCCGAGGATCATCGCTCACAGGCCTCCCGCATCGATTTCATGGAGGAAAATGTCTTCCTCCCGGTAAAGCTCTTCGTGGTCTTCCTGCTGTTCAACTTCATCTATTTCTCCGGGACCTTCACCCAACCGGCCTTTGAACTTGGCGACCGCTTGATCAAGGAGCCGACCGCGCTGGTGGAGGACGACGAACTGTTCGAGCGCGCCGAACAGCATTTCTCCATTGACCGGGTGACCCGGGTCTTCTGGATCTACGTGGCCTTCAACCTGATCACCGCGTATTTCCTGATCTTCATGCGCCGCTTCAACATCGTGTTCATCCAATGGCTGGTGTTGGTGAACAACATTGTCGATGCGATGTTCCTGAATTCATGGAGCATGGAGACCGGGCTGCTGACCGACACGCTTTACTGGATCTTCCTGGGATTGATCATCCGCAACGGGGTCAGCATCCCCGTCGTCACCCTGCAACTCGCCGCCAACTTCAGCGTGATCGGCTGCTTCGTCTATTCCGGCTACTACAACCGGATGATCATCGCGGAGGGCATCCGGCGGCTCGACGAGGACACCGTCAATGTCGAGATGCTGGCGGTAAGGATCTGCCTCATGCTGCTGCTGACGGCCTGCTGCCTCGGGGTGCAGGTCCTCTTCGATCACCGCCGGCGCGCCGACGAGGACCTGGAGGAGTTTGCCGCGCGACAACAACAGTTGGAGACCGCCGGCCGGCTCGCCGCCGAGGTCGCCCATCAGATCAAGAATCCCCTCGCCATCATCAACAACTCCCTCTTCACCCTCGAACGCCACCTCAAGAAGAAGCCCGACCCGCCTCCGCCCCAGCCCAACCGGCAGATCGAGATCATCCGCGAGGAGGTCGAG
>JAYPGD010000063.1:0-2682 GCA_038126655.1 Verrucomicrobiales bacterium
AGCTGCCGCTCCGGATCATCATCGGTCTGGGCGTCCTTGGCGCGGCGGTGACGGTGGGGGTGAGCTATTATTTCACGCCCAAGTACACCCGTGTTGGATATCAGCCGGTGCAGCCGGTTGCCTTTTCACATGACATTCATGCCGGACAGCTCGGTTTGGATTGTCGTTATTGCCACACGCAGGTGGAGAAGACCTGGTTCTCCAATGTTCCGGCGACCTCGACCTGCATGAACTGCCACAATCAGGTCCTCAAGGACGATCCGAAGCTGGCGTTGGTGCGGGAGAGCTATTACCAGAACAAGCCCATCGAGTGGGTGCAGATCCACAAGCTTCCCGATTACGTCTACTTCAACCACTCCGTGCATGTGACCCGCGGCGTCAGTTGCGTGGAGTGTCATGGGCGGGTCGATCAGATGGACGAGGTTTCTCACGCCAAGCCCTTCAGCATGGGCTTTTGTCTGGAATGTCACCGGAATCCGGAGACGCGCCTCCGCCCGGTGGACAAGGTCACCGACCTGAAGTGGAAGTGGAACGAGGACCCGAAAGTCGCCGAGCAACATCAGCGTGAGTTCGGCAGGGATGCGGTCCGGGATTGGAAGATCAAGTCGAGCGATCACTGCTCCGCCTGTCATCGATGAACAAGAGCGAGTCCATCAAAACCACCCGCGCGACGGGTCCGAAATACTGGCGAAGCCTCGATCACCTCGCGGACGCCCCGGAGTTCCGCAAGTGGGTTGACCACGAGTTTCCGTCCGGAGCCGAAGCGGTGACGGATCCTGTCACGCGACGGAACTTCATGAAGCTGATGTCAGCTTCCTTCCTCTTTGCCGGGTTGGGCATGAGCGGTTGCCGCCGGCCCGAGGAAAAAATCATTCCCTTTGCCCGCCAGCCGTTGGACTACATCCACGGCAAGGCGAAACACTTTGCCTCTGCGATGCCGACCCGGACGGGCGCGATCCCGCTGCTGGTGAAGCAGGATGACGGCCGGCCCACCAAGGTCGAAGGCAATGACAGCCACCCGGACAGCAACGGGGGGACGAACTCATTTGCCCAGGCTTCCATCCTGAATCTCTACGATCCGGACCGTGCCACCCGCTTTGCCAGAGGCTCCGGCAAAGATCGCAAGAAGATCGAACGCGAGGATGCGTTGGAGGCAATCAGGAAGGTTGCCGACGCGGCATCCTCGAAGCGGGGCAAGGGGCTTCACATACTGGCGGATCACGCCGAATCGCCCACCCGCGACCGGTTGCGCGACCGGTTGCTCAAGCAACTCCCGGAAGCCAAGTGGTATGAATACGAGGCGATCGACCACGACGTGCATCGTCGCGCGGCGACCGTGGCCTTCGGCCATTCGGTCAAGCCCTACTACAAGCTGGATGAAGCCGAGGTCATCATGACCTTGGACTGCGATTTCATCGGTTCCGAAGAGGAATCGACGCTCCTGATGAGCAAGTTTGCCAAGGGGCGGAGAATTGATCCGGAGCATCCCAGGATGAACCGCCTTTATTCAGTGGAGGCGCTCTTCACGCTTACCGGCGCGGCTGCGGATCATCGCCTGCGTGTGCCGGCCAGCGCGGTGCAGCGGGGTGCGGCCGAGATTGCCGCCAAGGTTCTTTCTGATCCTCATTTTGAAAAGCCGGAGATGGCCGCCATCAAGGACGCACTGGTGGCTCATGGCGGCGCTTCGGGCGTCGATTCCGGCTGGATTTCCGTTTGCGCCGATGATCTCAAGCGTCACGCTGGCAAATGCGTGGTCATGGCCGGTCAGGGGCAGCCCGAGGCGGCGCACTTGATCGCCCATGCGTTGAACACGGCGCTGGGCAACGTCGGCAAGACCGTGCTGTTGCAGCCCGTTCCGGCCCGCGTGGGCGGTTCGATTGGCGATCTGGTCAACGCATTGAAGAGCGCCGAGGTCGAATCACTGGTCATTCTGGGCGGCAATCCCGCCTATGACGCGCCGGCGGACCTGGATTTCGTCAACGCGATGGAAGATGCGGGGGAGGTGATCCGACTGGGTTACTACGAAGACGAATCCGCGCCCAAGAATGGCTGGAGCATTCCGGCCGCTCACTATTTGGAATCCTGGGGCGACGTTCGCACTGCGGATGGCGCCCTGACGCCCGTGCAGCCTTTGTTGGCCCCGTTGTTTGCGGGCATGACCCAGATCGAGCTTCTGGCCCGGCTTGCCAAGGACGCGGTCGTCGCGCCCTACGATCTGGTGGGGGAGACGTTCAGGGGCGTGATCGGCGGTAAGAATGAAAACGCCTGGAAACGTTTTCTACACGACGGGTTCCTGGCCGACAGCGCCCCGTCCGCCCTGACGCGCGTTCGCCTGATGGCCGATCGTGTTGCCTCCGGGGTCCGGGCCGCAAGGAAGCTTCCCGTTGTCGGCGGCAACGACCACGAGGTGATCTTCTACCCGGATTCCAAGGTCGATGACGGCCGTTACAATAACAACGGCTGGCTGCAGGAGACCCCGGATCCGATCACGAAACTGACCTGGGACAATGCGGTTCTCATGAGTCCGGCCACGGCCAACAAGCTCGGGTTGGACAACATGAAGGGCTACCGGGACGGGGTTCATGACAAGCTTTACAAGGAATCGGACGGCGAAGTGGCCGATTTTCACGATGGCGAACACAACTACGCCGAACGAGGGGAATTTCACCCTGAAGTGGTTGA
>JAYPGD010000063.1:2692-6521 GCA_038126655.1 Verrucomicrobiales bacterium
CCGCGGCGGCGCACTTGATCGCCCATGCGTTGAACACGGCGCGGGGCAACGTCGGCAAGACCGTGCTGTTGCAGCCCGTTCCGGCCCGCGTGGGTCGTGCCCGGCATGGCCGACAATGTCTTTGGAGTGGCTTTGGGATACGGGCGTGACCATGTCACTGAAGAAAGCGGCTCGGGTCGCGTCGGCGGGACTGGTCGCGTCGGCGGCGGCGCCGGCTTCAACGCCTATAAACTGCGCGGATCCGATTCGCTGAAACATGCCGTCGGCGTGAAGTTGACCCGCACGGGCAAACGCTACCAGTTGGCCAGCACGCAGGAGCATGGGACGATCGACGGACGCTCGCTGATCCGCGAAATGAATTTCGACAAGTTCGCCGACAAGGACAGCGAATACGCCGATTTTGCGAAGGGGATGAACATGCCGCATCCTCCCGGCATGGAGGAGTTGCCGAATCACGGCCTGGCCTACGAGAATCCTCTCGACGAGTTGCGGAAGAACGCCACGCATTCCTGGGGCATGGCGATCGACATGAACACCTGTCTCGGCTGCAACGCCTGCGCGTTGGCCTGTCAGAGTGAGAACAATGTCCCGATCGTCGGCAAGGATCAGGTGACCAAGGGGCGCGAGATGAGCTGGCTCCGGATGGACCGCTACTTCTCCGGCGACGTGAACAACCCGCAGATGTCGCATCAGGTCATGGTCTGCCAGCATTGCGAGGCCGCTCCCTGCGAGAACGTCTGCCCGGTCAACGCCACGACCCACGACGACGAGGGGTTGAACCTGATGATCTACAACCGTTGCGTCGGCACGCGTTACTGCTCGAACAACTGCCCTTACAAGGTGCGCCGGTTCAACTACTTCGATTACAACCGGCGTCCGTTGAACGATCTCTACAATAGCCCGGCGAATCCTTGGAACCAAAAGGACGGGGAATGGGAATTGACCCGCTGGGTTAAGGATCGCTCCCGGGGCAATGTTGACGACGATCAGTGGGATCTGCTCGCCCTGGCCCGCAACCCCAGTGTCAGCGTCCGCATGCGCGGCGTGATGGAGAAGTGCACCTACTGCATTCAGCGCATTGAAGGCGCCAAGATTGCGCAAAAGGTCAAGGCGGGCCCCTCGGGTGATGTCGAAGTTCCGGATGGAACCATCAAGACCGCCTGTCAGCAGGCCTGCCCGGCTGAGGCGATCGCTTTCGGCAACATTGACGATCCGGAAAGCAAGGTTTCCAAGTTGAAGGCGCAGGCGCGCGACTACGACGTGCTTGATTATCTCGCGACGCGTCCCCGCACGACCTATCTCGGCCGGGTCCGCAATCCGAATCCGGACATGCCGGACTACCGTGAAACCCCGGAAACCTTCAAGGAATGGAAGGATCACGGAAATCATCTCGCCCATCACGGGCACGGTCATGGCGACAGCCACGGCCACGACAGCGATCACGGGCATGACGACGATCATGACAAGGAACACGGCGAACAGGCCGGGAAGGGAGGGCATCACTGATGTCTGATCACGCGCCCGCCATCAAACTTGAAGCGCCTCCGGTGGAGCTGGAGCGCGAGAGGCTGGTTTCCAACAACCGCGACCTCGGCGAGATCTCCGACCAGATCTGTGACGTGATGGAGCGTCCCAACCCGTTGTGGTGGAAAATCTGCATGATTCCCGCCTTGTTGTTGTTGTCGATGCTGGGCGCCATGGTCGCCTACCTCGTGACGGTCGGTGTCGGCGTCTGGGGCAACCAACATCCGGTCATGTGGGGCTGGGCCATCATCAACTTTGTCTGGTGGATCGGCATCGGCCATGCGGGAACGCTGATTTCCGCCATTTTGTTCCTGCTTCGGCAAAAGTGGAGGACCTCAATCAACCGGGCCTCGGAGGCCATGACCATTTTTGCGGTCATGTGCGCCGGCGTCTATCCGCTGATCCACGTCGGCCGCATCTGGTATGGGTGGTGGTTGTTCCCGATTCCGAACTCCAACGATATCTGGCCGCAATTCCGGTCGCCCCTGATGTGGGACGTGTTCGCGGTCTCCACCTACTTCACGGTTTCCGTGCTGTTCTGGTACATGGGCCTGATACCGGACCTCGCGGTGATGCGCGACCGCTGCAAGAAATTCATCGGCAAGTTCGCCTACGGACTCTTCTCCCTGGGATGGAGCGGCTCCAACCGGCACTGGCGCAATTATGAAAAGGCCTATTTGATCCTGGCCGGGCTTTCGACGCCGCTGGTGTTGTCCGTGCACTCGATCGTTTCATTGGACTTCGCGGTTTCCCAGTTGCCGGGTTGGCACACGACGATCTTCCCGCCCTACTTCGTCGCGGGCGCGGTGTTCTCCGGTTTCGGCATGGTGCTCACGCTCCTGATTCCGCTGCGCACGGTCTGCAAGTTGCAGGACATCATCACTGTCCGGCACATCGAACTCTGCTGCAAGGTGACGCTGACCACCGGCTGCATCGTGGGCTACGCCTACTTCATGGAGGTGTTCATCGCCTGGTACAGCGGCAGCAGCTATGAGAAATACGCCTTCTGGAACCGCGCCTTCGGACCTTACTGGTGGGGCTACTGGGCGATGATCGGCTGCAATGTGGTCGTGCCGCAGTTCTTCTGGTTCAAGTCGGTGAGGACCAACCTGTGGGTGGTGTTCTTCCTTTCCATCTTGGTGAATGTCGGCATGTGGTTTGAACGCTTCGTGATCGTGGTCACCACGTTGGCCCGCGAGTTCATCCCGGCCAACTGGGGTTACTTCAATCCCTCGCCGGTCGATATCATGACCTATCTGGGAACCTTCGGTTTGTTCTTTACCATGTTCCTGCTGTTCCTGCGCTTTTTGCCGATGATCGCGATTTCTGAAGTCAAGGCCGTGGTTCCGCAGGCCGATCCGCATCACCCGCTCGGCGGGGCGGAGGAAGGAGGGCATCACTGATGGCCAAGACCCGTCCATTCGCGATGCTGGCGGAATTCGAAAAACCCGCGCACGTCATGTCCGCCGCGGAGAAGGTCCGTGACGCCGGTTACTCCAAGTGGGACGTGCACACGCCGTATCCCGTCCACGGCATGGACGCGGCCATGGGCATGGGGAATTCGAAGGTCGGTTGGTTCAGCTTCGTTGGCGGCGTCACCGGCTACACGACCGGCATGGTGATGATTTGGTTCCTGAATGCCGTGGACTACGCGATTCCGATCGGAGGCAAGCCCATGTTCAGCCCTTGGGGAGCCTTTCCGCCCTCCTACGAGTTGACCATCCTGTTCGGCGCCTTCGGGGCCCTGTTCGGAATGCTGTTCCTGAACCGGCTTCCCAAGTGGTACAACCCCTTGTTCAAGAGCGACCGCTTCAAGAAAGTGACGCACGACAGGTTCTTCATCGTGATCGAGGTCGATGACCCGAAATACTCCGAGGCCGCAACCCGCGAACTGCTGGAAAGCAATGGCAGTTCGCACATCGAAATCGTGGAGGACTGATGAGGTTTTTCTGGGTTCCATTCATTATCCTTTGCGTGTCGGTGGTCGGTTCTGCCGGTCTCCGCGGCAAAAAGTCGCGCAAGCCGCCAGTCGAAATCTTCGCCGACATGGACCGTCAGCCCAAGCTGCGTCCTCAGGAACGGAATGCGCAGTTCAGCGATGGCGTGAGCTCCCAACTTCCGGTCGAGGGGACTATCGCACGGGGCGAGCCGATCGTGGTGGCGGGGCGGGAGATCTTCCCCTTCGAGGACGACGCCGTGAACACCGGCCACGTTGCCGGGAGGACCAATTACGTCGACAACATCCCGATGACCGTCAGTTCAAAGCTGTTGAAGCGCGGACAGAATCGGTTCGATATCTACTGCG
>JAYPGD010000063.1:6531-8526 GCA_038126655.1 Verrucomicrobiales bacterium
CCAGGGGGTTGTCGGAAAACTCGGCATCGCCGGCGTGGCCAACCTCCACATGGAGCCGTTCGTGAAAATGCCGGACGGTTACTTCTTTCACGTGATCACCCACGGCGCGAAGCCAATGCCGGATGGAACAATGCGCATGCCGGGATATGGTTCCGCGCTGGATATTGAAGATCGTTGGGCGGTCGTCGCCTACATGCGCGCGCTCCAACGCAGTCGCTTGGCGGTCATGGATGACGTGCCGGGGCCGCAACGAGCACAATTTGACTGAGGGAACATGGAACAACCGACACCCGAAATTCCGTCGCCGCTCGACTGGTCCAAATGGCCGGGGATTCTAACGAAGGCCGTATACGCGGCCGCCGTCGTGCTCTTGGCCGGCGTTGCCTGGTATAACAACAGCATTGAGGACTGGCTGGCCCGTTATCTCGTGGGCTACATGTTCTGCCTGAGCATCGGTCTCGGCGGGCTGTTTCTGGTGTTGGTGCATCACCTCTTTGACGCGAGTTGGTCCGTGCCGATCCGCCGCATCAACGAACACCTGGCCTGCCTTCTGCCTTGGATGGCGATCTTCTGGATTCCGATCGGGATCTTTGCGCCGGACCTCTACGCCTGGATGGACATCGTCGACGCCCCTGATCACGCCTTGGCCGCGAAACAATCGCCGCTGCCATTGTTCACGATACCGGGTTTCTACATCAGTTCGGCTCTTTGCTTCATCATCTGGTGGTTTATTCCGAACAAGCTGCGCAGCCTGTCGTTGGAGCAGGACAAGACCGGAGCTGCGGATTGCACCTTCCAGTTGCGGAAGTTTTCATTCATCGGGATCTTCCTGTTTGCCTTCTCGTTGACCCTGGCCGCCTTGATGTGGATGAAGGGCCTGCAGCATGCCTGGTTCTCGACCATGTATGGCGTCTATTACTTCGCCGCCAGTGTCTGGACGACCATTGCGACCGTTTACATAACTGTCATGCTCCTGCAACGTCAGGGAGTCCTCAAGGACGTCATCACCGGCAATCAGTACTATTACCTGGGGACGCTGTTCCTAGCGTTCACCGTCTTCTATTCGTACATTCATTTCTCGCAATACTTCATCATCTGGAACGGCAACGTGCCTGAAGAGACCTTCTGGTATGCGCTGCGCGAGGCGGGCGCCTGGAAGGGCGTCTGCTATCTCCTGATCTTCGGGCACTTCTTCATCCCCTTCCTTGCGCTGCTGCGCATCGACGGCAAGTTGAATTTCAACTGGATGACAATCTGGTGTTGCTGGGCGTGGTTCATGCATTTCGTTGACATGTATTTCAACATCGTTCCGGTCGTGAACGAAGTCGGCGCGGTTTCGTTCCCGCTCATCGAGTTGGCCAGCGCGGTCACGATCGGCGGGTGTTTGGTCAAGATCTTCCAGAAGAATTTCAATTCCCATCCCCCGTATCCGCAGCGCGACCCGCGCATGGCGGAGTGCCTGGGCGTCTATGTCAAACCCTTGAGCGAGCAGTCCGGAGAGGCCGCGGAGGGAGCCAAGTAAGATGGATCACGATAATCCAAGCAAAACCGGTTCCTGCATCTACTTCGTCGCGATTGCGGGATGCTTCCTGATCATGTCCTGGCTCGTCTGGTACATGAACGACCGCACCAGCCCCGGGCCGCTCGGCGAGGATCGCGCCGGAGCGCGTCGAGACGCCTTGAAGGCGGTCAGTGAGGCGGACGAGGCGGGGCTGATCGCCTATGGCTGGGTGAACAAGGAAGAGGGCATTGTCCAGATCCCGGTCGAACGCGCAATGGAGTTGGTCGAGCAGGAATGGCACAATCCAGCGCAGGCCCGCGAACAATTGATCCAGCGCGCAGCGCTTTCCTTCAAGGCTCCGCCCGCGCCGGAGGCTCCCGCCGCGGAAGCTGCGGCGCCTGCCGCTCAGGCGGTCAGCGACTTCGAATAAGGCGGTTTCGTTTGTGAATTCATGAGTTCCGTTTTGACAGAGAACAGATTAAGGAGCGTCAACG
>JAYPGD010000063.1:8536-16868 GCA_038126655.1 Verrucomicrobiales bacterium
AGCATCAACGAGTCCTGTCGCGGACCGTTGATGTTGATGTTCATCAGCGCGGCGGCGTGGTTGGTCATTTCCGCCGCGTTTGCCTGTCTGGCCTCGATCCGGTTTCACTCGGCCGGCTTTCTGGCGGATGTTTCCTGGTTGACCTACGGCCGTGTGCATGCGGCCTCGACGAACGCCCTGATCTACGGTTTCGCCATTCAGGCGGGACTTGCGGTCGCGACCTGGCTGATCTGTCGCATCGGGCAGGCCAGGTTGGCGGGAACGACCGTTGTGACCGTTGGAGCTGGTTTCTGGAACCTGGGCGTCACCTTGGGGCTCATGGGAATTCTTTGCGGTGGGAGCACCGGCTTTGAATGGTTCGAAATGCCGGGGCAGGTCAACCTGATGTTGCTGGCGGCCTATATCAGCATCGCGGGTTTTGCGTTGGTCTCCTTTCACCACCGCCGGAATCGGGAGGAGTTGTATCCGTCCCTCTGGTTCATTGTCTCGGCCTTGTTCTGGTTTCCCTGGATTTTCACCACCGCCAACACACTGCTGATCGGCGCTCCGGTGCGCGGAACGATGCAGGCCGTTGTCGCCTGGTGGTATGCCAACAATCTGTCGGCGGTCTTCTTCAGCTTTATCGGCGTGGGCGCGCTGCTCTATTTCATCCCGAAGGTCAGCGGCCGCGACCTCTATAGCCGTTCGTATCTACTCCTTGCCTTCTGGGTGACGGCGATCGTGGCGCCGTTCGGCGGCATCCCGGCTGACGCGCCCGTTCCGGCATGGATGCCGAGCATGAGCACGGTCGCCGCAGTTTTGATGCTGGTTCCGGTCATCGCGATTGCCATGACGGTGCATTCCACTTTGGGACAGGAGAAATGCGTGGCCGGTTGGGGCGACAGAAGTCTCAAGTTTTTCCTGTTTGGCGCGTTGGCGTTCGTGTTTGGAGGACTGTTGAATGCGGTGGGGCCGACGCTTGAATTCGTGAATCATGTTTTCCCGCCACTTTACAACGGATCGCCTGCAGCAGAGGTTCCCGGGCTTGGAGGGCAGATCGAAGCGCCGCCTTTCAGTCAGGACAATTTCGTGCAGTTCACCCTGTTGACCCCGGCCTTGGCGCAGTTGGCGCTCTACGGATTTCTCGGCATGACGCTGTTTGGCGCCATTTATCATATCGTTCCACAATTGATGGGCGACGAGCTTCCCTCCGCCGCTTGGAAGGAGCTGCACTGGAAGGCGTCGGTGGCGGGCATCGCGCTGACGGTCGTTCCTCTGGTGCTGGGCGGCATCTATCAGGGCGGACAGTGGAACGAATCCCTACGTGATTTCGCCGCGACCACCGGCCTGCCGATAAACATGCTGCGGGCCGGAATTCTGGGCCATCTGGCCCTGCTGCTTGGCGCGACGGCGTTTCTGGCCAATTTGAAACTGATCTATTGGAGAAAATGTTGCCCCTGTTGTGTGCCCTCGTTCCTGCGAGTGGCCGGCGGCGAGGGCAAGACCGCGGAGGCGTCGTCATGAACAGAGGCCCGCTGCTATTCTTGGGCGCATTCTTCGCGCTCTCGCTTTCTTGGTTCGGCATGATCCTGTCGCCCCAGTTGCAGATTGGCTCGCAGAATCCGGGCGTCGCTGCAGACCTGGGTTCCTTTCATCCCGCCCCGCGTTCCGGAGACGCCCACGCCGGATTGCAGGTCTACCGTGCGGCGGGCTGTGTCTACTGTCACAGCCAGCAGGTCGGGCAGGGCGGAGTCATCTTCGATGTGGCGCTCACCAAGGCTGGGATCTTCACCGATGATGTGGCCAACGCGATCCTGCGCGTGAATTCCGATCTCGGCCGCGCTGTGGTCAGCAACGGCGTTGGCAACACCAACGGCTTCATCTTCATGCGCGATGTCGATTTTCAGACAGCCGATCACGCCATGAAGCGAGTGAACGAAGTCGGAGGCAACGTCGAGACCGCTTTGATTCCCAAACCGACTGGCAGGGACATCAAGCTGGGATGGGGCGCGCGTCGTTCCGTCGCACGGGACTATCTCCATGAGTATCCGGTGCAGTTGGGCTCCCAGCGCATCGGGCCCGACTTGACCAACATCGGCAACCGCCGGCCCGATCCCGCTTGGCATTATCAGCATCTCTTTGCTCCGGAGTCGGTTGTATCCGGTTCGGCGATGCCGGAGTACCGGTATTTGTTCGAGGAGGCGGCAGGGGAAGAGGGAGCCGTCACCGTGAAAGTCGGCGAGAAGGAACACCAGGTCGTTCCGACTGAAAAGGGACGCCATTTGGTGGCCTACCTTCTGAGTCTGCGGAATGGCCCCAGACTTTTTGAGACGCCCATGCCCAAGCAGCCCAAGCCGCAGGCGACCATGGCGGTGGCTGAGCCTGCGGGCGCGCAATGATCACAGAATGAGCGACGAACCGAAAACCAACGATCCGAACCCGGCCGAAGACCGTGAGCCGTCGGTCAGCGATGTGGCTGTGCCGATGTGGATGATGGGCCTCCTCATTGTGCTGCTCTGGTTTGGCATGCTGTTTCTGGACCAGCGCGCCGGCGGCTTCGATGAACAGGTCTATCGTCCCTATCCGTCGTTGGCCTTTGTCGAGAACCTGTCTGTCACGGATCCTCCCCCGATCGCGCGCGGTCGCGTGCTTTACAATGTCAACTGTGCCGCATGTCACCAAGCCAATGGCGCGGGTGTTTCCGGGCAGTTCCCGCCTTTGTCGGGATCGGATTGGGTGACGGCGGCAAAGTCGGACCGGCTTGTCCGTATCGCCATGAACGGCCTGAAGGGACCTATCCATGTCAACGGTGAACCGTTCAACGAGGCCGGCACAGCCGTGATGTTGTCGGTCGGAACGGACAACAAGTTCAATGCCGAGCAGATGGCGGACCTGCTTTCCTACATCCGCGCGAGCAAGGACATCGGCAACAGCGCTCCGATGGTGGCACCCGATGACATCGCCGACGCCATGGCCGCCGCCGAGAGTCGCGGAAAAACCCCCTGGACCGAGGCCGAGTTGCTGGCGATTCCGGTCGAGTAACTTCGGAGAACGGAGTGTCAACTCCGATCGCTCCTCACAAAGATCTTTCCCGGCAGTTGCCGGACCAGTTTCTTCATTTCCAATCCCAGCAGCGCCACGGAAACTGCCGGTGACGGCAGTCCGCTTGCGTGGATGAGGGAGTCGATGTCGCTTACCTCTCCACCGAGTGTCGCCAACACCTGGGTTTCGTTCTCGGTCAATGTCATGGCCGGCGGACAGGCGGGCGGGGCGGAACCCTGGGCCTGGCTGGCGGGAAACAGCCATTCAAATTCCGTGAGGATATCCTCCGCGCACTCGCAGAGCTTGGCGCCGTTCTTGATGAGATTGTGACAGCCCTTGCTCCGGGGCGAATCGATTCTGCCGGGGACCGCATAGACCTGCCGCCCATATTCGACCGCAAAGTTGGATGTGATCAAAGACCCGCTGCGCTGGGCCGCTTCGATCACCACCGTGCCCATCGTCATGCCGGCGACAATGCGATTGCGGATCGGGAAGGTTTGCCGGTCGGCCTTGCGGTTGAAGGGGAACTGGGTGATGACGGCGCCCGATTCGGCGATGCGATCGTAAAGCACGGCGTTCTCGGGCGGTATGACGAGATTGATGCCCGAGCCCAGCACGGCGATGGTGCGCCCCTTTGCGCTCAAGGCGCCCTGATGGGCGGCCGTGTCGATGCCTCGCGCCCCGCCGCTGACGACAGCGACCCCGACCAGCGCCAGTTGGTAGGCGAGCTTGCGCGCCGTTTCCGTCCCGTAATGTGTGGTCATGCGGGAGCCCACCAATGCGACGCTGTTGGCGTCTCTCTCCGTCAACTGGCCGCGCACGTAGAGTACGATCGGAGGATCGTAGATCTCGCGCAGCCACCGCGGATAGACGGCATCGCTCGGTGTTACGACCTCGCAGCCATACTCCTGGATGCGTTTCAGTTCTCCGGAGAGATCCACGGCGTTCTCCCAGCCGGCGATGCCCCGGGCGACTTCCGCGCCGATACTGTGAACGCGCCTGAGTTGAGGCTCGCTTGCGGCGAGGACGCTTTGTGCGTCGCCGAAAGCCTCGATGAGTTGCCTGACACGGATCGGGCCCACGCCTTCCAACATGTTGAGCGCAATGAGCGCTTCTTTCTCTGTCATCCTTGTTTTGGTCTCCTGCGCGGATCTATTGGCCGCGCGATTGGGCGTTCCGTGCTGCGGTTGAAGAGCGGAGGAGCGCCAGTTCTGGTCCCTGATTGCGTGATTGGTAACCGATCGGGAAGCGATTGGCAAATCATTGAGGCCAACGGGACGGCAAGATTTGCTTCGAGAAGAAGCGGGGAGGGTTTGACTCGACGACGGGATCGCAGGCAGGCTTGCGGGCGCGTCGCAGATCCGGCGGCGTGACGACGAAGACCACGGAACAGGACCGAAAACATGAAATTGTTCGACAGACTCGAAGACGCCAAGGACGCCCAACATGTGGTGTGGGTCGGCTATGATCCCTTGGAGGACGCCGCAGCCAAGATGTTCGCCCACTCCATCCGCAGCCGGACGGAGATGGATGTGAAGATTATTCCCATCGTGCGCGACGAGTTGCTGGCCTACGACTGGTGCACGCGGCCGATCGACCCCAACGGCTCCACGCAGTTCAGCATCACACGGTTCATGGTGCCGGCATTGATGCAGGGCAGCGGCGTGGGCATTTTCTTCGACTGCGACATGCTGGTCACGCGCGACATCAAGGAGATGTTCGATCTATTCGATCCGCAATACGCGGTGCAGGTCTGCAAGCATGACTACGTCCCCAAGAGCGCGACCAAGATGGGCGGCATGCCGCAGACGACCTACCCGCGCAAGAACTGGTCCGCCACCGTGATTTACAATTGCAATCACCCTTCCACCCAGGCGTTGACCCGGGAGATCGTGGAGAAGGAGACGCCGAAATTCCTGCATCGCTTCACCTGGCTGAAGGACGAGGAGATCGGCGGCCTGCCGCTGGAGTTCAATTTCCTTTGTGAGGAAATGGATGAGCCCGAAGACCGGTTGCCCTTCAACATTCACCACACCCTCGGAGCCCCGATCTTCCGCGAACGACAGGACGTGCCCTACGCCGATTACTGGAAGCAGGAATTCAAGGCCACCTTCGGCCGCGATTTTGATCCCGAGCGGGATATTGTGAATTGAGGACTGCGGATTGGCGGGCGGGCGTCAGGCATGCCGCGCCTGTGTAAGCTCGCGCGTCAGACCGAGTTCACTGCACCATTTCTCGATGTACTTCCAGTCGAGTCTGTCTCTCCGCACACGAATGACGCCTTGTGCGTCAAGCATGTCCTTGAGGCGTTCTCCAAGTCTTGCCCAGCGCAGTTTCTGGACAACCACATCCTCTGCGGTCGGAAGCCAGACGTCGCGCCCCAGCATTGAGGTCTTGAGGCGTCGGGAGAATCGGGATTGATCGAACCGTTCATCGCTCAGGTCGAAGAGTTCGATTTCAAAAGGAATGGATGGGATCTTTAGAATCTGCCGAGTGTGCCCGGTGATCGTTTCGAACGAGGTCTGCCAATCGATCTCGAAATCTGAAGGCAGTTTCTCCAATATGTTTTTGCGGGAATTTGCGTCGAGTTGAACCACGAAATCAGCGTCCTTGGTGGAACGGGGTTCGCCGTAGGCGTTGGAGGAAAACGAGCCGACCATCATGTAGGGAATGCCGGCTCCGTTCAAAACGTCCAGCAGCGCGACGACGGCCTCCTCGCCATAGTTCATGATTTCCGGTCGTAGACCCGGTCAATCAGGAGTGTGTGAATCTCGGCTTCGGTGGCATTGGGGTGATCCAAGCGAAGGCCTGCCTTGATGGCTTCGCATGAAAGCCGAAACAAGCGCGGGCCGTCGAGAAGCTTCGCCTCGATGGAGGTGTCACGGGCGCGCTGCAGTTTGCGCTCGTCGATTTCGCTGATCAATTCTGCGACCGGGTTCACGGTATTAGGATTAGCATATTTATCGGGATCGGCAACATTTGCGGCGGGATGGTGTCGAAATGTCAATTGCCTTCGAATGGAGCTGGAAGATCACAATTTGGCACGATCATCACGGTTAATCGTGTCGCCTCTTCCATATTGTCTGCTTTCAATGGGTAGAGATCATAGACTAGAAGCTTCATCTGGTATGTTGATTGGGAATGGGTGAATCGACATCCCATTCAGTGGCGCTTTGTGACTGCTGGCGAATTGTGCGAACTCACATTCGCTGTGACGCGGGGATTACTTCTTCCGCCCCTTGCGATTCTTCGGGGCTTTCAATTCCGCCTCCCGGCGCTGCTTGAATTCAGCTGAGATCTGGATGGCTTTCTGCCGGTCGGCTTCGTCGTAGTCCCAGAATTCCTGGATGACCTTTTCGCAGGCGGGGTGGTGTGATCCATCGTCGCCGATGCGCTGGCGCATTTTGGCGAACTGCTTCTTCAACCGGTCGCGGACCTTGGCGTATTTCGGATCGTCGTAGACGTTGTTCAGTTCGGCCTTGTCCTTGTGGAGGTCGTAAAGCTCCCAGGCGGGCGGGGTCTGGTTCTGTCCCTTGTAGTTGCAGCCGTAGAAGAAGATGAGCTTGTGGGTCTTGGTGCGGATGGCCATCTCGCCGGGGTTGTCGTGATGCGCCATGTGCATCCAATAGCGGTAGTAGGCGGCCTTCTTCCAGTTCTTCGGCTCCTTTCCGGTCTCGCAGATGCTGCGAAAGGATCTGCCCTGCATCCTGGCGGCGGCGGGAATCTTGGCTCCCGCAAAGTCGAGCATCAGGGCGGGGTAGTCGATGTTCTCGATGATCGCGTCGCTGCGAATGCCGGCGGGTATGGACTTGGGGTAACGCACGATGAACGGCATGCGCTGTGATTCGTCGTAGGCCCAGCGCTTGTCCTGGAAGTCCTTTTCACCCAGCCAGAAGCCCTGGTCGCCGGTGTAGATGATTACGGTGTTGTCGTAGAGCCCCTCGGCCTTGAGGTAATCGAAGAGTCGCTGGAGATTGTCGTCCACGCCCTTCACGCAGCGGAGGTATTTCTTCAGGTAGGCCTGGTAGGCGAGGCGAGTGGTCTCGACTTCGGAGAACTTCGCGGGATCGTAATCGGCGGGAAATTCTTCGGGGAACCGTTTGAACAAATCGACGGCGTAGGAGCGGCGTGGATTGCGGGAACCAATCGAGGTGCCGATGTGCGGCGTGAGTTCGTCATTGTGGCCGCGGGTGGCGAGGGAACCCCAGGTGTCCGGGACATCGTAGAGCGTATCGGGTTCGGGAATGGTCACGTCCTTGAGGTAGGACTGGTAACGCGGAGCATTCTCGAAGTAGTCGTGCGGCGCCTTGTATTGATGGCAGATGAAGAAAGGCTTGTTGGGGTCGCGCTTGGTCTTGAACCACTCGAGCGTCGAGTCGGTGATCGCGTCGGAGGAATGCTGCCCCTTGTGGACCACGGTGTTCTTCGGCCAGGGCTTGTCGCCCTGGATGCGGAACTCGGTGTTGAAGTATTTGCCCTGGCCGGGAAGGACCTTGTAGTAGTCGAAGTTCGGTTCTTCCTTGAGGTGCCACTTGCCGACCATCGCGGTCTGGTAGCCGGCCATGCGCATGGCGATGGGGAGGGTCTGGTTCTCCGGTTTGATGCGCCCCCCGAGGTCGGTGACGCAGTTGTTGTGGGCGTATTGGCCGGTGATGATGCTGGCGCGGGAAGGCGTGCAGATGGAGTTGCCGCAGAAGGCGTTGTCAAAGGTGATGCCTTCGCGCGCAAGCGAGTGGATGGTCGGTGTGGGGTTGAGATCCTTCAACAGCGTGGCATAGGCGCCCACGGCCTGGGCCGTGTGGTCGTCGGACATGATGAAGAGGATGTTTGGACGCGACGAGGCGGCGGTGGCCGTGAACGTCGCAGCGAGGGCGAGGGTGGCGATGAGGTTGGTGGTCATGGGGAATTGGGTGGCGGTGATCCAAACACAGAGTTCACAGAGGGAAGGAGAACCACAGAGAGAAGAAATGGGTAACTCTGTGGTCCTCTGTGTTCTCAGTGGCCTCTGTGTTGAAATGAGGCGTTTTGAACTATTTGCGATTTTAACATGCGTGTATGGACGAACCCGAAGGGTTCAAAGCCAAGGTAGCCGGGGGTAAATCCGCGAAGCGGATGCCCCCCCGGATACGGCGCCTAAATCTTTTGCACTCCGAAGGGATGGCAGCCAACGAGGCTTCAGTCGGAGTCAGTAGTCGCCGCTTCGACCCCATTCGGGGTCGGGTTCCGATTGGTCGGAGAACCCGGGGTGTCGCTCCGCTCAACCCCGGGTTGCCTGGGCTTGGAACCCTTCGGGTTCTTCTTGCCGCAATCT
>JAYPGD010000064.1:0-16822 GCA_038126655.1 Verrucomicrobiales bacterium
CTCGTACGGATCTGCGGGGGCGGGGGGAGAGTAATCCCCCCCGCTACCCGGACCCGGTGCCTTCGCCCCGAACAATCCGTGCTTGGCTCGCGCGGGATAGTCCTCTATTCCCATTCTCATGGTCCATCGGCGTCTGGTCATCCTGCTTGCGGCGGTCGCCGCCGTGCCCGCAATCATCGTGAGCGCGGGCGCCGCCACGCTGACCCCCAACGCCGACCGCACGGAGTTCACCTTCGAGACCGGCCGCATGGCCGGTACGATCACCGTGCCGGGGCGCTACCATGGCGTCACCCGATTGATCGACAAGAAGTCCGGTCGGCAGTTGATCGATTCCCGTTACTCGGCGTTGAATCTCTACAAACTGATGTCCGGCTCCGGAGTCATGGGGGAGCCGCGCAAGATGGAGCGCAGCGCTCGATCGGGCGCAAACTGGGTCGAGATCATCTGGCCGCCGACCAAGGAGCATCAGGGAACGGTGACGGCGCGTTACGAGGTTTTGCGGCCGGATGCCATCGATTTCACGATCACGGTTGAAACCACGGCCGCCTACAAGGATTACGAGGTTTTCCTGCCGAGCTACTTTGACAAGTCGATGCGGGCGCATCTTCATCTGAAGCGTCGCGGCAGGCAACCGCCGGATCTGGTCATGCCTGAATACAACCCCGCCTTCGCGACCACGCTGCCCTACTTTCCGCGCGATTCCCGGGGCGCGCAGATCCCGCTGGACGGACGTTGGGACGGGATTATCGATTTCTCGCCCATGCGCCGCTACGCGCATTGCCTGGCCTTCATGGTCGATCCGGACAACCGCGCAGCCGCCGTCCTGATGGCCGAACCGCGCGACTGCTTCGGCATCAGCGTGCGGTATCACGCGGACGACGACGCCAAACGCCTGACGAGCTACAGCGCCTTCGATCTCGGACTGGTCGGGAAGAACATGAAACCCGGTGAAACGCGGACCGTCCGCGCGCGCCTCGCCTTGACGGATCTGGACGAGGAATTCACGCAACCGTTGGAACTGTATCGGGCGTTCCTGAAGGAAGGAAAACCACAGGAAGAATGTTCCCGAATGTCGTCCCTGCCATCCGTGGGGTTGTCTCAACGAGAGATCCGATTGGCGGCGAAAGACGACAGCGAATGAACGATCCCACCGAATCCAAGATCAACCGCCGTCGGTTCCTCCGGTCGTCCGGAGGCGCGGCGCTGGTCGGCGGACTGACCGCGCCCGCAATTCTCGCCAAGCCGGCCAACACGCAGACCTTGAAAGTGGGATTGATCGGCTGTGGCGGCCGCGGAACGGGCGCCGCCTACAACGCCCTGATGGCCGATGAGAACGTCGTCATCGCGGCCATGGGCGACGCGTTTCCAGAACAGATCGAATCCAGCCTGGAGCAATTGCGGAAGAAGGTCCCGGATCGCGTGAAGGTCGATGCCGGACATCGCTTCGCCGGTCTGGACGCCCATCTGCGAGTCGTGGAATCGGATGTGGATGTCGTCATTCTCGCCACGCCGCCTGCCTTTCGCCCGCAGCACCTCAAGGCCGCGGTCGACGCCGGGAAACACAGCTTCGTGGAGATTACCGCGGCGATCGACGCCCCGGGCGTCCGGTCGGTCATTGCTTCGTCCGAACAGGCCGCGCGAAAGGGGCTGGGGATCGTTTCTGGATTCTGCTGGCGTTACGACCCGGCGCTGCAGGCGGCGCAGGAGCAGATCCGCAATGGCGCCATCGGCGAGATCCGTTCGCTTTACGCGACCTACCTCCGTCCCAATCTCGGTCCGAAATACAAGGGGCCGCGCAAGGCGGCCATGGGCGACATCGAGTGGCAGATCCGGGACTGGTATCATCATCTCTGGCTGTCGGGCGACCTGACGATCCTCCTCTCCGGGGGGCACAGCGTGGACAAGATGTCCTGGTGGATGAACGATGAGATGCCGGTCGACGCGGTCGCCATCGGCGGCCAGATCAATCCGCGTTGGGGCAACACCTTCGACAACGCCTTCGTGACCTACCAATACGCGAACGGCATCCGGGGTTATCTTGCCAGTCGCTCCATCAGCGGTTGCTACGATGAGAACGGGGACGAAGTCGTGGGAACCAAAGGCATCTTCCGCAATCAGCATCGCCGCCCCGTCATCACCGGCGAGACGAATTGGCGATACACCGGTCCCAAGAAGAACATGTACCAGGTTGAGCACGACGCGCTCTTCTCCTCCATCCGCAAGGGGCGTCCCATCAACGACGGCGCCCGCATGGCGAAGACCACGCTGATGGCGGTGATGGGGCGGATGGCCGCCTACACCGGCAGGAAGATCACCTGGGAGCAGGCGCTGAATTCGCAGGACGAACTGCTGCCGGCGAACCTGGACTGGGATTCGAAGATCCCCGAGCAACCGCTGGCAACCCCGGGGGTGACGAAGTTTGTCTGAACAACCGCATTCCTGTTGATCACTGCCTGACAATGTGAACGCACAGGACGCTCCAATCGAGACGGCTGCCACGGCATTATTGAACTCTTGAGACGATCCCCGCCGCTCCCCGATACGAAACCGCCGACCATGAAACTCACCCGCCTGCTCATCCCGCTGTTCGCCTTCGCGGCTGCCTCAAGCTCCGTCGCCGCTGACGGACTGATCGCCCATTGGAAGCTTCGGTCCGACGCCGCCGATTCCTCTGGAGCCGGCCGCCACGCGATGGTTCACGACGTGTCGTTTGACGCCGACGAAGGCGCGGCATTTGGCGGCGTCAAATCGTGGTTGGAAATCCCCGCCGCCAGGGCGCCGCAACTCGGGGGCAGACCGTTCACCATTTCCGCCTGGATTCACACCGCCGAGAAACTCACCGACACGCTGGGCGACGTGATGAGTTGGTATGACCCCAAGACGCGGAATGGATTCAACCTGGGCCTGATGAACTACGCCGGCGTCACCTGCGCGCAATCCAACTACCGCAATGTATTCTTCGGCATCGACGCTGCGCAGGGCGGCGACCAATGGCTCGATTGCGGACGCCCGGGGAACAACCAACTGGTCAATTCCCTGGTCGTGTTCGACGGCGACCTCTACTGCTCGACCTGGGAGCCGGGCGCCGAGGACCGCGGACGCGTCTATCGCTACGCCGGCGGGAAGAAGTGGATCGATTGCGGCGGACCGGACAAGGCCAACTGCATCAAGGCCATGGCGGTCCATGACGGGCATCTCTACGTCGGCTCCGAACTCTACAGCGGCGGCGGCTCCTCCCTGCCTGTCTCGCCCAACGAGAATCACGGCGGCACGGTCTATCGTTACGAGGGCGGAACGAATTGGACCAACTGCGGCAAGGTCGCCGACGTGCGCAGCATCAGCGGTCTGGCTGTCTACGATGGCAAGCTCTACGCAGGTACGGGCACGACCGGAGCCTGGCGCGATCGCCCGCGAACGCGCGGCATGTATCGCTTCGACGGCATCGGAAAGTGGACCGACTGCGGTTGCCCCGATCTCCGCATCACCCACCTCGGAGTCCACAACGGCGGGCTCTTCGGATTGAGCTACGACGACGGCGGCTTCTTTCGCTATCGCGGCGGCAAGGATTGGGAGGCCCTCGGCCCCGTGCCGGACACGAGCCAGGTCTATTCCATGATGACCTATGAGGGCGCCCTGCACGTGGGAACCTGGCCGACCGGATCGGTGTTTCGCCACGACGGCGGAACAAGCTGGTCGAACACCGGACGTCTGGGCCAGGAAAAGGAGGTGATGGCGGTGTCTGTCTACAATGGGAAATTCTACGCCGGCACGCTCCCCTTCGCGAATGTCTATCGCTACGACGGACAGGACAACTGGACCGACACCGGCCGGTTGGACAACACCCCCGACGTTCGCTATCGGCGCGCCTGGTCAATGGCCGTGTTTGACGGAAAGCTCTACTGCGGCGTTCTGCCCTCGGGGCGCGTCCATGCGCTGGAGGCGGGCAGGGCGGTGACCTACGACAAGCAACTCAAGCCCGGTTGGCGTCATTTCGCCGCCGTGCGCGAAAAGGGCCGGTTGCGGCTTTACGTGGATGGAACGCAGGTCGCGGAAAGCGGTTCTTTTGACGGAAGCGCCTTTGATCTCGAGCCCGGGCGCCCGTTGAAGATTGGTTTCGGTCAGCACGATCATTTCAATGGCCGCATGAAGGATGTGCGCATCTACGACCGCGCCTTGAGCGCCCGGCAGGTGATACAACTGCAGTCGACCGGAATCGACTGATCGGAAACTGTTTCACCGACCCTCCCTTCGTCATGAGCCTGCGCGACTTTGCGGACCCGGCCCGTTGGTCCGTCACTCCGTCCGACCTGAAATTGTTCGAGACGAAGGTCGGCGACTTCGTTCCGCCGGACGCGTTCGACGCCCACGCGCATTGGTATCATCTCAGTCACATCGTGGACGAGCCGGACGCGGACACACCGGTGGGTCACGACGCCATGCAGGCAAGCATGCGTCAATGGATGGGCGATCGCGTCGTCACCGAGGGGCTCTATTTCGGTTATCCGACCCGGACGGTGGATCGCAAGGCGGAGAATCGCTTCGTCGCCGATCAGGTCCGGGCGCATCCGGGCTGCGCGGGATTGATGTTGATCGGGCCGGACGACGATCCGGCGGAGGTCGAGCGGACCTTGGTTGAGGACGGCTTCTCCGGCTTCAAGGTTTATCACCTGTTCGCCGACCGCGAGGACACGTTCAACTGCGGGCAGGAGGAGTTCCTTCCGGAATGGGCGTGGGAAATTGCGAATCGCAGGGGGCTCTGGATCACCATGCACATGGTTCTGCCCAAGGCGCTCTCCGATCCCCGCAACCTGGACTACATCCGCGTTCAATGCCGCCGCTTTCCCGGCGCGAATCTCGTGTTGGCCCATGCGGCGCGCGGGTTCAACGCGTCCCACACCATCGACGCCATCGACGGGCTGCGCGGCATCGACAACGTCCATTTCGACACCTCGGCCATCTGCGAACCGGCGGCTTTCGAGGCGATCATCCGCGCCACCGGCACGACGCGCCTGATGTATGGCAGCGACTTCCCCATTTCCGAACTGCGGGGACGCGCCTTGTCGGTCGGCGACGGCTTCCTCTGGATCTACGACAAGACCTTCGACTGGAACGACTGGCCGCACGGCAGGGCCGAACTGGTCGGCATCGAATCGCTGATCGCGTTGAAGCAGGCCTGCCGGACAATGGGTCTCAACGGGCGCGATCGCGAACGCATCTTCGGATTGAATGCCCGCCAACTGCTCGGTTTGGCGCCGCCGCCCACGGGCAGCCTCGTTCAGGAACAATACGCGCGCGCCAGGGAGATCATTCCGGGCGGAACGCAGCTTCTTTCCAAACGCCCCGAGATGTTTGCCCCCGGACATTGGCCCGCCTACTACGAACAGGCGATCGGCTGCGAGGTCGTCGACACCGAGGGGCGCCGGTTCATCGACATGTCGTCGAACGGCATCCTCGCCTGCGTCCTTGGTTTCGCCGACCCGGATGTGAATGAAGCGGTCATCCGTCGAGTGCATCTGGGATCGATGGCGACGCAGCAGACGCATGACGAGGTGAGGCTGGCGGAGTTGTTGCTGGAGATTCATCCCTGGGCGGGGATGGCGCGCTTCGTGCGCAGCGGCGGCGAGGCCATGGCGGTCGCGGTCCGGATCGCCCGCGCCGCCACCCGGCGCGACAAGGTCGCCATCTGCGGCTACCACGGTTGGCACGACTGGTATCTGGCGACGAATCTCGGCGAAGGCGGTTCCGATGCCTTGACCGGCCACCTGCTCCCCGGACTCGAGCCCGCCGGCGTGCCCGGCGGGCTGGCGGGCACGGTTCATCCCTTTCATTACAACCGGCTGGATGAACTGGACAAGATCATCGCCGCGCATGGCGACGATCTCGCCGCGATCGTCATGGAGCCGACCCGGCACATCGATCCCGACGCCGGTTTCCTTGAAGGCGTGCGCGAGCGGGCTGATCGCATCGGCGCGAAACTGGTCTTCGATGAAATCTCGATTGGCTGGCGGCTCTGCCTGGGCGGGGCGCACCTGAAGTTTGGCGTCGAACCGGACATCGCGGTCTTCGCGAAATCGATCAGCAACGGCTTTGCCATGGGCGCGGTGATCGGGCGGGAAGCAACCATGTCAGCGGCGCAGGATTCGTTCATCTCCAGCGCCTATTGGACGGAGGGAATCGGTCCCGCGGCGGCCGTCGCGGCCATTGAGAAAATGCGCCGCCTCGACGTCCCCGGGCATCTCGCGAAGATCGGCGGAAAGTTCCGCGAAGGTTGGTTGGAACTGGGTGAACGCCATGGCGCGCCAGTCACGATCGGAGGACGTCCGGAATTGGCGGTCGTGGGTTTTGACCATGCGGACGCGAATGCGTTGATGACGCTGTTCACCCGCCGCATGCTGGACCGCGGCTTCCTCGCCGGCGCCGGATTCAACGCGACCATGGCCCACGAGCCGCGCCACGTGGAATGCTTCATGACCGCCGCAGGCCCGGTGTTTGAAGAGATTGCCGACGCCATCGACCGGAACGACGTCATGCAGCGGATCGATGGCCGGGAGAAGCACACGATGTTCGCGCGATTGACGACGGCGGAGTAAGGCGCAGATGCGAATGGGAGCAGACCAGCGCGCTGTGAACGCTTCTCTTGCCCCTTCAGGGCATTGAAATAGGTCGCTTACGGCAAGGCGCCCCTACCTGGCATGGTAGGGCTGGCTCGCCGAGCTGGCCCACTTCGGAACGAATGCCGGATTGACCGTCGCGGACTACAGCCGCATGAATGACTCATGCGCAAAGCCCTTGGCATCCTTTCGATCATCCTGCTTCTTTCCCCCTTGTCCAACCACGCGGCCGAGTCGCCGTGGCTGGCCGGCGTGGCGCAGACCAGGATCACACCCGAGGGAACCTACTGGATGGGCGGCTACGCCTCGCGCAAGAAACCGTCCGAGGGCACGGACCTGGACCTACAGGCCAAGGCCCTGGCCCTGCAGGACGCCAAGGGCGAGATCGTTGTTTTCGTGACGCTCGACCTGTTGGTGGTGACGCCCCAGATCTCGGAAGCTGTTCTCGAGGGCGCGAAGACGCGCTTCAAACTGGATCCCGAGAATGTGCTGCTGAACTGTTCGCACACCCACTGCGGACCGGAGCTTCGCCTCTATCGCGAGACCCTGCACGACATCCCCAAGCCGATGATGGTCAAGATGCGCGACTACGTGGAATGGTTGAATGGACGCCTGCTCGATCTGATCGGGGACGCCATCGGCAATCTCCAGCCGGCCGGACTCAGCGTCTCCGAGGACGAGGCGGCGTTCGCGGTCAATCGACGTGAGAACCGCGGCAAGGAACTGGTCGAGCGCACGGCCGCGGGAACGCTGAAGGGGCCCGTCGATCACCACGTCCCGGCGCTGCGCGTGACCGATCCGCAGACGAACAAGACCAAGGCGATCCTATTCGGCTACGCCTGCCACAATACCATCATGAGTTTCTTCAAGACCTCGGGCGATTACGCGGGCTATGCGCAGAAGTTCCTGGAGGAGGATCATCCGGGAGCGGTCGCCCTGTTCGTGATGGGCGCTGGCGGCGATCAGAATCCCAACCCACGGCGCAAGGAGGAGCATCTGACATTGCATGGCCGCGCCTTGGCGGACGCGGTCAATCGGGCATTGAAGAAGCCGCAGAGGAGCATCAGCGGCGCACTGGGCGTTTCCCGGGTGGAGGCGCCCTTGAAGTTCCAGCCGCCGCCGGCCAAAGCCGACCTTGAGAAGCAGCTCAACGACCGAAATCAATACAAGCGTTGGAAGGCGCGGTTGCTGCTCGGCCGGATCAACGCCGGCATCAAACCCACCAGCGAATACAACCTCCCCGTGCAGGCGGTCCGGTTGGGGAACGATGTCCTGATGCTGGCGATGGGCGGCGAGGTGGTCGTCGATTACTCGCTGCGCTTCAAACGCGAGTTTGCCGGGGCCGGCCCGAGGAATCCGATGCTCTGGTTCGCCGGCTACACGGGCGACGTGTCGTTCTACCTTCCCTCGCTTCGCGTTCTGAAGGAGGGAGGCTACGAGGGCGGCCAGCACATGGTCTACACCCAGTTCACCGGCCCGTTCGAAGAAGACGTGGAAGAGCGGGTTTTCGCAGCGGCAAGAAAGGCGATCAAGCAAGTCGAGCACGAGGGCGGGAACTGACTGACTGCCTATTCTCTCACGAGTCTGAGAAGACCCTTGGCATATTTCCGGATCTGTTTCTTCGAAGGGGCGTCCGCCAGGTTGGAAAGCATGTCCGCGACCTTGACCCGGGCGGCGATGGGACAGGCGGCGATCCGATCCAGGTAAGCGTCATAGACCGTCTCCCGCGACTTGGTCAGCAGCTGGACGCAGTCGATCAGCCTCTGAGGAATGCCGCGCGCCAGGAGATTGTCAGCCGTGATGTGAGTGTCCTCCAGAACGTCGTGCAACCATGCGACAACCTTGGCGTCCGGATCGGCGCCGACCCTTTCGGCGACAGCTCTCGGATGTTCGATGTAGGGAACCTCCCCTCCTCGACGAAACTGCCCCTCATGCGCTTCAAACGCGATGCCGCGGGCCAGTTTGATCAAGCTGTCTGGGTTCATGATTACAGAGCCAAAGCCGAAGTGAGCCATTTAGCGCGTAAGGCCCTGCTAAATCAGCGTTTTCGCCACCAGAGCGCAGTCGGCGGCGCCCCCGACAATCGGACCGTTTGTAGAATCGGTGGGGCGAGACTCCGTCGAGCCCATTTCAAGGCCCTGGAAGGACTGCGAGAGAATCGCCCAGACACGAATGCGCCCCTGCCGGAGCCCGACGGCGCGTGAACTCATGGACTGGCGTTTCCGGGCGTTTCCCGTCCTACACCGACGCCATCTTTTCGCTCATCACGGAGTCAATCACGTTCACCCCATCAGCCCAAAAGGAACTCCGTGCAATCCGGCGGTGGATTTGCCACGCTTGTCGGCATGATTCCACACAGGTTTCTGTTCGTATTGTTGGCGACGGTTTTCACCGTCGCGGCCGCTGAACCCGCGGTTCGTTGGTGGGAGCCTCATACGGGAAAGGAGGCCAATGGTCCGCACGTGCTGGGTCTCTGGAAATTCGACAACGAAAACCTGCTGCGTGACGAATCCAGCCACAAACACAGCGCCACCCCGCGAGGCGCAGTCTGGAACGGGGCGGGTCGCTTCGGCGGTTGCCTGGAGAGTTCGGCCGGATATCCGGTGGAGGACAAGAGCCACGGCATTCACGTCAAACGAACGCCCGTGTTGTCGCCGGGCGGGGCGTTCTCCTTGGAATTCTGGGCCCGGCCCAAGGCGGGCGACGCCTTTCCCGCCGAGATCGCCCCGACGCTGTTGGACATGAAGTACGTGGCCGACAACCACACCGGCTTCGCCCTTTCGCTGACCCGCGCGGGCGGCGATGGAAGTCGGGCCCTGTCGGTGGAGATGGGTTTGGGAACCCGGACTGAGCGCTGGAACTCGGATCGGCTCACCTTGTCCACGAACGGCTGGACCCACCTTGCCTTCACCTACGACGCCGCCGGAACGCTGCGTTTCTTCGTCTACGGCGAGGACGCCGGCGGCGATTTCAAGCCGGGCGCAGGCGCGATGGCTGCTGCGGTCCGCCACCTGGCGATCGGCGACCGGATGGGCTCCCTTTATCGCGGTTTCCCCGGATACCTGGACGAGGTCCGGATGACCACGGGCGTCCGCCAGTTCCGGCCCGTGGATCTGGAGCTCGCTGCGAAGCGGTTTGTGTTCCGCCGCATGAGCGCATCGGCGGAGCTTGATTTCGAGCTGATCAACCGGACCGGAGCCGAAGTGTCCGGCGCGAAGGTCGTGATCGATTCGCCCGGCAAGGAAACCCAAACATTGCCCATTCCGGTTCTGGCCAAGGACGGTCGACATCGGATCAAGGCGAAGGTCGACAGCGCCTTGCGGCCCGGCGAATACGAGGCGGCTGTCGCGGTTGAGTTGCCTGATTGGGGCGACGGCGACGGCGGGTATCAATCGAAGCTCAAGGTTCCTTTTGTCATCGTGGCGCGTCCGCTTCCCGAGCGGATGCCGGTCGTCATGTGGGGCGTCGGCGGCACGGAGGGAGTGATCCGCGAGATTCCCCGGCTGAAGGAGATCGGCTTCACTCATTGCCTCGGCCTCCGCGCGGATTATGGAAAGATCTGGAAGGAAGGGTCGAAGGCGACTCCGGGGACGCCCGAAGCCATCCGGGAAGGCAGGGACATGTTGAATGTCGCCCTGGAGAACGACATCGGGATCGTGTCCTCGCTCTCCCCCGCGCGGTGGCTGCGGACGGCCGAACCGGGCAAACGCTTTCTTCGCGTCAATCGGGAAGGCAAACACTACGGGCGCGAGGATGTGAGCGGACAGTTCACGGAGGTTCAGGATTTCTGCCGCAATACCGGGCTCGCGATGAACCGCGCCTACGGCGACCACCCGGCGTATCAATCCGCCCTGCTGCACACCGAGGTGCGCGGCGAGTCCCAGGTATCATTTCATGAGGTGGACATCGCCGCCTATCGCAAGGCGACCGGCTTGAATGTCCCGGAGGCCGTGAAGATCAAGAACGGGGTCCGTTACAAGGACCTGCCCAATTTCCCCAAGGACCGGGTCATCGCGGATGACGACCCGATTCTCCGTTACCTGCAATGGTTCTGGCGGGAAGGCGATGGCTGGAATGGTTTGACCACCCGGTTGCACGAGGGGCTTCAGGCGGACATGCCCGAGCAAAAGGACTTCTGGACCTTTCACGATCCGGCCTGTCGCGTGCCCAGCATCAGCGGCAGCGGGGGCGGGGCAAACGTCCTCGCCCATTGGACCTACAGCTATCCGGATCCCATCCGCATCGGGCTCTGCACGGACGAGCTGTTCGAAATGGCTCGCGTCAACGGCCGCGGACAGGACGTGATGAAGATGACGCAGGTCATCTGGTATCGATCCCAGACCGCGCCGCAGAACGCCACGCCCGCGGATCCGTCGCCCTGGGTGGATCGCGATCCGGACGCCGCCTACATCACCATCGCGCCCATGCACCTCCGGGAGGCGTTCTGGTGGAAGCTGGCGCGGCCGATCAAGGGCATCATGTATCACGGCTGGCAGTCGCTGGTGGAAACCGATTCCACCGGCGGCTACCGCCACACCAACCCCAACACCCGCCGCGAACTGAAGCGCCTGATCGATGAAGTGGTCACGCCGCTCGGACCGACCCTGAGGCAGGTCCCGGACGCCGAGACCGATGTCGCTTTTCTCGAGAGTTTCACCTCGCAGATGTTCGCCCGCCGGGGGACCTACGGCTGGAACCACACCTGGGCCGGCGACATGTATCACGTCCTGATGTACGCCCAACTGCAGCCGCGCGTGCTCTACGAAGAGTCGCTGCTCCGTGGCCTGGACGGCGTGAAGGTCCTGGTCATGGCGGATTGCGATGTCCTCACCAAGTCCGGCGTCGCCGCCATCAAGAAGTTCCAGGCGCGCGGCGGACTGGTTGTCGGGGACGCGGAGGTCTGTCCGGCGATCAAGCCGGACTTCGTGATCAAGCGGTTTTCGCGGGTCAAGACCAAGGCGGGCGAGAGCCGGGTGCGCCTCCTGGCCGAGGCGGGAAAACTCCGCGACTGGCTGGACGACCGTTACCAGTGGCCCTTGAAGTCCGACAACGCCGACGTCGTCACCCGCCGGCGCCGATTCGGCACGACTGACTATTTGTTCGCAGTGAACGATCGGCGGGAGTTTGGCGGCTACGTCGGGGCCTACGGCATGGTCATGGAAAACGGATTGCCCGCGCAGACGACGGTCCGGTTGCGACGAAAGGCCGGACATGTCTACGATCTGAAGGACCGCCGTGCGATCACGGCCGAGTTCAGCGACGGAGGTCTGGGGCTTCCCCTGCAGTTGGGCCCCTGCGAAGGCCGCGTTCTGATGGTGACTGAAAAACCAATCCGCGAGGTTGAGGTGAACGCGCCGAAAAACGCCGCGCCCGGAACAGCCGTCGATATCAACATCGCGATCACCGATGGGAGCGCTCCCATTGACGCAATCATTCCGATGCATCTGGAAATCCTGGATCCGGAGGGCGTTCCCGCCGAGTTCAGCGGCCACTACGGCGCCGTCGGAGGCCGGTTGGCCGTGACGCTGGATCTGGCGCCCAATGATCGCCCCGGCGTCTGGGAGATTCGCGTCGCGGAACTTGCGTCAGGGCGCTCCTCCCGCGCCTATCTGCGTGTAGCCCGGCCGTGACGGACCACGTCCGGCTCACTCTGGGATTGGCCCGTCGCCGCATTTCCGTGTATGAATCCCGGCCTATGAGATCGACCGCTCCGTTGTGTTTGACCCTGTTCGCCTGTGTGGTTGTCGCGCAGGCCGATCTGAGCCGTCCCAATATTTTCCTGCTCATGGGCGACGACCATGGCTGGGAGGAGACCGGCTATAACGGCCACGCTCATCTCAAGACGCCGGTCCTCGATGAGATGGCCGCTGCGGGGCTGCGCCTCGACCGCTTCTACGCCGGGCATCCCTCCTGTTCACCGACGCGCGGCAGCGTGCTCACCGGTCGGCATCCCAACCGCTACGGGACCTTCACGCCCAACCATTCCATGCGCCCCAAGGAAGTCACCGTGGGGCATCTCATGCGACAGGCCGGCTACGCGACGGGGCATTTCGGCAAGTGGCATGTCGGGCCGGTGAAGAAGGCCTCGCCCACCAGCCCCGGAGCCATGGGCTTCGATGAATGGCTCTCCCATGACAACTTTTTCGAACTGGATCCGGTTCTTTCGCGCAACGGCGGCAAGCCGGAGAAGATCAGGGGCGAGAGCTCCGAGATTATCATCGACGCGGCGATCAGGTTCATCGACAAGGCGAACAAGGCGGGGCGCCCCTCCTTCGTCATTGTCTGGTTCGGCTCCCCCCACGAGCCCTATAGCGGCCTGCCCAAGGATCTGGCCCTCTATGACAACCTGCCCGAGAAGTACGCAAGGAAGACGGTTTCTCTCACGTCGAACGAAACGGGCGGTCGCACAAAACGCCCCTTGCGCGATGTCCTGCGCGAACGTTACGCCGAGATCACCGCGATGGATCGCTCCATCGGACAGCTCCGTGACTTCCTGAAAAGGACCCGCCTGCGCGACAACACCCTGCTCTGGTACTGCGGCGACAATGGCACGCCCCCCAGCGGCGTCGCCGACTCGCCCCTCCGCGCGCAGAAGGGCACGATGTACGAGGGCGGCATCCGCGTGCCCGGGGTGATCGAATGGCCGGCGCGGATTCCCCGGCCGATGCAATCCTCCGTTCCCGCCGTGACCAGCGACATCCTGCCGACGCTCTGCGGCATCGTCCGTGTGAAGCTGCCGACGCGTCCCCTGGATGGCGTCAGCCTCATCCCGGTTTTTGATGGAGTCATGAAAAGCAGGCCGACGCCGATCCAGTTCTGGGCGTTCAGCTATGCCGACGCCGGCCGCGGCGAGCGCAAACCCTACATCGACCCCGAACTTCAGAAGGGCACGACGCCCCTGGTGAAATTGATGCGCGGCATTCCGACGCGGAACTTCGTCAACCACCATCACCCCTCCATTGATCCGGTCGATTTCAAGGGCCCCCGCGTGATCATGGACAACAACTACAAGCTCGTCATCGACGGCTCCAGGAACAGCGGCGTCGAGCTGTTCGATTTGAGTCGCGACCTGGCCGAGAAGAAGAACCTCGCCGAAGCAGAGCCCGAACGCGTCGCCTCCATGAAGAAACAACTGCGCGACTGGCAGAAGTCCGTCCTGAACAGTTTGCTGGAAAAGGATTATTGAACCGACCTGCGTTGATCTGGATAAGCGCCTGCGGGCTGTGGCGCAGCCGTCCCGCCCGGCGGCTCCAAACCGCCTGCGGGACGCCGCGCGAACCCGCAGGCGAGGACGCCTACGCTACACGACGTATCCAATACAATTCATACCCACGCCAAATGAACCGCCTCCCGATTCTTGCGACCGCGCTCGTCGCGACCGTTGTTCTTGCCGCCAACGCCCCGGCCGCCTCCTCCGGCAATGCCGACTGGTCTGTCTATCTCGGCGGCAAGGAGCGCAATCTCTACTCGTCGCTCGATCAGATCCATCGCGGCAACGTCGATCAGCTCAAGGTCGCCTGGACCTGGGACACCGGCGAGAAGGCGGAGTATCAGGCCAACAACCTGATCATCGACGGGGTCCTGTTCACCCCCACCCAGACCCGCAAGGTCGTGGCCTTGAACGCCGCCACCGGCGAGGAGATCTGGGTCTGGGATCCCGCCAGGGAAAAGGCCGGCAAGGGGCGCGCCCGTCAACGCGGCCTCGTCCACTGGCAAAACGAGAAGGGCGGCGAGCAGCGGTTGTTCACGGCGGTGAACGGCTTTCTCTATGCCCTCGATCCCAAGACTGGAAAGACACTCCGCAGCTTCGGCGACAACGGCTTCATCGATCTCGGCTCCGGACTGAACACCCCCGGCGTGGTCTTCAAGGACCTGCTGATCGTCGGCGGCCGCGGCGGCGTTGGCTCCGTGCGGGCGTTTGATGTCCGCACCGGCAAGCGCCGCTGGATCTTCCACCTCATTCCCAGGCCCGGTGAATTCGGTCACGACACCTGGCCTGAGGAAGCCTACAAGACGGCGACCGGCACGATGCCCTGGTGCGGCCAGGCCCTCGACGAGAAACGCGGCATCGTCTATGTCGCCACCAAGACCGCCGAGCCGGATTTCTATGGAGGCCGGCGTCACGGGAAGAACCTCTTCGCCAACTGCATCCTCGCGCTCAATGCGAAGACCGGGGAGCGCATCTGGCATTTCCAGATCGTGCACCACGACCTGCTCGACAAGGATCTCCCCTGTCCGCCGGTCCTGCTGACGGTGAATCACGGCGGCCGGAAGATCGACGCCGTCGCGCAGGGTTCGAAGCACGGATTGTTGTTCTGCTTCAACCGGGTGACCGGAGAGCCGTTGTGGCCGATCGAGGAACGGCCCGCGCCGCCGTCGGATCTCCTCGGTGAGCAGGCCTGGCCGACCCAGCCCTTTCCGACGAAACCGGCGCCCCTGATGCGCCAACGCTACACCGAGGCCGACGCCTCCGACATTTCCCCGGAGTCGTATCAGCTTACGCTCGACCGCATCCGCGCCTCCCCGAATTTTGGGCCCTTTCCCGCCCCCAGCCTCAACGAGACGGTCATGTTTCCCGGTTTCGACGGCGGCATGGAATGGGGCGGCGGCGCGGCTGATCCCGACGGCGTCTACTACGTCAACATCAATGAAATGCCCTGGCTGCTCCAGATGGTCGAGACGCGGCGCGCCGACGGCTCCCAGCTCGTGCCCGGCGAAAAGGATTACCTGATCTACTGCGGCGCCTGTCACGGCCTCGACCGCAAGGGCAACCCGCAGATGCAGTTCCCGCCGCTGGTCGACATCGCCAAGCGCAAGACGCCGGAGGAGGTGGAGCTCATCACCCGCCGCGGCGGCGGCCGCATGCCCGGCTATGCGACCATGCCCGAGGCAAGGCGCGCCGCGATCTTGAATTACGTCCTCAGCAACGGCTCGCCGGGAGCCTCGCGCAACGAAGGCAATGCGCGGCCGGCAAAGAATGCGAAAAAGGACGACGGCCCGTCCTACGCCTTCGGCGGATTCCGTCGCTGGCTCGACACCAACGGCTATCCCGCGATCAAGCCGCCGTGGGGCACATTGAATGCGGTCGATCTCAACACCGGCGAAATCAAGTGGAAGGTCGTCCTCGGCGAGTATCCCGAACTGACAGCCCAGGGCGTCCCGCCCACCGGCACGGAGAACTACGGCGGCCCCGTCGTCACCGCCGGCGGACTCATCTTCATCGGCGCCACGGCCGATGAATCCATCCGCGCCTTCGACAAGGATACGGGGAAGGTTCTTTGGAAGGCGGAGCTTCCCTTCGGCGGCAACGCCACGCCCAGCACATACATGGTCGACGGTCGGCAATACGTGGTGATCTCCGCCGGCGGCGGCAAGTCAGGCCGTCCGCGCGGCGGCAGCCTGGTCGCCTTCGCCCTCCCTTAGCCGCGCCGCCACAATTCCATTGCGGCGCGGGGGAGTTGCCGCAAAAATCGGTTTTCTCAAACGATGGACCGCCGGCCGGCGGCGCGGGCATGAACGACGAGCAGATCAACAAGGCGAAGAAGATTGTCATCGGCCTTCTGGCGACGGTGGTTGGGTTGATGATCCTGCATCGCGTCAGCGCAGCCAACCGGGATCTCGCCTGGTTCAACGAACAGCTTTCCCATTTCGGCGCGGCGCTGACCACGGACATCCGTGTGCCTTACTGGGTGTTGATCGTGCTGCTGGCCTGTTGCGCGCCGTTCTGGATCGGCGTGATTCGCCGTTTGCGTCCCGAGGGATTGGCGGGCGACGAACCGGCGGCGGACGATTACAAGGAGGATGCCTTCCTGGGCGTCACCTGGCATTGGGACTACAATCCCTCGACCGGCGACATTGAGGATCTTCGCTGCATCTGTCCCCGGTGCTTCGAACCGGCCGTCTACCGCGAGAACAGCTTCACCCCGCTCGGCCCGGTGACGGTCGCACAGTGCCGGACCTGCGGCGACATCCGGGACCTGAAGGGCACCAGGAAACAGGCGCTAGCCACGGTTAGAAACCAGATCCAGGACAAGCTTCGCCGGGGGATGTTCCGGGATGTCGTCAGACGTCAGCGCGCCAAGGCCGGCTCCCGGAAGGCTGCGCCGCCGCCGCGCGACGAGGCCAAGCCCGATTCGCCCAGGAAATCTCCCGGCAAGAATCCATTCGGCGCGCCGCCGGAAGCCAAGGAAGGCGACGCCGCCGACGGGGGT
>JAYPGD010000065.1:0-479 GCA_038126655.1 Verrucomicrobiales bacterium
GGGAAGATGACAACGGTGTTGTCGGCGAGCCCATGCTCGTCCAGCGCCTTCAACGCGTGGCCGACGCCCTCGTCCATCGCCTCAATCATGCCGGCGTAGACCGGGTGGTCCTGCGCCTGGCGAACTTCCTTTGTTCGATCCAGACGGAAGCGCGGTTCCCCGCGCCCGATCAAGCCCATGCGCTCGGCCTTGGCCTGGTATTTCTTCCAGCGTTTCTCGCTGCATTGGATGGGGCCGTGCACGGAATAAAACGACAACATCGCGAAGAAGGGCTTGTCCTTGTGGTCGCCGATGAACTTTGCGGTCTCGCGCCCAAGCCGAACGGGCAATTCCTCGCCCTGCGGACCGTCTTCCAAGGCCGGATTGCGGTAGGGAGGGAAGTAGCCGCCGGGCGGCGTGCCCGCGATGTGGCCGCCCTTGTTGACGTCATAGCCTTGATCCTCCGGTCCGTGGCCATCATGGCCGAGATGCCACTTGCC
>JAYPGD010000065.1:489-10200 GCA_038126655.1 Verrucomicrobiales bacterium
TCTCGTAGCGCGCGGGCAGGAGCTTCGTGTTCCGGTTCCACTTGTCCGGCTGGTTGCGGCCGGTCGTGCCGCCGATGTAGTCCGTGATGCCCAACTCGGCGCGCGCCGGATACTTGCCGGTCTGGATCGCCGCGCGCGAGGGACTGCAGACCTGGCAGGCCGAGTAGCCGTTCGAAAAACGCAAGGCCTGACTGGCGATGCGGTCGATGTTCGGCGTCTCATGAAAGGCGCTCCCCTCGCAGCTCATGTCCTGGCGGCCCAGATCATCGACCAGGATGAACAGGAAATTGGGTTTCTTGTCCGCGGCCTGGGCGGAGGACAAAGCAGTCAGGAGGACCGCGACGACGAATGAGGGGAGATTGCGCTTCTTCACGATCGAGCGCGCAGGCTAATCGACGCAGCCCGGTTTCTCAACCGGGGTTTTTCGGCGCGACCGCAGGGGAAAGCAGCGACGAACGGAGCGCCGAGCAATGCTCGGCCTGGGCGCAGAACGACAGCCAATGCCGAGCAATGCTCGGCGCTCCAATACGCAACAACCCGTGGATTCGCCCAACATGCGTCCAGCTCCGCGGCATTGAACCACAATTCTTCGCACTCCGGATTTGATCGACGCCCCCGGTCGCGGTAATGATCGCCCATGCAGATCCTGGGCGTCATCCCCGCGCGACACGCTTCCACCCGGTTTCCGGGCAAGATGCTGGCTCCCATTGCCGGCAAGCCGCTCATCCTTCGCGTCGTCGAGCAGGTCAAGAAGGCCTCCTCTCTGAGCGACGTCATCGTCGCCACCGACCACGAATCCATCTTCCAATGCGTTGAAGGGCATTGCCGGGTGGAGATGACCAAACCGGACCACCCCAGCGGCTCGGACCGCATCGCCGAGGTGGCGCAGCGCAATGAATGCGACGCGATCGTCAACGTGCAGGGGGACGAACCGCTGATCGACCCGGCGGTGATCGACCTCGTCGCCGGGCGGTTGAAGGACAGCGAGATGTCCACCGCGGCGACGCCGATTCGCGATGCGGGCGAGTATTCGGACCCCAATTCGGTGAAAGTCGTTGTCAACGCCGCTGGCCGGGCCCTATATTTTTCGCGTCGAACGATTCCGTATGTGCGCGATGCCGCCGACAGCCCGGTTGAAGAGCAGTTGGCGGCGTTTCCATTTTTGAAGCATCTGGGGATCTATGGCTACCGCCGTGAAACCCTGCTGCGGTTGGTCTCGTTTCCGGTTTCGCCGCTTGAAGAAGCGGAACGACTGGAGCAGTTGCGGGCCCTGGACAACGGGATCCCCATCGCCGTGGCCCGGGTCGATTACCAGGCAATCGGGGTGGACACGCCGGAGGACGCGGCGCGGGTCGAGTCATTGTTGCGGGAACAGGACAGAAGCGAATGAGCGCAAAGAAGAAGAACACGAAATATATTTTTGTCACGGGCGGCGTGGTCAGCTCGCTCGGCAAGGGACTGACCGCGGCGTCTCTGGGCACGCTGCTGGAGAACCGCGGGCTCAAGATCGCGCTGCAAAAGTTCGACCCGTATCTGAATGTCGATCCCGGCACGATGAGCCCCTATCAGCACGGCGAGGTCTACGTGCTGGACGACGGCGCCGAGACGGATCTCGACCTCGGCCACTACGAGCGCTTCACCAGCACGAAACTCGGACGCATCAACAACCTCACCAGCGGCCAAGTCTACCAGAACGTGCTCGATCGCGAACGCCGCGGCGACTACCTCGGCAAGACCGTCCAGGTCATCCCCCACGTCACCGACGAGATCAAGCAGCGCATCAAGGACATCGCCTCCAAGTCCAAGGCGGATGTGTTGATCACGGAGATCGGCGGAACCACCGGCGACATCGAGGGCCTTCCCTTCCTGGAAGCCATCCGCGAATTCGCGCTCGATGTCGGCCCCGACAACGCGATCTTCGTCCATGTCACCTTCGTCCCCTTCATCAACGCCGCCGGCGAACTGAAGACCAAGCCCACGCAGCAATCGGTCGCCAAGCTTCGGGAGATCGGCATCGCGCCCCAGTTTCTCGTCTGCCGTTGCGAACACGCCCTCAACAAGGAGCTCCGGCAGAAGATGTCGATGTTCTGCAACGTTCCCTACGAGCATGTGATCGAGGAGCGCGATGTGGAGCACAGCATCTACGAAGTGCCCCTGATGCTGCAGCGCGAGCGGTTGGACGAGCTGATCTGCGAGCAGTTGAAGATCGAGGCGCCCGAGGCGGACATGGAGCATTGGCAGGAGATCATCCGCAAGATCGTCGCGCCCCAACACCGCGTCCGCATCGGCGTCGTCGGCAAATACATCGAACTCAACGACGCCTACAAGTCCGTCTACGAGGCGATCGGCCACGGCGGCGTCGCCAATGACTGCGGCGTGGTGATCGACAAGATCGAATCCGAGGACATCGAGAAACATGGCCCGGCCAAGGCGCTGGAGCGCGTCGGCGGCATCCTGGTCCCGGGCGGCTTCGGCGATCGGGGCACGGAGGGCAAGATCCTGGCGGCCCAATACGCCCGCGAGAACGGCATGCCGTATCTCGGCCTTTGCCTCGGGATGCAGATCGCCTGCATTGAGTTCGCGCGGAATGTCTTGAATCTCAAAAGCGCCAATTCGCTGGAGTTCAACGAGAACGCCCGCAATGCGGTGATCGCCCTGATGGACGAGCAACAGAACATCACCCGCTAAGGCGGCACCTTGCGGCTCGGCTCCCATCCCTGCAAGATCAAGGGCGGAACCCTGGCGGCAAAACTCTACGGCGCCCCCAGGATCATGGAGCGCCACCGCCACCGCTACGAGTTCAACAACAAGTTCCGCGAACGATACGAAGCGGGCGGCATGGTCTTCAGCGGCACATCGCCGGACAACTCGCTGGTGGAGATGGTGGAGATTCCCGACCACCCGTTCTACATCGCCTGCCAGTTCCACCCGGAGTTCCTCAGCAAACCGAACCGTCCCCACCCGCTGTTCAAAGGCTTCATCGCCGCCGCCCACGAACGCATGCATCACAAGGCGCTCTGAGGTTCGTGGTTCGTGGTTCGTGTTACGTGGTTCGTGTTACGTGGTTCGTGGTTCGTGTTACGTGTTACGTGTTACGTGAGCGCCGCGCCATTTTGACGCGCTGCTCAATTTCAACATTCCGCCCGACGCTCGGATCTTGATATCACGTTCGAACCCACCCTTCACGCAACACGCAACACGCAACACGCCTTCGCTTTGCAGCTACGGCGTGACAAGCACGCAATCCGTGACCTACCCCGCCGCCATCCAATGGCTCTACGACCTCCAGTTGTTCGGGGCGAAGCTGGGATTGGAGAATCCGCGCCAACTCGCCGAACTGGCGGGCAATCCGCAGGAACGGCTGCGCTTCATTCACGTCGCCGGCACGAACGGCAAGGGCTCCACCTGCGCCATGTTGGACAGCGTTTACCGGAAAGCCGGACTGAAGGTCGGCCTGTTCACCTCGCCGCATCTGGTCAGCTTTCGCGAACGAATCCGGATCAACGGGGAGATGATTCCGGAAGAAGCTCTCGTCCGCGAAGTCGAAGGGATGCAGGCTCTGCTGAAGGCGTTCCCCGGCCCCAATCACCCCACCTTTTTTGAGGTCGTGGTCGCGCTGGCCCTGAACTGGTTCGCGCGAAACGAATGCGACCTGGTGATCTGGGAGACGGGGCTGGGCGGCCGGCTGGACGCGACCAACATCGTGATCCCGCTCGCCAGCGTGATCACCAATGTCTCGCTCGATCACCAGCAATGGCTGGGGGAAACGGTGATCGAGATTGCCCGCGAGAAGGCGGGCATCATCAAGCCCGGCGTCCCGGCGTTCACCGCCGCGGAGGACCCGGATGCGCTCGAGGTGATCCGGAATGCGGCCAAAGCGGCGGGCGCGCCGTTCACCACGACAATCGGAGCGCCGGACAATGCCCGGCATCAGCCTTCGACAGACGCCCGGACCAGGCAACGCGCTGCGCTCCAGAATCTCTCCCTGCCAGGGCCTCACCAACGCCTCAACGCCCAGCTTGCCGCAACCGTCGTCAACGGCCTCCAAGACGCCATTCCTGTCGACGCAAGCACGCTTGCAACGGGCCTCCGCGACGCGCGCATGAACGGACGGTTCCAAAAGATTCAATCCGCGACAGGCGGGACCCTCATTCTCGACGGCGCCCACAACGAGGCCGGCGTGGAGGCGCTGCTGGCAACCTTGAAGGAACAATTTCCGAACGAGTCGCCGACCTTCGTTCTCGGCATGCTGGACGACAAGGCATGGGCCGGCATGTGCGTCAGGTTGGCGAAGGCCGCCGCCCGCATTGTCCTGACCCCGGTCGCCAGCGCGCGTTCGGCGGACGCCAGCGCGCTGGCCAAAGCCTGCCGCGAGGCCAATCCCGGAATTGAAGTCACGGTTTCGGACACCCCCGCATCCGCGCTGAAAGCCGCCGCGGATCAACCGTTGGTGGTCGCCACGGGATCGCTTCACTACCTCGGCGAAGTCTTGGAGGCGCTGGAAAGCGACGTTGCCACCGAAATCGACGAACGGGCGCTGAATGAGTACAAGGCGGTTGAAAACAGTTGAACAGGCCGACATTTTTGATCGTCGCTAGATTTCAATCCGGACGCCAGAACCGCGTCCAACATGCCGGTCCGTGGCACGCCAACGACCTCCCTCACCAGACATGACGCGATTCCCAACGCATTCCATCACCAAATACACAGCCGTTCTCGCCGCAGCATTGTTGACCTCCCCCTTGCTGCAGGCCGCCGAGGACCCGGCGTTCCCCAAGCAACCGCGTGTGCCCTACCTGACGCCGGAGGAAAGCCTGAAACACTTTCACCTTCCCGAGGGCTACCGCCTCGAACTCGTCCTCAGCGAACCGCAGATCAAGGAGCCTGTCGTGGCGGTCTTCGACGGCAACGGGCGCATGTTTGTCGCCGAAATGCGCACCTACATGCAGGACATCGACGGCAATGCGCAGAAGAACCCCGTCAGCCGCGTCTCTCTGCACGAGGACAAGGACGGCGACGGAACCTTCGAGGCCCACTCCGTCTACATCGACAACCTTGTCCTCCCCCGGATGATCCTGCCCTTGGATGACGGCCTGCTGGTAGGCGTCACCGACACCAACGACCTGTTCCTGCATCGCGACACCGATGGCGACGGCGTGGCCGACGAGGTCAAGAAGGTTTACGAGGGCGGCAAGCGGGGCGGCAATCTGGAACACCAGCCGAGCGGCCTGATCTGGGCGCACGACAACTGGCTCTACACCACTTACAACGCGTACCGCCTGCGTTACACAAACAGCGGCTTCCTCAAGGAAAGCACGGCCCCCAACGGCGGGCAATGGGGACTCACCCAGGACAATTTCGGCAAGCCCTGGTATGTGAACGCCGGCGGCGAACGCGGTCCGGTCAACTTCCAGGCCAATGTCTACTATGGCGCCTTCAACATTCCCGACCAATTCGAGCCGGATTTCAGCGTCGTTTATCCGATCGTCCCCATCCCCGATGTCCAGGGCGGGACGCGTCGATTCCGCCCCGAGGAAAAGACCCTGAATCATTTCACCGCCACCTGCGGCGCCGAAATCTATCGCGGCGACCGGTTGCCCGAGGACCTGCGGGGCGACCTCCTGTTCGCCGAGCCGGTCGGCAGGCTCATCCGCCGCGCGAAGATCGATGTCGAGGAAGGGCTCTCCCATCTGCGAAACGCCACTCCCGGCAGCGAGTTCATCCGCTCCACCGACCCCAATTTCCGCCCGGTCAACATGGTCACCGCGCCCGATGGGACGCTCTACATCGTCGACATGTATCGCGGCATCATCCAGGAGGGCAACTGGGTTCGCGAGGGCTCCTACCTCCGCAAGGTCGTGCAGCAGTACAGCCTCGACAAGAATGCCGGCCGCGGCCGGATCTGGCGGCTTGTCCACGATGACTTCAAGACCGATTCCACCCGCCCGGGAATGCTGGAAGCCTCGTCGAGGAAGCTGGTCGCCACGCTGGCCCACCCCAACGGCTGGCATCGCGACAACGCCCAGCGCCTGCTCGTCCTGCGCGGCGACAGGGTCGTCGGCGACGAACTCCGAAACGTCGCCAAGTCGCACGACAACCACCTCGCCCGCATTCACGCCATCTGGACCTTGGAAGGCCTGGATTCAACTGACGCCGCATTCATCCGCGACCGCCTGGCCGATTCGCACCCCCAGGTCCGCATCGCAGCCCTGCGGGCCGGGGAAACCCTCATCAAGGCCGGCGACAAGGAACTGGCCTCCAGCTACGCGCCCTTGATGAACGATTCCGATTCCGCCGTCGCCATCCAGGCCTTGCTCACGGCAAACAAATTGAAGTTTGCCAATGCGAAGCAGAACATCGACGCCGTTCTCAAGACCCACCCCTCCAAGGGAGTCAAGACCATCGCCGATCAGATCCTGAACCCGCCGCAACCGCCCGCGCGAAAGGCCTCCGCTTTTCTCACTCGAAACGAGAAGCGCCTCTTCAAACGCGGCGAGGCCATCTACAAGGAACTCTGCTATGCCTGCCATGGAGCCGACGGCAAGGGCATGCAGATGGAAGGCGCGCCCAAGGGCGTCACGCTGGCCCCGCCCTTCGCCGGATCGGAGACCTTGCTCGGACATCCCGACGCCCCGATCCTCGTCGTGCTTCACGGCCTCACCGGACCGGTCATGGGAAAGAAATACGAGGCGCAAATGGTCCCCATGGCGAGCCAGGACGACCAGTGGATCGCCTCCGTCCTGACCTTCATCCGCAACAGCTTCGGCAATCGCGCGCCCGGCATCACCCCGCGTCAGGTCAGGGTCGTCCGGAAACAGTTTGCGAGACGCACGGCCCCTTGGACCGTCGCGGAACTCAAGGCCGCCGCCCCCATGCCCATCCCCCATCGCAAAAGCTGGGGCCTCGCAGCCAGTCACCGGACGGCGAACGCGAAGAACGCCGTCGATGGGAACCTTAACAGCCGCTTCGACACCGGCGCATCGCAGGTTCCCGGCATGTGGTTCACGGTCGACCTGAAAAAGAAAACGCTCGTGGGCGGACTTCGCCTCGACGCCGCCAAGTCCAGGAACGACTACCCGCGCGGTTACGAAATCGCCTTTTCCAACGACGGCAGGACCTGGTCCGCCCCCGTTGCCTCGGGCAAGGGAACGTCCTCCATGACCGAAGTCTTCTTCAAGCCCCGCAAAACCCGCCACATCCGGATCACCCAGACCGGCAGCGTCAACGGCCTGTTCTGGTCCATCCATGAAATGGAATTCTACCAGCATCCGGAATCTGTGCCCGCAACCGCCTACGTGAAGAAGCTGAAAACGGCTTCGGAGTTTGAGTGACACAACGACGATCCAAGGCGCTCACCCGACTGGTGAACGCCGCCGATTCAGCCCCATCCGGGGCAGAAACGCCCTCAAATGCGCCGTTTCGGGCATCTGCCTGCTCACGGAAAGCTGCCGCGCATAGGCAAAAATGGTCTCCCCTTTGGCCAAATAATAACTTGTCCCCAGAGACCATTCACCGCTCAATTCCACCCGTCAGCGCATGATTCAGAATTCTTCCCAGCCCCTGGGACTCGCGCGAATCCGTTGTCTACTCACGGCGATCGCCCTTGCGATCACCGCAGTGCGGTTCCTCGTGTTTCCGGCGTCAGCCCACCCGCCTCCCGGCGAAGTCGTGATCGACATTGCGCGCTTGGTCTCGGCGGCGATCGCTTATGGCTTCATCATGCGCCTGCGACACCGGTGGGTGGAGTTCGGATGGGGCCTGCTTGTCTGCGCCCTGCTGAACGACCTCCTTGCCGGAGCGAACGCGGGAGCCGGGCTTTCCGAAGCCTTGTTCCAGGGCGGCCTCGAGCTCGCGGCGCCGGTTGCAATTCCTGCCGGCCTGATCGACGCCTTCCGCTCCCATCACACGCGGGCGACCCATCTGGAAAAGGCCGAACACACCGCGCAAATCGGAGAGGGACAGTTCAAAAGCCTATTCGACGAAGCTCCATTTGCCCTTTGGGAGGAGGATTGGTCCGGTCTGAAGCGTCGGTTGGACCAACGTCGCAACGGTTCCGGCGACCCCATGGACGCCGCCGGATTCCGTGAACTCGCCGGGGCCATCCAGATCGTCGCGGCAAACCGGGCGGCGCGATGCCTGTTTCCCTCCGGCTGGGACGCTCCGGACAAGACCCTGGAACCCTTCAGCCAGGAAGCGCTCCGCCCGGTGTTCGAGGAGGCTCTCCAGGCCCTGCGGAACAAGGAACCGGAATTCACCCGCGACCTTCTGGCCGATCGCGGCGACGAAGGACTCCGCCGCCTCCACCTGAGGCTGCAGATCGAACCGGGCCACGAAGCGGACTGGTCGCGCGTGCTCGTCTCGGTCGTGGATCTTACCGAGGCCAGAAACAGCGTGGAAGCCAGACGGGCGCTCCAGGCAAAAAACCGCGAGGTCCGCAACCTGCAAAGCCTCGGCACGCTCGCGGGCGGCGTGGCCCACGACTTCAACAACCTTCTCACCGTGATCATCGGCAATGCCAATCTCGCCCGTCAGTCTGGGGACAGGCCATCGGTCACCGACCGCTGCCTGGGGGAGATCGAATCCGCGGCCGAGCAGGCCGCCGCCCTCTGCGACAAGATGCTGGCCTATTCCGGCCGCGGGCGCTTCGAGATGAAGCCTGTCTCCCTGAACGCCCTCCTCAAGTCCGCCTGTCGATCCTCGGCCGACTCCGCCAAACGTCCGCAGCCACTCCAACTGCACCTCGCGGAGAGGCTGCCCGAGGCCCTCGGCGACGCCGAGCAACTCGAACGCGCGCTGTCCGGCTTCCTTGACAACGCCATCGAATCGCTCGGGGATGCCGGCGGAATCACCGTGCGGACCGGAGAAACCCGCATCGACGCCGCCTTCAACCGGTCCGCGATGACCACCTCGCCGCTCCCGCGCGGAGACTACGTCTACGCGGAAGTCCGCGATGAAGGCTGCGGCATGACGCCCCAGGAACTGGAGTCGATCTTCGAGCCCTTCTTCACCACCAAGTTCCCGGGCCGCGGCCTGTCGTTATCCGCGGCCCAAGGCATCGCCAGCGCCCATCATGGGGCCGTGCAGGTCGAAAGCGTCAAGGGACGCGGCTCCACCTTCCGGCTGTTGCTTCCCGTCGCGGCGACGACCAGGGGCAACCGGCCAGCCTCCCCGGAAGTCACCGGCTACCTGAGGCGTCCCCGGGCGCTGGTCGCGGACAACGACCCCCTGATCTGTCGCGCCATGCGACAGATGTTGAACCTGTGCGGTTGGGACGCCACCACGGTCGGGGATGGAGCCGACGCGATTGCGACCTATGCCGACGACGCCGACGCCTACGGCATTGTCTTTCTCGACTGGGACATGCCGCACGTGGACGGCGACGAAGCCGCCCGGAGGATTCTGGCCGAACATCCTGACGCGCAGGTTGTGATCATGACAGGCTTCGACCGCAGCGAAGCCTTGACGAACCTCGGCGACACCCCGATCGCCGGATTCCTGTCGAAACCGTTCGGCGTCACAGATCTGCGAGGCATCGTGAACCAGGCGGCCGGAACAACACCCGCCCCCCTTGCGGCCGTCCATGCCTGAGGCGCCCCCTCGGGCTAAGCCTTCCGCAATCCCCGCGATAAAGGGCTCGAAATCGCCGCCGCTCGCGACGACCATTCGATCCATCCCCGCCAACGTCCAGAGCATAGTGTCCGAGCAGTCTTT
>JAYPGD010000065.1:10300-16694 GCA_038126655.1 Verrucomicrobiales bacterium
CGACCATTCGATCCATCCCCGCCAACGTCCAGAGCATAGTGTCCGAGCAGTCTTTCATTGAGAGCCTGGGAACGATGACCGTGGCGGCGACGGTCTTCGCGCTGGCGGCGCGCAGGGTGAAGCTGCCGGCCATCGTCGCCTATCTGTTGGCGGGGCTGTTTCTGGGCCCGATCACCGGCGTCGTGGAATTGTCCGAGAGCCTCCGGACCATCAGCGACGCGGGCATCGTGCTGCTGCTCTTCCTCGTGGGCCTGGAGTTGAGCTTCGACAAGATCCGCGACCTCGGCAAAGTGGCGCTGCTCGCGGGAACCGGGCAGATCGTCCTGACCGCATCCGGCGGCTTCCTCATCACGCTTGCCCTGGGATTCCAGGGAGCACAGGCCGTCTTGCTCGCGGCGGCGCTCACCTTCAGCAGCACCGTCGTGGTCGTCAAACTGTTGGAACAACAGGGTGAATTCGACAGCCTCTACGGCCGCATCGCCGTCGGCATTCTGCTGGTTCAGGATCTGGCGGTCATCGCCCTGCTGACCTTTCTCTCGGGCTGGTCTCCGGACGCGGCTTCCGACTTCGGCGCCATGACCGTCAGCCTGCTGAAGGCCTTCGGCGGCATGACGCTGCTGCTGATTCTCGCATTGCTCGCAGCAAGATACTGGCTGCCGGCCCCCTTCGCCTGGGCGTCGCGCTCGCCCGAGACCCTTTTTGTCTGGAGCCTGTGCTGGTGTTTCCTGGTCGTCCTCGCGGCGCACGGCCTGCATCTGTCCCACGAATCGGGAGCCTTTCTCGCCGGCGTGAGCCTCGCCCAACTTCCCTACAACCACGACCTCCGCCGCCGCGTGCGGCCGTTGATGAACTTCTTCATCGCGGTCTTCTTCGTCTCACTCGGCGTGAACATGAATCTGGACAACGTGGTCGCGCTCCTGCCCGCGGCGCTCGCGCTTTCAGCGTTCACACTCTTCCTGAAACCCTCCTTCATCGCCTTCGTCCTGGCCCGGTTGAATTTCGGGGAGCGCACCTCCTTCCACGCCGGAAACGCGCTGGCCCAGATCAGCGAGTTCTCCTTCATCCTGGCGGCCATGTGCGCCCGCGCGGAACTCATCGACGAACGGGTCGTCTCCCTGATCGGACTGGTCGGCGTGATCTCGATCTCCGTCTCCTCCTGTTTCATCGTCCACAACCACGGCTATTTTCGCTGGATGCAGAAGGTCGGCCTGCTCCGCATACTTCGCGCCCCGCAGACCGAGGAGGAGACCGCCAGCCCCGTCGCCCTCCGCGGCCACATCATCGTCATTGGAGCCAATTCGCTCGGACGACGAATTGTCGAACATCTGACCGCCCGCGACGAGACCGTGCTCGCCCTCGACACGGATCCGGCCAAACTCCGCGCCCTTCCCTGCCGAACCATGATGGGCGACGCGCAGAACGTGGATTTCCTCGAGGAGGCCGGCCTGCCCCGGGCCAGACTGCTCGTCTCCTGCATCGGCATCGAGGACGTGAACAACCTCCTCGCCTACCGCTGCCGCACGATGAAGATCCCCTGCGCGATCCACGCGATCGACCTCTCGATGGTGGACAGCCTGCTCGAAATGGACCCGACCTATCTCATGTTGCCGAAGGTCGACGGCATCAAGCTGCAGAACCGCAGGTTGAAGGAAATGGGATTCATCGAATCATGACCGGTCTGGCGCTCTTGATGACCGCGGCGGCGATCGGCTTTGGCCTGTCGAAGCGGCTGCGCATTCCGGTGATCCCGCTATTGTTGGCGATGGGCATGAGCCTGTCCTTCCTCCGTTCGACCGCCCCCGGTCACGCCATGGACGAGGCGTTGTCCCCGGAATACCTGGAAGGGCTGCTCGAACTCGGTCTGGCGTTCCTTGTGTTCGCCGCCGGCATCGAATTGAACCCGCTCCGTTTCAAGAGCCAGAAAAGGGCGGTCTGGCTCGTGGGCCTGACCCAGTTCGGGGTGGCGGGCGCGGCGGGATTCGGTCTGGCGCACGCCTTGGGCTTCGCCGGTCTGGACGCGTTCTATCTCGCCATTGCGGTTTCCACCAGTTCGACCCTGGTGGTCATCCGGCAGTTGCGGATCTGGCTGCGAATGTTTGAGCCTTTCGGCCGCATGGTCACCGGCGCGCTGCTTTTGCAGGACCTGCTGATGATCGTGTGGCTGGTCATGCTCGCGCATTTTGGCGAGAAAGACTCGGATCTGATGCTGAGCGTCGCCTCGCTGCTCGGTCTGGGAACGCTCGCCATCCTCTGCCAGGCCAGGTTCATGCCCTGGCTGCTCCTGCGAATGCGCTCGCAGGGCCCCAACAAGCTCAAACTGGAGCCCGGCGACCGCCCCCGCCTGGACGAGGAACCGCTCCTCCTGGTCGTGCTCTCGTCGCTCTTCATCTTCGCAGGCGGGGCCAGGTTTCTGGGGCTTCCACCGGTGGTCGGAGCCTTCTTCGCCGGCTTCTCGCTGTCGTCCTTCCCGCTCAACGGCGTCGTGCGCGGCGCGCTGGCCTCCCTATCCGACTTCTTTCTGGCGGTCTTTTTCACCGCCCTCGGCGCGCTGATCGTCATTCCCGAACCCGCCCTCGTGCTTCGGGCTCTCGCGCTCGCCCTGACTGTCATTCTGCTGACGCCGCCGCTGGTCGCCATTCTCGCCGAGATCAGCGGACTGTCCGCCCGCGCCGCAATTGAAAGCGGCCTGCTGCTCGCCCAGACCAGCGAACTTTCCCTCGTGCTCGCGTTGACCGGCGTGGTCTCGGGGCATATCGACCACGACCTGTTCTCCGCCATCGCCCTGATCGCCGTGGCCACCATGGCAGTGACCCCGCTGGTGGCCAATGACAGCGTCGTGCGCCGGCTCCTGCACCTCCATCCATCCCGACGGCGCCCCCAGGAGGACGGCGTCCACGAAGACCACGTGCTGATCCTCGGCTTTGGCACGGGCGGCATGTGGGTGGTCAAACCTCTACGGAAGGCCGGACATGATCTCCTGGTCATCGACGACGATCCCGCCGTCATCACCCAACTGGAAAAACAGGGCATCCCCTGCCTGCGCGGCGACGGCTCGGATGAGAAAATCCTGCTCAAGGCCAACGTGGCCAAGGCCAAGTTGATCCTCGCCGGCATGCGCCGCGTGCAGGACGCCGCCAAACTGCTCGAACTCGTAAGGGACACCCCCGTTCTCGTGCGCGTGTTTGAAGACCGCGACGCCGAGGCCATCCAGGCCCTCGGCGGCATCCCTGTCCTCAATTCCGAAGCCGCCGCGGAAACCTTCGCCGAATGGTTCGAGAAAAGCGGCCTCGGGATGCGGGATGCGTGATTCGTGATTCGTGATTCGTGATTCGTGGTGCGTGATTCGTGATTCGTGGTGCGTGGCTTGTCACGACGTAGTTCCGGCTTTGCGGAACGAAGGCGGATTCTCGGTTCGGGGTTCGCGGTTCGGGGTTCGGGCGCAATGAAAACTCAGAGCCTCAAATACGTTCCAATCTTGACACCCCGCCAATCCAGACTTTCCGCATTCCGCATTCCGGCTTCGGCGCGCCAAGCACGCAACAAGTTGCACAATCCGGCGCGATCCTCCATAAACGGTCCCCTCATGAAACGGATTCTCGCCCTGTTCCTCCTGCTGGTTTCGCCCGCCCTTGCCCTCGCCGAGTTCAAGGCGGGCGCGGTCGTCGTCGATGTCTCCCCCAAGGTATTCCCTGTCCTCGTCAACGGCGGCATGACCAGCCGCTCGGCCGACCAGGTGAGCGATCTCATCAACGCGCGCGCGCTGGTCCTGTCCGACGGAAAGACTCAGATCGCGATCGTCGTGGTCGACAGCTGCATGCTGGCGCGCCCCGTCCTCGACCGGGCCAAGCGCCTCGCCGCGAAGCGCGCCGGGATCCCGACCGACCGGATACTGATCTCCGCGACCCACACCCACACAGCGCCCTCCTCGCTGGCCTGCCTCGGCACGCGCGCCGATCCACGCTACACACCCTACCTGATCCAGAAGCTGGCCGAGGCCATCACCGCCGCCCAGCGGCGCCTCCAGCCCGCGCTGATCGGCTGGAACAAACAGGACGCCGCCGAATTCACCGCCGTCCGCCGTTGGATTCGACGGCCGGACCGCGTCCTGGACGACCCCTTCGGCAACCCCACCGTCCGCGCCAACATGCATTCCGGGCGCATCTGGGACGATGTCACCGGCGAATCCGGCCCCGAGGATCCGGACCTCAACATCATTTCCATCCAGGCCCGCGACGGCCAGCCGCTCGCCATTCTCGCCAATTTTTCCATGCACTACTTCAGCGGGGTGAAGGCCTTGAGCGCGGACTACTTCGGCATCTTCTGCAACCGCCTCCGGGAAAAGATCGCGCCGGATTCAGACTTCGTGGGCATCCTGTCGCACGGCTGCAGCGGCGACATCTGGCGCCGCGATTACACCGCGACCGATTGGTCGAAAAAACCGCCCAAAGGTCCGGAATGGAAGGTCGATGAATACGCCGACCTCCTTTCCGACCGCGCGCTGAAGGACTACCGGAAAATCGCGCACACCGCGGACGTTGATCTCGCCATGGCCGAATCCCGGATGCGCCTGAATTACCGCACGCCCGACAAGCAACTGCTGGAATGGTCGCAACGCGTGGTGGAACAAATGGGCGACCACGACCCCAGGACCCGCGAGGAAATCTACGCCATGGAGCAGATCATCCTGCATGAACGCCAGGACACCGAGATCTGCCTCCAGGCGCTGCGCATCGGGGACATCGCCATCGCCACCACGCCCAACGAGACCTATGCCCTCACCGCGCTCAAACTGAAGGCCATGAGCCCGCTCCGGAAGACCATGATCATCGAACTCGCCAATGGCGGCGACGGCTACATCCCCCCTCCCGAACAGCACGTGATAGGCGGCTACAACACCTGGGCGGCGCGCTCCGCCGGACTTGAGGTCCAGGCCGAACCGAAGATCGTCGAGGCCGACCTGAAGCTGCTCGAGAAAGTCGCGGGCAAATCCCGGCGCCGCCACAGCCCCAGCCTCGGCGCCGCCGCCAGGGCGATCGCGGCCGCAGATCCAGAGGCCTACTGGCGACTCGATGAATTCGCCGGGCCCGTCGCCTTCGACCGCGCAAATCACCACAACGGCATCTACGAGGACGGCGTCGTCTTCCACCTCGCAGGAGCAAGATCCGGAGCGTTCAACGAAGGCGGCGAGCTCAACCGTGCCGCCCACTTCTGCGGCGGACGCATGCGGGCCAATCTGGCCCGCCTCGGCGATCGCTACACCGTCTCCCTCTGGTTCTGGAACGGCATGCCCGAGGGCGCGCGCGACATCGCCGGCTGGATGTTCTCCCGCGACCGCGACCACGCCATCGGCCCCCAAGGCGACCACCTCGGACTCACCGGGCAAAACCGGCTTGTCTTCCAACACGGCGAAGCAAAACGGGCGGTCGGCAGGACTCCCGTCCAGCGCTGGCAATGGAATCATGTCGCCCTCGTGCGCGACGGCGACTCCATCCGCATCCACCTCAACGGCTCCGAAAAACCCGAGATCGAATTGAGTTCACCCGCCGGATTTCCCGCCGGATTCGACCAGGTTTTCGTGGGCGGTCGATCCGACAATGCCGACAACTGGGAAGGTCGCCTCGACGAGGTCGCCGTCTTTCCGCGCGCGCTGACCGCCGCACAGGTTCGCGCGCTCAGCGATCATTGAGCGGGTCCGCCGGACGCGGCGGATTGCCGGAGAGCCTCCAGCAACCGCTCCGCGCCCTTCCCGACCGGCCTACAAGCGCGAAACAAGCAATTCGCGTTGAAAGATGAGTTCCTTCGGCAGGTCCGAGTAGAGCTTCATGAAGAGTTCATCCTGGGAGATGACCTCCTTGCGCCAGCCTTCGGCGTCGATCTCCTCCAACTTGTCCAGCGCCGCCTGATCGAAGCCCTCCATTTCTCCCAGATCGAAGAAATTGGGCCCCGGCACCCAGCCCAGGGGCGTCTCGATCGAATCGGCCCGCCCGCGGCAACGACCGATGATCCACTGCAGGACGCGCATGTTTTCGCCGAACCCGGGCCAGAGGAAGTTCCCGTCCTCGTCCTTGCGGAACCAGTTCACGCTGAAGATTCGCGGCGGATCCTTGAGCAGACGGCGCATCGTCAGCCAGTGGCGGAAATACTCGCCCATGTTGTAGCCGCAAAAGGGCAGCATCGCCATGGGGTCGCGGCGGACCTGCCCCACGCCGCCGACCGCGGCCGCCGTCATCTCGGAACCGACGGTCGCGCCGACATAGACGCCATGCACCCAGTTGAAGGATTGGTAGACAAGCGGGATGGTGGTCGCGCGACGTCCTCCGAAGATGATGGCGCTGATGGGAACGCCCTCAGGATCGTCCACCTCCGGCGCCAGCGCGGGGTTGTTGGCCATGGG
>JAYPGD010000066.1:0-11121 GCA_038126655.1 Verrucomicrobiales bacterium
GCTGCTTTCAAGCCTCCTGTCCGCCGGATGGCCGTTGAGCCGCGCGCTGACCATTCTCTACAAGGAGGCCGCGACCCCGGTGGCCAAGGAAAAGTGGAAGGAGATTCACGACCTCGTCATCGACGGCATGGCGCTGAACGAGGCCATGGCCAAGTCGCCCGACACCTTTCCCAAGATCTATACCGCCATGGTGCAGGCCGGCGAGACCGGCGGTTTTCTCGACCTCGTGCTCAACCAGATCGCCGACTTTCAGGCCCGGGAAAAGGAGATGAAGGCGAAGGTCATGACCGCCTTGCTTTACCCGGCCATCCTGTTGTTGATGGCCTTGGGCGTGCTGGTGTTCCTGATGGTCTTCTTCATCCCGCGCTTCCAGACCCTGTTCGAAGGTTTCGGCGCCGAGCTGCCGTGGTTGACCCGGGTCATCGTGGGGACCAGCGATTTCATGACCTCGGCCTACGCGGCCTGGGGCGTGGTCGGCGCGGTGTTGGCCTTCATCGGACTCCGCAAGTGGCTGACCTCGGACTCAGGCCGCCGCTCGCGCGAGAATGTGATCCTCAATTTTCCCATCGTGGGCAACCTTGTCGCGCGTTACGCCATGGCGCGGTTCTGCCGCATGTTGGGCACGCTGCTCGGCGCGGGCGTCTCCCTGATCAACGCGCTCACCGTCGCCAGCAAGGCCATCGGCAACCAGATCCTGACCGACACCATCGAGACTTCGATTGACGCCGTGAAGAAGGGCGGCGCGCTGGGGCCCAGCCTCGGCGCGAGCAAGGACCTGTTCCCCGGCTCCATTCTGGAAATGATCGGCGTCGCCGAGGAAAGCGGCCGCCTGGACGAGGAACTGGTCCGCATTGCGGACGTGGCCGAGACCGATCTGGACCGCCAGCTCAAGACAGCCGTGGCCCTGACCGAACCGTTGATGCTGTTCTTCATCGCCGGCTTCATCGGCACCATCTTCATCGGCATGGTGCTGCCCATTTTCTCTTTGCAGGATCACATCAAGTGAAATCCCAAGTTCCAAATCCCAAGCTCCAAAGAAGCTCCAAATCTCAAGCTCCAAAGGGCGACGGGAATTTGCGGGCATTTGAAGGGGCGGAGCGCGGCTGTGTCGAAGACCAGCAGCAGCTACCATGTCGACTAGCCAAGTTCAGTTTCGCGGGGATTGGTTTGGGAATTGGAACTTGGGGTTTCTTTGGAGCTTGGAGCTTGGAATTTGGAGCTTTAAAACCATGGCGTTGGTCGTGAACACGCCTCCCCGATCAGACTGAACCCGAACATCGCGAACCGAAAACTCAGATTCATGAAACTCAAATCCACCCCCATCCGCCTCCGGGTCGCGCGTCGTCGCCGCGCCGGTTTCACCCTCGTTGAACTGCTGCTCGTGCTCGTCATTCTGGCGGCGCTGGCTGCGGTCGTCGTGCCGAAGTTTGCCAATCGCGGCAAGCAGGCGAAGGTCACCGCCGCCACCACGCAGATCTCGAACTTCGAGGTCGCGCTGGACACCTTCGAGGTGGACAACGGCTATTACCCCAGCGGCGCGAACGGCCTGAATGATCTCGTCGTCCAACCGGGCAACGCCCAGGAATGGCGCGGACCCTACGTCAAGGAGGTTCCGATGGATCCCTGGGGCAATGCCTACATCTACGAAAGCCCCGGCAAGGTGAACACCGGCTCCTACGACATCTCCTCGGCCGGCCCCGACGGTCAACCCGGCAATGAAGACGACATCACCAACTGGTCGGGCGGCAACTGATCGCCCCGCCGATCGCGCCTTCACGCTGATCGAGCTGATCGTCGTGATGGGCCTGTTGGTCGTCATCGCCGGCGTCGTCACGCCGCGCATGGCCGGCTTCTTCAAGGGGCGCAAGCTCGACGACGAGGCCTACCGGATCGTCGCGCTCACGCAGCACGCTCAGAACCGCGCCATCAGCGAGGGCGTTCCCATGAGCCTGTGGATCGACACCGACAACCAGATCTACGGGCTGCGCGAATCCGAGACCTTTGCGTTGAATCAGGAGACCGGCCGCGTCTATCGCGTGAACCGCGCGTTGCAGCTGGACTACCAGGACAATGCCACGCTGGCGCCGACGCGGCCGGAGATCTTCTTCCATCCGGACGGCGGCATCGGCGAGGGCAGCATCACCAATCTGTGGATCGAGCGACCCAACGACGAGCGCCTGTGGATCGGACTCACCACCAACCGCCTGAGCTTTGAAATTACGCGCAAGGAAAAACTCAACTGAGCGCGTCGCCGGCTTCGCGCGTCGCCCGTTTCATCGCGCCTCGGGCTTTACCTTCGCGGAGGTCCTCGCCGCCATGCTCTTTGTCGCGCTGGTGTTGCCGGCGGCGGTGTATGGCATCCGCATGGCGGGCGACGCGGGCACGGTTTCCGAGCGCAAGATCACGGCCGTGCAACTTGGCGAGTCCAAGCTCAGCGAACTCGCTGCGACCGACGAATGGCGACGCGGGCAGAACTATGGGACCTTTCCGGAGCCGTGGGAGGCCTATTCCTGGAAGCTGACCAATGAAGGCTGGACCGAGGCCGGCATCACCGAACTCCGCATGGAAGTGACCTACACCGTGCGCCAACGGCAGCAGGTCGTTTATCTGACCACCTTGGTTCCGGAACAGGAAGAAGCGGAGGCGACGCAATGAGAATCAAAAGCTCCAAGCGCCAAGCTCCAAATCCCAAGGAAGCTCCAAGCTCCAAATCCCAAACGGGGCTGGTTGGTCAGGAGCGTTCGGGGTTGAAGAGTGGCGAACGGAGCGCTGCGAATGGATGGGATTCGTCCCGTTTCCCGGAGCCTGCCTCCGAGAACGCGCAGCGAAACGGGATGAATCCCGTTCTACGCGGCGCTCCCTTTGGAGTTTGGAGCTTTCGGTCTTTTACGCGGAGGCCATGCCGGCAATCCCGCCCCAACGCCTTTCGTCGCGACTCCGCCTTCACCCTGCTCGAGCTCATCGTCGCCGCCGCGATGTTCTCCATCATCATGGCGGCGTTGGGCGGGGTGTTCTTCGGCACGATGAAGCTGCGCAAGCGAACGGATGAATCGCTCGTCGGCGTCCACCAGCTCCAACAGGCCCTGATGATCATCAAGAGCGACCTGCGTTCAGCGACGATCCCAGGCGGCCTCCTGTCCACCAACATGACGACCTCGCTGGAGCTGGCCGCGTCGGGAGGAACGCAGTTTGAGTTCCACACGGCTTCCGGTCAGTCGACCGGGTATGAGCCCTGGCCCGACATCCAACGCGTCACCTACTACCTGCGCCAACCGCAGATCACCACCGCCACCAACGGCATGGACCTCATTCGCGGCACGACCCGCAATCTTCTGGCCACCGTGCAGGAGGACATCAACGAGCAGATCCTGCTGCATGATGTCGCGCAGATCTGGTTCGAGTTCTGGGATGGGGAGGCGTGGATCCCGGACTGGGATTCGGACACGCAGATTGCCTCGCAGGCAGCCTCCGCCCCCGAGGCCATCCGGTTTTCCATCGAGTTCAAGCAACAGCCCAACGAGCCTCAGCCGCGCATCCTTCAGGTTGCCGTTCCGGTCTTCACCGGCGGCATCACGAACGTCGTGGCGACGGCGGAAGCGGAGCAGTGAAATGAGATCCCAAGTCCCCAGTCCCAAGCTCCAACCTGTCGCGACGCCGCCGCGGCAAGTTGGGATATGGAGCTTGGAGCTTGGAGCTTTCACCACCCCCTGACCCTGGTCATGCAAACCAAGCCGCCGACATCCCAGGCCGACACCCGCGCCGCCGCCCTCGCCGTGGTGTTGTGGGTTGCGTTTGGCCTGGTGAGTGTCGCGCTCTACTTCGGGCATGGCATGTCGATGCAGCTCAAGTCCGCGGCGAACATCCATGCCGGGTCCCAGTCCGAACAGGCGATCGATGGCGCCGTTCGCTACATCGAGTGTTATCTGGGCAACCTGGAGGAGGAAGGCGTCGTGCCGTTCGATGAGAACTATCGCTGGGATCGGATTCCCATCGGTGAAGCCAGCTTCTGGGCGGTCGGTCGCGACAACGACAACCAGAATCTTACGGAGCCCCGCTTTGACCTGATCGATGAGTCCGGCAAGATCAATCTCAACATGGAGGACACCGACAACCTGGTTGAGATGCTGTCCAAGTTCCTCTTCATGACGCCGGAGTTTGCGGCGGCGATTGGGGACTGGGTGGACGAGGACGATGAAGTCCGGGAGAGCGGCGCGGAATCCGACGCCTATTCCCGGACAGATCCCGCATACGTTCCCAAGAACGGGCCCTTTGAAACCATCGATGAACTGCGGTTGGTCGCCGGCGCGACCGAGGCGATGCTCGTGGGCGAGGATCTGAACCGCAACGGCATCCTGGATCCGAACGAGGATGACGGCGACCTGACCCCGCCGAACGACAATGGCGACGGCGTGCTGGACAAGGGGTTGTTCGAGTTTGTCACGGTCTACAGCAAGACCTCGACGATCCAGACCAACGGCGAGCCCAAGTTCAACATTGCGAATATCGGCGGCGGTCAGGGAGGGCAAGGCCAGGGGGGCGGGCAGGCCGGCGGAACCTCTCGCGAGGATCTGATCGAGGCGCTGGAGGAGCGGGTGGGATCCGGGCGCGGGACGGAGATCGCCAACGCCATCGGAAACGCGCCCAGTTTGTTGCAACTTTTCCAGAATTTGCAGCGTTCTCAGAATGTAACGATCGAGGAGTTCGGTCTTTTTGACGACCTCCTCACCACCTCCACCAACGCCCAGACCGGTTTGATCAACATCAACAAAGCCAGCCGAGAAGTCATCGCCTGCCTGCCCCAACTCGACGAGGGCGACGCGGACGCGATTGTCGGCTACCGTCAGGGCAACCAGGGCAATCTCAACTCGGTGGCCTGGGTGACCGAGGCGTTGAACGACGACGAGAAGATCGCGGCGATCGCGCCCTTCATCACCGACAAGGGCTACCAGTTCACGGCGGACATTTCCGCGCTGGGCAGGAACATGCGGGGTTATCGCCGCAGCAGAATCGTGTTTGATATCTCCGAAGAACTCCCCAAGATTGTCTACCGGCGCGACATGACCCGCGAAGGCTGGGCGCTCGGGACGGAAATCCGTCGCGAGATCGCCCGACAGAAACTCAATCCGCCGCAATGAATCTTCCCTGGAAAAAAAAGGCCGCCTCCGCGCTCGGCGTCTCGTTTGACGGCTCGCTCATGCGCGCGGCTCTGCTCCGTCAGAATGGCGTCAGGCTCAGGCTCCTGGGGCAGACCGAAGCCGATCTGGCCCTGGATCCATGGAAGGACAATCCCGCAGACGTCGGCGCCGCGTTGAAGGTCGCCCTCGACCACGCGGAACTGCGCGAGAAACAGTGCGTCGTCGGCATCCCGATCGAGTGGATGCTGACCAACACGATCGATCTGCCGGCGCTCGACGAGGAGGACATCCAGGATTACCTCGACATGCAGATCGAGCGGAGTTTCCCGTTCTCGCCCTCGGATCTGGCGATTTCCATCTCCCGTTTTCAGGCCGCTCTGGACGACCATCACGCCCTGGTGACCGCCGTCCAGAACAAGCACATCGAACGATTGGGGGAGATCATGAAGGCCGCCGGATTGAAGCCGGTGGGTTATTCGCTTCCCTTCGAGGCGATCCAACGGATTCAGGAAGGCTCCGGTTCCGCCCGGCTGATTCTTCACGCCCGCGCCGGCGGCGTGTCGCTCATGGCGTCGACCGCCAGGGGCGACATTGCCATCCTGCGCGCGCTCAAGGACGTCACCCGCGAGGGCGGCGCCATCGAGGAAAAGGCGTTGGCGCGGGAGATTCGTGTGACTTTGGGGCAGTTGCCGGCGGGATTGCGCGAAGGCATTGAGAAGATCGAGGTCTGCGGCAAGGAGGACAACGCCCAGGAACTCGTCGAGGCGCTGAAGGCGCGGGCGACTGCCTTGGGGCTCGGCATCGAGGCCCAACCGGCGGCGCATGTCGAGAACGGCGTCGTGGCGCCGCCGTTGAGCGGAACCATACCCGCCCCGGTGGCCCTGGCCGCGTCGCAAATCTCCAATCCCGGCGCGTTGCTGGACTACCTGCCGCCCCACGTCACCCCGTGGGAACGGCTTCTGGAACAGGCCGGCTCCCGTAAGCTGGGCACGTCGGCCGCTATCCTTGGCGCCTTCACCCTGATTGTCCTCGTGGCCTTCCTCTGGCAGGGCAGGACGTTGAGCCGATTGGAATCCAAATGGGACGGCATGAAGGCCGAAGTGCAGGCCCTGGACAAACTGAACGGCAAGGCCAGCCGCTTCCGGTCCTGGTACGAATCCTCCCAACCCAACCTGCAGATCTTCCTCGCGTTGGCGCAGGCCTTCCCCGAGGACGGCGCGGTCACTGCGCGCAACATTGAAATCTCCGACCGCGAGAAGGTCACCTGCACCGGCGTCGCCGGCAATCAGCTCGACGTCATGGATGTCGTCAACCGCCTGCGCAAGATGCCGCAGGTGCAGGACCTGCGCACGCAGCGCATGAGCGGCACCTCGCCGGTGCAGTTCACCTTTGAGTATCGTTGGGACGCAAGCAGAAGGGCTCCAAGTGTATCAAGCTGAGAAAAGACAGAAGATGCTGATGATCGGCGCCATCGCCGCCGTCGCGTTGCTGGCCGGGGACTTCATGGTCCTCACGCCCTTGGCCAACGCCTGGAAGGCCCGCTCCGAACGCATCCAGGACCTGCGCGCCAAGGTGACCAAGGGGCAGCAGACCCTCGACCGGGCAACCGCCACGCGCGCGCGCTGGGACAAGTTCAAGCGCCGCGGGCTTACGGCCGATCGCGCCGGTTCCGAATCCGATGTCCTCAAGCTGGTGAGCGACTGGAGCTCCAGGAGTCGCTTCAACGTGACCGCCATCCGACCCAGTTGGCGCGACGATGAGAAGGACAATGTCCGCCTGCTCTGTCGGGTGGCCGGCGACGGCGGCGTCGATTCCATCGCGCGTTTCCTTTTCGAGTTGGACGCCGAAGAAACCGCCATCCGCGTCGAAACCATCGAACTGACCGCCCGCGACAAGGAAGGCCGCAAGCTGGGCGTGGACCTGGAGTTTTCGGGGCTGCAGATCATTGAGGAAAAGGCCCCGGCAAAGAAGACGAAGTCATGAACCGGTCCGCCAAGATCATCGCCCTCGCGTTGTGCGCCGCGCTGTTCGCCCTTGTGGTGAAGGCCGCCGACAGCAAGAACGCCGCCTTGGAGGCCTTGTTGAAGAAACGACGCGCCTCGCAGGGAGGCTCCGGCGAGGCGGGTCCCGCGGAAGCAAAACCTGAGGAATCCAAGCCCGCGGCCGCTGAGACTGCGCCGGCGCCAACGTCAACTCCGGCCGCCGAAACCAAGGCCGGAGACGCCAAGGCTACGGACTCCCGTAAAGCGGGAGCGAAGAAGGAGGAAACCAAGGCGCGTGGTCCGAAGCCGCTGACCTTCGAGGACTTCGACCTGGTGGTGAAGCGAAACATCTTCGATCCCAACCGCCGAAAATTTGTGCCGCGGTCCACAACCCCCAGCGCGCCCCCGCCCCCGCCGAAGAACAACATTGTGCTCAAGGGCACCATGAAGACCCCGGCCGCGGAGTTCGCCAGCTTCGACGGCACCCTGTCCGATCACCGCGGGCGCTTCGAAAAGGGCCAGGAATTGGGCGGGTTCAAGCTCACCTCGATCACCCGGACCAACGCCACGCTCAAATTGAGCACGAACGTGTTCACCCTGGCGGTCGGCGAGAGTCTGTCCCGGACCGGCGACGGCCCCTGGAGCGCCGCTGGTCGCAGCTCGTTCAACAGCGGGGGAAGCGCCGGCGCGGCAGGCTCCAGTTCAAGCGGCGCCTCGTCCGCCTCCTCCTCCAGCCCCGGAAGGAGCGCCGCCCTGCAGCGTCTGCTTGAGGCGAGGAGAAAAGCCCGCGGCAATTGAACCGCCCATCCAAGCATCTGAATTTACCGACTGAAACCCGAAAGGAACGACGAACGATGAGAACGAGATTTGCCACCCTCCTTGCGGCCCTGCTGCTGGGCGCCGTATCCGTGGTCGCCCAGGACCAGACCAAGCCGGCGCAGCCGTCATCCGATGAAAAGAAGGCGCCCGGTATTTCCAACTTCGCGCAGGAGAACGCGCAACAGGCCGCCCAGCCGACGCCGCCCGTCCGCCCGCCCGCCGAGCGCGGACCGCGTGGCGGCTTTGGGGGACCGCGCGGCGGTCTCGGCGGCCCCGAGGGCATGCGCGCCATCCCGAATGAACCCGCCAACATCACGCTCAACTTCGAGAATGAATCCATCAAGTCCGTGCTCAACTACCTGAGCGAGTCCGCCGGGTTCTCGATCGTCTACGACGCCAATGTCAGCGGCGAGGTCTCGGTCGTCAGTCTGCAACCGCAGACCAGGACACAGGTGGTCGAGCTCCTGAACACCGTGCTCTACAAGAAGGGTTACGCCGCGGTCCGCGAGGACAACACCCTGGTCATCTACGACGTCAACAACGTGAAGTACAAGAACATCCCGGTCATCAGCGACAACAACCCGGAGAACATCCCCGTCAGCGACAAGGTCGTCACGCAGATCATCCCGGTGCGTTACGCCAACGCCCAGGAGCTGACGAGCATCCTCGAGGGGCTTCTTCCTGAGTCGGCCTCGATGTCCGCCAGCCAGACCTCCAACGCGCTGATCATCACCGATTCGCAGAAGAACATCCGTCGCATGGCCGAGATCGTCCGCGCGCTCGACACGACCATCTCCGACATCTCGACCATCAAGGTCTATCCGCTTACCAATGCCTCCGCGACGGACACGGCCGAGATCATCTCACAGTTGTTCTCCGGCGGCGCCGGCGGCGGCGGACGCAGCGGCGCGACGAGCAGCCGCTTCGGAGGCGGAACGAGCCGCTTCGGCGGGGGAACCAGCCGCTTCGGAGGCGGAACGAGCCGCTTCGGCGGCCGCGGACGTTGATCCAGGAGTTTCTCAATCAGATTTCGAATCTCAACTGCACACCATCATGAAAACCAAAAGGACACGCTCCTTCACGCTGTTGGCGGCGCTGCTTTGCCTCGCCTTTGCCGCCGACCTGTTCGCCCAGGACCCCCGCGCCGAAATGATGCGCCGCATGATGAGCGGCGGCGGCCGAACCGGGACCTCCTCCGTGCAACGGCAATCCTCCCAGGTGGTCGCCGTTGCGGACGAACGCTCCAACTCGGTCATCGTCATCGCTTCCACCAACATCCACAACGAGATCTCGGCCCTGATCAGCCAGATCGACGCGAATGTGGACGATGTGACCGAGGTGCGGGTGTTTCCCCTCAAGAACGCCGATCCCACCGAAATGTCCGAAGTGCTGACGCAGCTCTTTTCCGATCAGCAGCAGAACAATCAGCAGTCGACCGGCTTCCGCGTCCCGTTCTTTTTCGGCGGACGCGGCGGCGGCAGCCAACAGGCGCTCCGGAGCGATCAACGCGTGGTCGCCGTGCCGGATCCCCGATCCACCTCGATCATCGTCAGCGCGCCCCGGCAGATGATGGATCAGATCGCGCAGATGATCACCCAGCTCGACACCAGCGGCGGCAAGAAACAACAGGTGTTCACTTATACCCTGGAACATGCCGACGTGAACAACGTGCAGGAGATCCTGCGCGCCATGTTTGAGGGCCAGAACTCCCGGTCCGCCCGGTCGCAGACCCAGAACAACACCAGCGCGTTGACGCAGCGGGCGGGCGGCTTCGGCTCCGCCGGCGCAACCCAGGGCACGGCCGGCGGCGGCGGCGGCGGCGGCGGAGCCTTCGGTCGCAACTGAGTCGAAGACGGCCGGATCAATCGCTTGATTTCAATTTGAAAAGGGATCTCATGACACGCACAGGAAGATTACAGACATGGGCCGCGATCGCCGGCCTCGCCGCGCTGTTGGCCGCGCCCGACAGCAGCCTTGCCCAACCCGGCGGACGGGGCGGTTTCGGCGGCGGCGGCACGGGGACCTCCTCCGCCAACCGACAGCAGTATTACAGCAACGGCATGGTGGGCGAGGCCATGATCTCGGTCGATCCCGAGACGCGCCGGGTCATTGTCATTTCCGACGAAGAGACCAACGAGCACATCAAGCAGGTGATCGACTCGCTGGATCAACCGAAACCCCAGGTGCTGATCAAGGTGGTCTTCATGGAGGTGACGCACCGGGACAATTCGGACATCGGCATCGAGGGCATGTTTGACCATACCTTCAACGGCGGCTCGGATTCCGGCGCCGCGTCCACCATGTTCGGCCCCGCGGGGCAGTTGATCGGCAGCGCCGGCACGGGCGGACTCTACACGCTGACGACCAGCGACTTCACCGCGACGTTGCGGGCCATCAAGGAGGCGGGCGAGACGGAGATCCTCTCGCGCCCCTCCATTCTGACGCGCAACAATCAGGAGGCCGTCATTCTCATCGGCCAGGAAGTCCCCTTTGTCACCAACTCGCGCACGGACACCCTCGGCAACATCATCAACACCGTGCAGTATGACGACGTCGGCATCATCCTGCGCGTGACGCCGTTCATCTCCGAGGACGGACTGGTGGAAATGATCGTGGCGCCGGAGATCTCCTCGGTCGGCGAACAGACCGTGCCGATCTCGGGCAGCGCCGACGCGCCGGTCATCAACAAGCGCTCCGCCGAAACCGTGGTGGTCACCGCCCATGGCCAGACCGTTGTCATCGGCGGCCTGATGGAGAACAACAAGGTGGAAACCACCCGCAAGGTGCCGATCCTCGGCGACATCCCGCTGCTCGGGCTGCCGTTCCGCCGCAGGATCAAGGAGGATGTGAAGACCGAGTTGCTGATCTTTGTCACGCCCTATGTCGTGCAGACGCCCCGCGCCATCGCCGAACTGAATGCGGATGAGATGAAGCGGACGCGGCTCTCACCCAAGACCTTCAAACGCGCGGACCTGGACAAGTTCGTCGAAGACATCGAGATCAAGGCCAAGGACGATCCCAGGAAGCGCGGCAAGGCGGCTGAAGCGAAGAAAACCGAGGCGACTCCCGACAAGAAGTAGGTCGAAGCCGGGTCGATTTGGAGCGCCGAGCATTGAACGGGAGAGGGGTGTAAATTGGGTAGGCCAAGCGCGCCAATCACGGCGCGCCACGTTTAGTAAGTAAAA
>JAYPGD010000066.1:11131-16483 GCA_038126655.1 Verrucomicrobiales bacterium
TTTGGGAGCGCCGAGCTTGGCTCGGCATAGGCTTGAAAGCCGGGGGGGCATGCCGAGCAATGCTCGGCGCTCCAGTTTAAGAACTGCTCTTCAGTGACCGGGGAATCAACGACCTGAGGTCCGCACCCTGTCTGTGATTCAGGCCGCCAGCTTGTGTTCCACGGCCGGCCGGGGGCGCCTTCCAAAATTGGGCGACCGCCGCAACCGATGCTTGAATCCGAGCCGTCGCGCGTCGGTCTCCTCCTTCGAGTACAGCGTCTTCGCCAGATTGAGGAATCCGGTCCGCAGTTCGGCCATGCTCATGTCGCGGGGCTGAACGTTCGGATCGAAGAGGGTGCAGCGATCCCATTCCCCGTCGTGCAGCAGCCGCCCCTCGTTGCGCATCCGCTGGATCAGCGGCGTGCCGGGAAACGCAGTCAGGAAGGTGATCTGCGCCTCGTAGAGTTGTGACTCGCGGACGAAGCCCAGGACATCGTCGAAGACGTCGCGCGTGTCGCCGTCGAGTCCGAGGATGAAGCAGCCGTTGACGGTGATGCCGAAGGACTGGATGCGTTCAATCGCCTCGAGATAGCGCCCGCGTTGGCCGGCCTTCCAGTTGGCCTTCAATTCCACGTCGTTGAGACTGTTCCGGCGCGGGCTTTCCAGTCCGATCAGGATCTGCTGGCAGCCGGCGTCGCGCATCAGGGCGAGCAGTTCGGGGTCCCTCGCCACCGAGATGTCGGTCTCGGTGAACCAGCGCAGCTTCTCCTTCGTGAGTTCACGCATCAGACGCTTGTAGTGCGCTCGATGCACAAAGCTGTTGTCGTCGGCGAATTCGATGAACGGTCGCGGCCAGATCGCCTTGATCGCATGAATCTCGGCGATCACCTTCTCGACGGGTTTCAGCTTGTAGCGCGGCGTCAACAGGATCGAGCTGGCGCAGAAGGCGCAGCGATGCGGACAACCGCGGCTGGTCTGCACGGTGATGCGGTTGTACTTGTCCGGATCCAGCAGGTCGAAGCGGGGCATCGGCGCGTTGGCAAGATCGAACTCAACGCCGGGCGTGGAGCGGTAGAAGGGCCGGAGACAGCCGCGTTCGAAGTCGTCCAGGACGCGCGGCCACAGTGGCTCGCCCTCGCCGACCACCACGCTCGAGCAATGCTGTTTCGCCTCCTCGGGCAGCGAGCTGGCATGAAGGCCGCCCAGGACCACCGGGACGCCCGCTTCGCTATACTGATCCGCCACCTTGTAGGCCTCGAAGATCTGCGCGGAAAAGGAGGTGATCGCGACCAGGTCGTAGTCCTCCGGCAGGGCGCCGGCCTGGTTGATGTCCGCGATCTCCTGGTAGTCCACCTCGAAACGATCCGGCGTGAGCCCCGCGAGGGTGAGCAGTGAAAGGCTGGGCATGGAGGCGATGACCTTGTTGCGCTCCACGAAACCAGGCAACGTCAGGCCCAGTTCGGTGAGCTCCGGATTCCGGGCCCGGACGCCGCTCATGGCGATGAAACCGATCTTCTTCTTTTTCATAGTCTGGCAATCTCCTTCAAGGCGCAGGCGGCGCCGGTGATCAGGCTGATGACGGGAATTGCAAACAGCGCCTGGGCCTTCCTCCAATGCGCCATAACCACGCAGCAGACGGGCATGGTCGCCGCGCCGATCACGAACGCCCACGACGCCGTCCCGACCCATCCGCCGTCCAATGGCGCGAGCCGCGCGGTGAAGTAGAACAACAGATTGATCAGCGCCAGGCCGAAGAATGAGATGTGGCCCAGTCGGTACAGCCGGCGCCTGAAGCTGCCATAGCCGCCCAGCCAGTCGTCGCGATGGAACTGCAATCCCATCACCATGCCCGACAAGAAGCCGACCAGTATCCAGAGCCAGCCCATCGCCAGGTTGATATGGGGTGTTTCCAGGTTCATTCGATCCGCCGCGCGCCCGCCGTCATCATGCGGACCGCCCGACGTCCTCGAAGCTATTCCCCGCCCGCGCAAACGGGAAATCGATTCGCCATCCGCGAGAATTGGTTGAATCGATGGTGAATTGGGATCACTCCCGATCGCGCAGCAGGAGGCGGAGGACCTCCGCCGCCGAACAGGCGCAGGAGAAACTCGCCGGTCATCAGCCACGAAGAACTCCGCAGTGTAATGAACCCGGGCCGCCCCGCGGCAAAGGCGCTCGCGACGCGACGCTATCGTCGGACATTCGAATTGCCGGGGACCTGCGTCACGGCGCCGGCGACCGGTCGATCCAACCCGAAACCGCCGCCTCGGTGCGGGTTCGGTGATCGATCTCGCCAAACGGGGCAAGATCCCAGATCCATTGCTCGGTTGGAACGGGAAGTCCGCTCAACGCCAGCATCCGGGTTTCCTCGCACACGCCGCCGTCGAGAACCCGGATCGTATGCGTTTCATCCGTGATCACGCAACGCGTGTCGGCCAGCTCCTTCAACCAGTTCCAATGGCTTCGTTGAATGGCCTCGACCCAGCGGCCGAGGGCGTTCTCGTCCCGCGCTCCCGCGTCCCGCGCCGCGGAGACAGGACTCAGGGGGAGTTGGGAAAGGAGATTGAGCGACACGACCAGATCCGCCCGGCGCGGAAGCAGATCCTTCGGCGGCGAGGGCGAGGGCAGCGCTCCGCAGTTCGCGACTTCCGCCGGCTCCGCGAGCGCCGAAACCAGCCCGGTCACATCGGCCTCGATCAGTCTCACGTTGGCGTGCCGTTTCACCCGGCGGCGTGTCTCCGGAAGATGCACGATGTCGACGAGCGCGACTTCTTCAAACATTGCGGTCAGTTCCTTCAGGGGAACGTCGAGCAGCAGTCCGCTTCCGAGAACGACGCAGACGTCCTTGCCATGCGATTGTTCCGCTGCCCGCAGGATAAACTTACGGCATCGCCCCAGATGCGGCTCCCAAGCGTCGCGTTGACGCGCGTGCCGTTCGCGAATGGCGATGGCCTCGTGCAGGTAGCCGAGCCGTTTCGCCTCCGGCGCGCAACTCGCGCTCAGATATGTCAGCCATTCACGAAGCATGTCGGGGGCGCATTATCCGGCCGCTCGCGGTTCGTGGCCATTCCTTTTGCCTTGCGTGATGCGCCGGAAACGCGGGTCGGTCCCCGCTTCAAAAAGACGCGCGGCGCCCGCTTCTCTGTTTACACGCAAACCGCGAATGCTAACATTTGCCGCCCAGTCCCAAAGCCATGAAAAAGATCGAAGCCATCATCAAGCCGTTCAAACTCGACGAAGTAAAGGAAGCCCTCCGCGAGGTGGGCGTCGAAGGCATGACCACCACCGAGGTCAAGGGCTTCGGCCGCCAGAAGGGACACACCGAGATCTACCGCGGCAGCGAATACGTCGTCGATTTCCTCCCCAAGACCAAGATCGAGATCGTCGTCCCGGACGCCAAGTTGGAGGAAGCCGTCAGGACCATCGCCGAAACCGCGAAGACCGGCAAAATCGGCGATGGCAAGATCTTTGTCATGCCCGTCGAAGGCGCCATGCGCATCCGCACTGAAGAGACCGACGAAGAGGCGGTCTGATGCGCGTTTGCCGTGTTGCCATTCAACGGCGCCGGTTGGCCGTTGCCAGTCTTCCAAGCGCCTTCGGCGAAGGTTGTGGAAAAGATTCCCCAAAGGGTCCTTTCAACACCGAATTCTCGGTTCTCAGAATCAAGAAAAACACTGTGAATAAAGGCTGAAACCAACTTTGAATGGCCTTGTGAATAACCTGCGAAAAACTTCCAACAGCTTGGGGTGGCCGACGCTTGACGAGCGCTCTAAAACGTTGGGCATTCCGCAGGACATGACGTTGGATGGCGTGACTGCGGGCGTCGGGAGACCGGTTGTATTTTCTCTCACAAGTCTTTGTATATCAGTGTTTTGCGGGTTCAATCAGCGATTGGATTGGCGACCCGCAATGAGACGATTCTTGTGTGTCCTGAAACGGGTCTTCTACGTAACTGACTGAAAAAAGCAAAGTTACGACGACGTAACGGGCATGGGCGAATAAGTTTGTGAATTGTGTCAAGATGACGAAGGGCAGCGACATGACGAAGGAATCGGCGGAAACGATCTGGCAGACGGCCCAGGAAAAACTGGGCGACATGCTGAAAAAGGACCTTTATGAACTCTGGTTCGCGCCGATCCGGGCGGTTTCCGTCACCGAGGACAACTTCACCCTGGCAGTCGCCAACGATTTCTGCGCCGTCTGGCTGAGCGACAATTACCTGAGCCTGCTCGGCGACGTGCTCGCCTTTGTCACGGGACGTCAACTGAAGGTGGAGTTCACCGTGGCGAACCATGACGAGAAGCTCGGGCCCGCGGCGCTCAAACCGGAGGAGCCGAAGGCCGCAACGCCGGCGCCGGCGCCCAAGCCCGAACCGGTCGCTCCCGCCGCCAAGACTGCGAACAACGGCGAGCTGAGTTTCAATCCGAACAACACCTTCGACTCGTTCATCATCGGCGAGAACAACAAGATGGCGCACGCCGCCTCGGTCGCCGTTGCTCAATCGCCGGGCAAGGCCTACAACCCCCTCTACCTTTACAGCGGGGTGGGTCTGGGCAAGACGCACCTCCTCCACGCGATCGGACAATACGTCACCGCGCATCGCAAGCGCGCCCGCGTCACCTACCTTTCCTCCGAACGCTTCACCAACGAATACATCGAGGCCCTGCAGAACAACAAGCTGACCCAGTTCCGCAGGCGCTACCGCCAGACCGATGTGTTGCTGATCGACGATATCCAGTTCCTCGCGGGCAAGGAGCGGATTCAGGAGGAGTTCTTCCACACCTTCAACGCCCTGCACGAGGCGCACAAACAGATCGTCCTCACCTGCGACCGTCCCTCCAACGAGATTCAGAACCTCGAGCACCGGCTCGTCTCGCGTTTTGAATGGGGCATGGTCGCCGACCTGCAGCCGCCGGACATCGAGGTCCGCCTGGCGATCCTTCGCAAGAAGGCGGCCCTGATCAACGCCAACCTCCCCGAGGAGGTCCTCGACTTCCTGGCCAATCACATCCGCGCCAACATCCGCCGCCTCGAAGGCGCGCTCACCCGCGTCGTCGCCCACGCCAAGATGAGCGAGATGGACGGCGCAAGCATGTCCCTCGAAAGCGTGGAGAAACTGCTTCACCCGATCCTGCACGAGGAGAGCAAGCACACCGTCACCATCGAGGGTATCCAGAAGAAGGTGGCCGAACACTTCGACCTCCGCCTCGGCGACATGACCAGCCGGCGTCGTCCGGAAAACATCGCCTTCCCCCGCCAGATCGCCATGTATCTCGCGCGTCACCTGACCGGCAATTCCCTCAGCTCCATCGGCGACGCCTTCGGCGGCCGCGACCACGGCACCGTCATGCACGCCTGCAAGCTCGTGAAGGA